>NZ_JBIWAP010000005.1:0-310240 GCF_044760075.1 Kitasatospora sp. NPDC098663 | reverse complement strand
GGGGGACCCTGTGGGAGAGTAGGACGCCGCCGAACAATCATTCACAGAGAACCCCCATCCGGGAGACCGGATGGGGGTTCTCTGCATTTCCGGGGCAATGGGTCCCCCCCACTGGCGGCTACGCGGCCCGGGAGTGCCTACGCCGCTTCGGGCCGGCGGGTGTCCAGCCAGGCGCGGTAGCGGCGCAGGGCCTTGCGCTGCTGGAGCTGTTCGACGAGCAGGGCCACGGCGGGGTGGGTGCCGGGGGCGGGGGCCCGGCCGGAGGCGAGGCGGCGCAACTGGTGGCGGACCTGTGCCATGCCGGCGGCGGAGGCGAGTGCCTTGTCGGACCAGGTCACCGGGCGCAGGGCGCGGTCGGCTTCGGTGCCGGCGTCCCAGCGGAGGGGCAGGTCGGGGGTGACGGCGAGGGCGGTGCCCATGCCGATCACCGCGACGCCGTCCGCGAGGACCTGCTCGGCGGTCTCACGGCGGGTGATGCCGCCGGTGAGCATGAGTGGGAGCGGGCTGGTGCGGACCAGGTCGGCGGCCAGGTCGAGGAAGTAGGCCTCGCGGGAGCGGGTGCGCTGGTCGGCGGGGCGGCCGGTCATCGCGGGGCTCTCGTAGCTGCCGCCGGAGAGTTCGACCAGGTCGACACCGAGGGGGGCGAGCATGGCGATCACCTGCCGGGCGTCGTCGGTGTCGAAGCCGCCGCGTTGGAAGTCGGCGGAGTTGATTTTCACGGCGACGGCGAACCGCGGTGGGACGGCGGAGCGGACGGCCCGCACCACGTCCAGCAGCATCCGGGCGCGGTTGGCCGGTGAGCCGCCCCAGGCGTCGGTGCGGGTGTTCACCAGGGGGGAGAGGAACTGCGAGAGCAGGTAGCCGTGGGCCGCGTGGATCTCCACGCCGTCGAAGCCGGCCTGGGCGGCGCGGCGGGCGGTGGTGGCGAAACGCTCGACGGTGGTGGCGATCTGTTCGGGAGTCATGGCGGTGGGGCGGCCGAAGCGGCCGCTGTGCCGGCCGAGGTCGACGCCGATGTCGGAGGGGCCCCAGACCACGCCGGGCAGGCCGGAGGGCACCTGGCGGCCCGGGTGGTTGATCTGCATCCACACCGAGGCGCCGCCGGACTTGGCGGCCCGGGCCCAATCGGTGAAGGGTTCCAGGGGAGCGGCGGCATCGAGGACGACGCCGCCCGGGCCGGTGAGCGCCTCGGCGTGGACCATGACGTTGCCGGTGATCAGGAGGCCGCTGCCACCCGCGGACCAGTTGCGGTAGAGGTCGAACAGCCGCCGGTCGGGCAGCTGGCCGTCGTCGGCCAGGTTCTCCTCCATGGCCGCCTTCGCGATCCGGTTGGGCAGAACCGCGCCCGAATCCAACCGCAGTGTCGTGAACAGGTCGTCCGCCACGGGGGTCTCCTCACCCTGGACTAGAATGTTTGCACTGTTCACATTAGGACGGCGATGTAAGCAGTGCAAACATGAGTGAGGGTGACCCATGCCACAGCAGACCGGCTCGTACCACCACGGCGACCTGCGGGTCGCCTGCCTGCGCGCAGCCCGTGACCTCCTGGAGGAGGACGGCAGCGCCGCACTGTCACTGCGTGCCGTCGCCCGCCGGGCCGGCGTCTCGGCGACCGCCCCCTACCGTCATTTCGCCGACCGGGAGGCGCTGCTCTCCGCCGTCGCCGCGCAGGGGTACCGCGAACTCGCCGAGCACCTCGCTGCCGCGCACCCCGCCCCGCGCGAACCCGAGGACCTCGCCGCCGTCGCCGCCGCCTATGTTCGCTTCGCCGTCGACCGGCCCGCGCTGTTCCGGGTGATGTTCGCCGAACCCTGTGACCCCGCGGACGCGGAACGGGCCGCGGCGACCGCCGCGATGTGGGACTACGTCGGCGGAATCGTCGGCGACACCTTTCCCGGTGCCGACCGTGAGGCGATGTCCACCGCCGTGTGGGCGCTGGTCCACGGCTTGGCCTTCCTCCACCTCGACGGAAAGCTCGACGCCGCTGATCCCGCCGCAGCGGACCACCGCGTCCGGGCGGCGGTCCGCACGCTGCTGGACACCGCCCGGACCCACTCTGGTACGGATTCGGCCCGCTGATCCGGGGCGAGGCCATCCCCGGTCGGGTGGCGACGGGCCGGCCGGTCGGCTCGCCGGCCACGGCAGCACCGATGTGCCGGGCGTCGCCGTTGACAAGCAGCCAAACGGCTGCCTAATGTGAAAAGGCAGCTGTTTGGCTGCCTGATGGGGGGTGGCGTCGGATGGACGAGATATTCAAAGCCCTGGCCGACCCCAGCCGCCGCCGGCTGCTGGACCGCCTGCGCGCCCACAACGGGCAGAGCCTGCGGGAGCTGTGCGCCGGGTTGGACATGGCCCGGCAGTCGGTCAGCAAGCACCTCGCCCTGCTGGAGGCGGCCGAACTGGTGACCACCGTGCGGCAGGGCCGCGAGAAGCTGCACTACCTGAACGCCGCTCCGATCAACGCCATCGCGGACCGCTGGATCAGCCAGTTCGACCGCGGGCGGGCCGCCGCGCTCGCCGATCTGAAGAGAGCACTGGAGCAGCCACCCATGGACAACAACGCCTTCGTCTACACGACGTACATCAACACCACACCCGAGCGGCTCTGGCAGGCGCTCACCGACCCCGCCTTCACCGAGCGCTACTGGGGCGTGCGCCTTGAGACCGACTGGGCCGAGGGCTCACCCGTCGTCTGGGCCGAGCGCGGCGCACGGAGCGCCGACCCGGAGCAGGTCGTACTCGTCCACGAGCCGTACCGGCGGCTCTCCTACACCTGGCACACCTTCACTCCGCAGTGGGCCCGGACGGTCGGTGTCGGCGAGGAACTGCGCGCCGAACTGGCCGGGGAACGCCGGTCGAAGGTCACCTTCGAGCTGGTGCCGCACGGCAACCAGGTGAAGCTGACCGTCACCCACGACGACTTCGACCCCGCCGGGGCCCTGCGCTCGATGTGCAGCCAGGGCTGGCCGGCCATTCTCTCCAGCCTCAAGACACTGCTGGAGACGGGCGAAGCCCTGCCCACCGCCGGGCAGCCGGTCCACGAAGGCTGACCGCCGACAGGCTCCGACCGCCCGTCCCGAGCGGATCAGGGCGCCGCCGCTCGAACGGTTGCGCCCTGATCCGCGCCGGCTCCGTCGGGCGGGAACTGCCCGCCCGGCCCGGGCCCGGCTCAGGGACCGGAAGGGCCGCTCATCGTGTTCGGCGCATCGGACGCGGTTCGCCGAAGCGTTCCTCGAACTCGGCGTCGCTCAGGGCCCGGAGCTCCTCGCCGGTGATCCGGCCCGCCAGCAGATCGGCGAGGAAGACGGGGAGCGGGGCGTCGCGCATGGTGTCGCTGATCTCACCGGGCACCGTGTGGACCGCGCTGTCGATGCGACCGTCGGGATGGAGGGTGTAGGTGCGGTAGCCGGGGCCCTGGAAGCGCCGGTTCACGTGGTCGATGCTGAAGAAGGTCGACGGGCACACGTACACGGGGCGCTGTTCGAACTCGCCGGACAGGTCGCCGTGCAGGTGGCCGGCGCCGATTGCGCGAATCTTGGGGAAGTCGCGCATCAGCACGGCGAGTTCGCTGTAGCTCTCGACGGCCGGGGCGGTCCGGCGCAGGGGCGGCTGGTGCAGCCACACGAAGACGTGGTCGGCTTCGGTGGTCATCAGGATCGCGCGGGCGCGTGCCTCCTCGGCCGGGGTGAGGCCCGGTTGGGCGGCCGCGTGTACGCGGTCGTCGCGGTCGTGGTAGGTGCCGTCGGCGGCTGCCTCGCGGCCGTGCGCGTTGGTGTCGAGGAACAGCATCAGCCAGTTCCCGACCCGGACGGCGGGTTCGAGGTGCACGTTGGGGCGGGGCAGGCAGGCCTGCAAAGTGTCCTGGCGGTCGTGGTTGCCGGCGAGGCAGTAGACCGGGGTGGGGAGGGCGTCCAGGACCCCGCCTATCCGCCCGTACGCGCCCGGCTCGCCGGTGTCGGCCAGGTCTCCGGTGGCGACCACCACGGCGGCGTCCGTGATCGCCTGCTTCGCGTCCGCGAGGACGGCGGCGAGTCCGGTGTCGGGTTCGTGGGTGACGAAGTTCCGGGCCCCGGGGGAGTTCCGGAAGTGCAGGTCGGATATCTGGACGATGCCGATGGCTCCGGCTTCCGGAGCAGCCGGGTTCGAGTGTCGCTTCATGCACCCTCGCTCGGTGAGGAAAGATCACTTGCTTTTCGACGGACGACCCCAAGGTAAGTAAATGGCATGACTGCCAAATGGCAGTCATGCAAATTTCTTCCGTCGGCCGGCGGGCGGGTTCGCCTATGGGTGCGAGGGGGGCGGGGTGTACGTGAACGGCAGGGGCGCGCTCGTGCCGCCCGCCGTGGTCACCGTGACGTCCACCGGTCCGGGCGCGTCGGCGGCCGGTGCGGTGGCCGTGCACAGCTGCGGGCCGCAGGAGAAGTGCGCGGCCGGGTCGCCGTCGAACGCGACCGTGCCGGCGGCCAGGTCGTCGCCGACGATGATCACCTGCTCCCCGTCCTGGCCCGGGCCGTTGGGGGTCAGGTGGACGATCGAGGGCACCGGCCTGGGCGGCGGGGCGCCGGTGTACTCGAAGTCGGCCGGGGCCGGGACGGTCCCGCCGGGCGCGACCACGGTGATGTCGGCGGTGTCCGAGCCGCCCGGGGTGGTCACCGTGCAGGCGGTGTCGGTGCAGGTGCCGGGGGCGGCGACGCCGCCGATCAGCACCATGGCGCCGTACAGGCCGGTGCCGGTGACGGTGACGGGCGTGCCGCCCGTGCCCGGGCCCGTCGTGGTGTCGACGCCGTCGACCTGGGGCACCGGCGGGATTGCCGGGGGCTGCTGGTCGCCCCCGAACAGGTGGGTGGAGACGTGTCCGGTCGGGTCCGGGTCGTTGGGGTTGGCCACCAGGGCGGTGATCGCGCCGGTGATCGGCCCGGTCCCCGCCGCGTGGACGGTCACCTTCATGAAGTCGGAGCGGCCGGGTGCGCGGTGGCGCAGGACGACGGCCTCCAGGTGGCGGCCGTCGGCGGAGACGGTCTGGGTGAAGGTGTAGTCGGGCGGCATGGAGTAGAACATCGCGCCGCCGGTGGTGACCCCGGGCGGCAGGTCGATGGTGAAGTGGGTGGGCCCGGTGAGGTCCTCGGTTCCGGCCGAGGTCCAGGACAGCGAGAAGACGCCGTCCCGTTGCTGCTCGGTGGGGTAGTTCCCGGCCTGGGACAGGGTGACGTGCTGGCCGGTGGCGGGCGGGCTCTCGACGGGCGCCGCCGAGACGGTGGCGGTGGCGGTGGCGGTGGCGGTGGCGGTGGCGGTGGCGGTGGCGGCGGTCAGGGACAGGGCTGCGGCGAGGCCTGCCGTGACCAGTCTGGTGAGCGTGGACATGTAAGGAATCCTCGCGGGCGCCCCGCCCCGCCGAGGGCGGTTCCGGGCACCCGTTCGAGAATGGCGGAATCCCGCTCCGCTGGGACCGGCAAGAACCCGTCACACCCGTCGCACCCCGTCAGAAACCGCCAGGACCCGCCACCGTCCCAACGGGGCTTCTCCGGAGCCGAGTTCGCCGGCCCTCGGGGCAGCTGAACCTCGGCGGCGTCATGATGTACTCGCTCGAAGCCGACGACGCCGGCGCCACCCTCCTCCATGCCGCCACCGGTCTGCCGTAGCCGGGTGAGTCCGGTCGAGGGTGTCGACGACGGCCTCGATCCACTGGCGGACTCGGGCGAGCCTGCCGAAGCGGGCCGGCTCGCCCCTGCGGCCGGGTCGTCCAGTCGGCCGTCCTGCGGTCGCCGATCGTCACCACCGCCACGGCCGGAGGGCGGCGGCCAGGAACCCGCCGGCGCCCCCGCGCCGGACCGGGCGGAGTCGCGGGCCCTCTGGCCTACGTCAAGTCTGTTGACCTACGCTGCCGGGCATGAGCGAACGGGTAGTCCCCGAGCCCCGACGGCAGCGTCGGCGGCCCACCAAGCAAGGCGTCGTCCTGTCCGGCGAACTGATCGTCGACACCGCGCTCCGGCTCATCGAGCAGCACGGCGCCGCCGCGCTCACCGTACGGCGGCTCGGTACCGCGCTCGGCGCCGATCCCAGCGCTGTCTACCGCTACTTCCGCAGCGCGGACGACCTGCTGCTCGCCGTCGCCGACGAGCTCATCGGCCGCGCCCAGCACGGTTGGCAGGCCACCGGCGACTGGCGCGCCGACCTGCGCGCCATCGGCCTGCGCATCCACGCGGCCTACCTGGCCCACCCGCAGGCCGCGCTGCTCGCCGCCCACCGCACCACCGGCCGCACCTACGAGATCGCCGCCGTCGAGGCCATCCTCGGCGTCCTGCGCGGGGCGGGCTTCCCCGACCGCGAGGCCGTCCGGATCTACCACGCCTTCGTCGACCAGAGCCTCGGCTTCGCCGCGCTCGACGCCGCCGCCCTCGCCCTGCCCGCCGCTGCCCAGGCCGCCGACCTGGAGGTCTGGCAGGCCTCCTACGCCCGGCTCGACGCCACCACCCACCCGCACATCGCCGCCACCGCCCGCCTCCTCACCAGCGACATGCGCCGCAGTGGCTATCCCTACGCCCTCGACCTCCTCCTCGACGCCGCCGCGGCCCGCCTCCCGGCCACGGGCTGAGCGCGGCCGGGAGGCGGGCCGGAGCACGGGCGGATCCGGAGTGCGGCCCGCCGCCGGGGCACCGGGTCACCCCCGGGCGGTTCAGTCCGCCGCGTGGACGAGCCGGCCGCCGACGTAGGTGCGCAGGACGCGGGCGTCGGCGATCTCCTCGGCCGGGGCGGTGAAGAGGTCGCGGTCCAGGACGACGAGGTCGGCGAGGTGGCCCGCGGTGAGGGTGCCTGCGTCGTCATGGCCGTTGACGTGGGCGGTTCCGGCCGTGTAGGCGGCGAGGGCGGAGGCCAGGTCGAGGCGCTGCTCGGGCAGGAAGACCCGGGCGTCGGCGGCCCCCGGCTCCCTCCGGTTGACGGCCACGTGCAGACCGGCCAGCGGGTCCGGGCTGCTCACCGGCCAGTCGCTGCCCGCCGCCAGGGTGGCGCCAGCGCGCTGGAGCGCGCCGAAGGGGTACTGCCAGGCGGCGCGTTCCGGTCCGAGGAAGGGGATGGTCAGCTCGTCCATCTGGGGCTCGTGCGCGGCCCAGAGCGGCTGGATGTTGGCGATCGCGCCGAGCCGGGCGAAGCGGGGCAGGTCGTCCGGGTGGACGACCTGGAGGTGGGCGAGGTGGTGGCGGGTGTCGCGCCGGCCATTGGCGGCGCGGGCGGCCTCGACCGCGTCCAGTGCCTCGCGGACGGCCCGGTCGCCGAGCGCGTGGAAGTGCACCTGGAAGCCGAGCGCGTCCAGTTCGGTGACGTACCCGCGCAGGGCGACCGGATCGACGAAGCTGAGGCCCGAGTTGGCGGTGGCGCAGCCGCACCCGTCCAGGTAGGGGCTGGTCATCGCGGCGGTGAAGTTCTCGGCGATGCCGTCCTGCATGATCTTCACCGAGCCGGCCCGGAACCGGCCGTGGCTCAACTCCGTGCGCCGCTCGACGAGTTCGGGGATCTGATCGGCACCTCGGTCGCGGTCCCACCAGAGCGCGCCCGTCACCCGGGCGGTCAGTGCGCCGGAGCGCGCGGCGGCCAGGTAGGCGTCGGACGGGTCCGGCTGGCCGTTGAACGCGCCGAGCAGCGCGTCCTGCCAGCCGGTGATGCCGAGCGAGTGCAGCAGCCGCTGCGCGCGCAGCAGCCCGTCCAGCCGGTCGGCGGCGGTGGAGGGCGGGACCAGCCGGGCGACCAGGCCGGTGGCGCCCTCCTGGAGCGTGCCGCTCGGGGTGCCGTCGCCCTCGCGCTCGATCCGCCCGTCGGCGGGGTCGGGGGTGTCCCGGGTGAGGCCGGCGAGCTCCAGGGCCCGGGTGTTGGCCCAGGCGCCGTGGTGGTCGCGGTTGGTCAGGTACACCGGGCGGTCGGGGACGACGGAGTCCAGCAGTTGGCGGGTCGGCAGGCCGCCCTCGAAGCTCTCCATCGACCAGCCGCTGCCGGTGATCCACGCCTGGTCGGGGTTGGCGTCGGCGTAGGCGCGGATCCGCTCCAGGTAGTCGGCGACACCGACCGTGCCGGTGAGGTCGCAGGCGGCCAGCTCGGCGCCGCCGAAGACCGCGTGGACGTGCGCGTCCTGGAAACCGGGCAGCAGCAGTTTGCCGGTGAGGTCCACGACCTCCGTCCCCGGCCCGATCAGCTCCCGGACCTCGTCGTGGCCGACGGCGGTGATCCGCTCGCCGGTCACGGCCAGGCAGCTCGCCCGGGTACGGGCGGCGTCGCCGGTGTGGACGGGGCCGTGGGTGAAGACCAGGTCGGCCTCGGGCATGGGGGTGCTCCGTTCTCTCATGGTTTCCGCGGGTTCTCGGTCGGTGTCGGGCCGGAATTCGGTCGGTTCCGGCCGGAATTCGGTCGGCTTCGGGTCGAAATTCAGTCGGTTTCGGGCCGGAAGTAGGGTGAGCGCCGCCGCCAGCGGGCCCAGGCGGCCGCCGGCAGCCCGGTGACGATCATCAGCACCGTCACGGTCAGCTCGAACCACCCGTTGTCGGCGGCCAGTTCGAAGTGGTCGGCGGAGTCGTAGAACGACCAGGCCAGGTAGCCGCCGACGGCGAGCAGCGCCGCTGCGCCCAGCAGCGGGCCGACCACCGCGCGCAGCCCCTCCAGCGGGGCGCTGCGCAGCAGGTGCCGGAACCGGACGGCGGCCGCGACGGCGGTCAGCGCGTAGTACAGCGCGACGATGATGCCGATCGCGTTGACGGCGGCTGAGATCAGGTCGTTCACGGTGGGGATGGCGATCGAGGCGAGCGCCAGGGCCATCGCGATGCCGGTGATCAGCAGTGTGCCGACGGCGGGCGTCGTGTGCTTCGGGTGCAGCCGGGTCCAGACCGGGCCGAGCACGCCGTCGCGCCCCATCGCGTACATCCCGCGCGCCGTCGGGATCACGGACGACTGCAGGGAGGCCACCGCCGAGAACATGAGCGCGATCAACGGCAGGGCGGCCAGCGGCTGGTGGGCGAGCGTGGTGCCGAAGTAGGTGAGCCCGTGCGCGCCGTTGTCGGCCAACTCGTCGAGCGGCAGCACCCGTTGGAAGGCCGTGCCGGCGAGCAGGAAGAGCAGCAGCATCACCACCAGGGCGAGCATGCCGCCCCGCGAGGCGTCCCGGGGGCTGCGCACCTCCTCGCCGACGCTGAACACCGACTCGAAGCCCCAGTAGCAGAACACCGCCAGCACCATGCCCTGGGCGAGCGCGTCGAAGGACGGGATGTCGAACGGGTTGAACCACTGCGGCGAGAACGGCTGGTCGCCGGCGAACAGCCCGTACCCGCAGAAGCCGAGCAGCACCGCGTACTCGAACACCAGCAGCGCCTTCTGCAGCCGCGCGGCCAGGCCCAGGCCGCGCACCGCCACCAGCGCCGCGCCGGCCAGGACCACCAGGCCGAGCAGGGTGCACTGGACGGTCGAGTCGGCGTCGAGGCGAAGGCCCGCGACGCTGCGTACGTGGGCCAGGTCGAGGAGCTGGATGATGGAGGAGCCGGTGACCGTGGTGGTGTAGGCCATGAAGACCACGGTGCCCACGGTGTTCACCCAGCCGGTGAGGAAGCCCAGCCAGGGGCTGAGTATTCGGCCCACCCAGCGGTAGCTGCTGCCGGCGTCCGGTTCCACGGCGTTCAGCCGACCGTACCCGCCCGCGATGGCGAGCACGGGCAGGAAGGCCAGCAGCATGATCGCGGGCAGGTGCAGGCCGACGACTCCGGCCATCAGTCCCAGGCCGATGCCGATGCTGCTGGTGGCCGCCGTACTGGAGGCGGCGATCGTCGCCCCGTCCAGCAGGCCGATGGACTTGTGCATGGTGACGTGGGGGTTGCTCGCGTCCGGTCTCGGAACGCTGCCCGTGTCCTTCACCGTCGGTGTCAACGGATCACCGCCTTGCTCGTGTGGGGGGAGGGTGCGAGCTATGAAACCGGCGGTGTCCTCACACGTCAATGCTGTTGTCATAAGGGTCCGCTCCGCCGCGCGTCCGGTGGGGGGTGTTGTGACGGCTGCGGGGGTGGGGCGTGGGCCAGAGCGGCCAGCGCGGCCGGACCGGCGCCCTCGGCGGCCCCGGTCGGGGCCCCGACCGGGGCGGGCCGGCGGCCGACGGAGTTCCTGGCGATCAGGGGGTCCGGCACGTCTTCCAGAGCGTTGCAAATAGATCTCTAGACACAATCAGTTTGTGATGCAAACCTTAGCCCCATGGCAACCCACTCTGTCCCGCCCCCAGGCGACCCCCGCTCCCTCCTGGCGATGAAGCGGTCCCTGGTCCACCACGTCCGTCGTGAGCAGCGCGGTGGCTGGTTCCCCCTCCTCGTCTTCGCCGCCGTGCGGTTCGGCGCGGCGCCGGTGGTCCGCTACGGCCAAGGCGACCGCGTCGGCGACCTGCCGCCGGCGATGTGGTACTGGCCGGTGGCACTGCTGCTCGCCTATGCCGCGATCAGCTGGTTCTACCTGCGCCGTTCCGACCGGCGCGGCCTGGGCAACCGGGTCGGACCGTACCTGGCGCTGGGCGTCGTCCTGGTCGTGCTCATCACCGTCTACACGGCGTGGACGGCCACGCACCCGGGGTTCCTCGCCGATCTCCACGGAGCGTCGCCCGTCGCGCTGTTCTTCAACACGGTGGTGAGCCCGGCCGGCACGATCGGCCTGGCGCTGCTGCTGCTCGCCCGGATCGAGCGCAGCTGGCCGCTCCTCGCCGTCACCTGCGGGTACCTTGTCGTCATGCTCAGTTCCGGCAGCCGTCCCGACCCGTCCCCGTGGGGCTTCCCGAGCCTCCTGCTCGACGGAGGTGTGCTGCTGCTCGGCGGCATCGGCCTCGCCCTGCTGCAGCGGATCCAGGGGCGGTCGGCCGCATGACCGAACACCCCACCAGCAGCCTTGACGACGTCGTGCACCAGCGCGTCCGCCTGGGCATCCTCGCGGTGGCCGAGGAAGCCCGGCGGGTGGAGTTCACGTTCCTGCGCGGCACGCTCGGTCTCACCGCCGGCAATCTCTCCCAGCACCTCGGAGTCCTGGAGAAGGCGGGTCTGGTCACGATCGACAAGGGCTACGAGGGCAAACGCGCCCGCACCTGGATCCAGCTCACCAAGGCGGGCAAGAAGGCCCTGCACGACGAGATCGCGACGCTCAAGACCTTGATCCGCCAGCTCGAAGGACCCGGAGCGCTCGCAGGACCCGGGGGGCACGAAGGGCGCGGCGGTGAAGCCGACCCCGGTTCGGCCGCTGCCCCCGCACCGGGCTGAGCCTTCGGTCCGACGTCCGGAGGCCGTCATCCGGGTGGCGGCCTCCTCCCGGGCATCGGGGAGGCGTTCATCGAGTCCTGCGAGGACGGCTCCTTCGAGGACGGCTCCTGCCCGACTCCGGTGCCGGCCAGCAGCCCGCCGACGGTCCAACTCCCGGCCGGACAGGCCGGTCAGGCCAGGAAATGGTCGTGCCGGCCGTAGAGTTCCGCCCATTCCGCGTCGCTCATCGGGCGTTTTCGGGCCGCGATCTCCGCGATCTCCTCGAAGAACGATTCACGTGGCACGCCCGGCACGAAGAGCATCAGCATCGAGGCCGGTTCGTGGGACTCGTTGCGGAAGCCGTGCACAGCGCCCTCCGGCACGTGCAGGAAGTCACCCGCCCCGGCGTCGATCCACCGTTCGCCGTCGTACAGGCGCATGATCCCGGACAGGACGAAGAACGACTCGGACATGGTCCGGTGGAAATGTGGAGCGGGGCCTGTCGGCCGAGGCCCCATGTCCAACCGGTACAGGCCGAACGTCTTGTTCGCGGAGGGCGTGTCGACCAGGTAGTGGACTCGTGTTCCCCCCGCGCCGATCGACACGTCCGGCGCGGCGACGCCGAATCGGAGATTTGCCGTATTCTCGCCCGATTCGCCCCAGTAGTGGGCTATTGGGTAGGACATGGCGGATTTCCCTTTCGAGATATTCGCGTGATCGGCCGGTGGTCCGGTCCGTCGCCCCGGCGACGCATACGACGTGTGTCCGGCCGGCTGCCGACGGTGCCGGACAGGGCGGCGGCCGTTCGGCCCGAGGGCGCCGAGCGCGTCCGGAGCACCCCGCGGGGCGTGTGCCTGGCGGCGCCACCGGCGCCACCGGCTCTTCGCGGCCCGAGCGGACCAGGGCGTCCGCAGGCCCCGGCGGCCCGACGAGGGCCATAGGTCCACGGTGCGCCGAGGTGGCCGTCGGCGCACCCGCAGCAGCCCGGCGGCGGCCTGCGACGGGGCGGGGCCGCCGCCGGGCACCGGAGGACCTGCGCGCCACAAGTCCGCGCGGGCTGATTCGAGCGGTGGGTCGGCACCCCGCCGCGTGACGCCCGGGGCCGCCCTCCCAGGGCCGGAATGCCGGTGGATCCCCTCCACCCGGCGGGTCACTGCTACTGTGGGCCCAGATTCAACGGAATGCGCGAAAAATCGCTCCTGAATGGTGTTTCTGAGCGGCGCCCTCGCGGTGTTTGTTCCCTTCGCGGAACCCCAGTGCTTCCTTCGTGACCACAACGAAGGCAGAAGACTGTGCACCAGCACCGTGTCATCATCGCCGGCGCCGGACTCGGCGGCCTCACCCTCGCCCACGGGCTGCGCGCCCGCGGCTTCGACGTCGCCGTGTACGAGCGGGACCGGCACCCGGACGCGAGGCCGCAGGGCTACCGCGTCCAGCTCGACGAACCCGGGCTCGCGGGCCTGGAACGCTGCCTGCCGGAGCACCTCTTCCGGCTGGGCCTGGCGACCGCGGCCTCGCCGCCCGCCCGGGTCTCCGTCCGTGACCGCCACCTGGGCGTGCTCGCGGACCGGCCCACCGCGCCGGGCCCCGATCCCATCGGAGGCACGGCCCGCCCGTACCGCTCGTACGCGTTCAACCGGCCGACGCTGCGCCAGATCCTGCTCTCCGGCCTGACGGACACCGTGCGCTACGGCGCGGAACTGCTGAGCTGGGAGAGGGGGCAGGACGGAACGGTCACCGCGCGGTTCGCCGACGGCCGCAGTGTGAGCGCCGACCTGCTCGTCGGCGCGGACGGGGTCGGATCGGCGGTACGCCGACAACTGCTGCCGCACGCCCGGGTCGAGGACGCGGGACTGCGCCTGATCTACGGCAGGATTCCGCTGGATGCGCTCGATGCGCTCGATGCGCTGGATACCGGAGTCGGAGAGGTCGAAGAGGCGGAGGCGGGCGCACTGCCGCCGTGGGTGTTCGACAGCATCTTCACCGTGGTGACCGGAGGGCCGGGAAGTCCGCATGTCGGCTTCGGGCCCGTGCGGTTCGCCCGCGCCCCCGGTGCCGCCGGCCCGGCGCACACGCCGCCCGTCCCCCTCGCCCCCGTCGGCGACTACATCGCCTGCCTGGTGGGAGCGCCGGCGGACCACCCCGCCATGCCCTCGTTCGAGGCGCTGCGCGGTCTCGACGGTCCCGCGCTGCGCGAGCTGGCCGGACGCCTGGTGGGCGACGACTGGCACCCCGATGTGCACCGCCTCCTGGACCACTGGGAGACCGGCTCGCTGTTCCCGCTGCGCATCTCCACGGCGAGTCCCGTACCACCGTGGGAGCCGGGCCCCGTCACCCTGCTCGGGGACGCGATCCACGCCATGAGCCCGGTGCTGGCGATGGGCGCGAACACCGCGATCCGCGACGCCGCCGAGCTGACGCGGACCCTGGCCGGGGCCGCGGCCTCCGGCGCGCCGCTCGTGGACGGCGTACGCGCCTACGAGCTCCGGATGCGGGAGTACGCCTTCCCCGTCGTGGCCGCCTCCCGGCGGACCGGCCGACAGCGGGTCGGACAGCACTGACGGCCGAGAGGGGCGAGTCCTGGTACCGGATTGCGGCGTCAGGAACGTCGGCTGTCGAGCCGGTCACCCGGGCGGTCACCCGGGTGGTCGCCGGGGCAGGTCGAGGCGGACGAGGTGCTGGTCGGTGCCGCCGTCGGGCCGGTGCACGGTGCGGTAGGCGTACGGGGCGGTGCTGGCGGGGAAGGTGACGATGCCTTCCTCCACGACGGGCCGCTGGTCGGCGATGGCCCGCAGCCGGGCATCGGTGTCGGCCGGCAGCTGCGGCTCGGGCGGGCGGCGGTGGCGGCCGGCCATCCTCAGGCCGTCGGTTCCGACGGGGCCGGACGGTCCGGCCGGCCGGTTTCGCTGCGCCGGGGCCGGTTCACGAGGTCCTCCTCGCGGGCCGGCCGGCGCTGTCGGCCAGCAGCGGCAGGTAGTGCTGGAGGTACGGCGGGACCTTGAGGTCGAGCACCTCGGCCAGGGGGACCATGCGGACGGCCAGGCCCTCGTCGCCGAGCCGGAGGTCCGTCTCCGGGCCGTCCCAGGCGGCGTGCAGGACGCGGGTGAGCGGGGAGACCAGCTCGTGGTGCGGGCCGGGCAGGATCCGCAGCCCCGTGATCTCGATGCCGGCTTCCTCGCGGACCTCGCGCGCCGCGTTCTCCTGCGGGGTCTCGACGCCCTCGCGCCAGCCGCCGATGGGGGTCCAGTAGCCCGGCCAGGCGATGCCCGGCTTGTCGTCGCGGTGGTGCATCAGCAGCCGGCCGTGCCGGTCGGTGACGAGGACCATGATTCCTTCGAACTCGCCCTCTGGGGACGGGCGTTCCAGGTACAGCGGGGTGCCGCAGCGGTGGGCGCGCAGTGCCTGGAGGAGCCGCTGGTAGCGGTCCGGTGACATCAGGTCGCACCAGTCGTGGGCGGTCTCGAAGCGCCACTCGGTGTGCTCGGCCGGGTCGAGCCGGATGCGGGCCTGCTGCTCGGGGGTTAGAACGCCGCCGTCGAAGACGTATCCGCACACCGGCACCGGGTACTCCGTGCCGGCCTGCTCGTGGACGACCGCGATCAGGCGCCGCCGGGCGATCACCTCGGGGTTCTCCGCGGCGAGGTCGAGTCCCAGTTCCTCCTGGGCCTCGCGCAGTGCCGTGCCGAACGGGGTCTCGCCGTGTTCGACGTTGCCGCCGGGGAGGTTCCACACGGACGGGTTGATGGTCGATCGCATTCCGAGGACGCGGCCGTCCGGGTCGGTGACCAGGAAGCACCCGTAGACCGTGGGCCGCGCGATGGTGGTGAGGTAGCCGCCGACCGGCCGCCAGCCCGGGATCGCCAGGCGACGGGTGAGCCACCTGATCACCTCGCGCTCGCCGTCGCCGGTCTGCGGCAGTTGGTCGGGGCGGGCCCACTGCTGGTCGTCGTGCTCGGCCGACAGCGTGACCGGGGTGCCGTCCGGTACGACGGTGGTGAACACGAACTGCCGTACCCGACGGCCGTTCCGGTCGGTGAGGTCCAGGCTCCGCGCGTACTCCAGCGGTAGCCCGGCGAGCCCGGTCCGCTCGGCCAGTTCCCGGGCAGCGCCCGCCTCGACCCCCTCGCCGTCCTCCCGGTCGTCGGCCTCGTGGCCGCCGCCCGGGTACTCCCACAGGCCGGGAAGGGCGTCGTGCGCGGCCCGGCGGATCAGCAGGATCCGGCCGGAGGGGTCGCGGACCACCACGCCGACGCCGATCCGCTCGATGCCCTCGTGGGCGGCCAGTGCGGTCAGCACCTTGAAATCGATCACTGCGCGGACTCCTCGTTCACTCGGGCCGACGGGGCTGTTGAGCGAGGGCGACGGGACGCTCCTCCTGCCGGCGCGCCGGGGCAGTCCAAAGCAGCCTCGGGGAAGCTGAGCCGGGGTGACCGTGTGGTCGGCAGGGGACAGATGATGGCGCTGTTCGAACGCGGGGTTCAAGCAGGTCACCTCCGGGCGCGCCCGGGGCGAACGGGGAGTTTTCGAGCACCGCGCCGCCGCGGTGGGTACGCCCTCCGGCCGGTCGCGAACGGCCGTCGGGCAGGCTGCGGGCCTGCTGCTGATGCCCGCGTGGGCGGCGGGGCCGCGCGGGGAGCAGCCGTCGCCGGCCTCACTCGTTCGGCTGGCCAGGCGGTTCAGGAGGTTTCCGCCGGCGGCCCGCCGGCGGCTTCCTGGGCATTCATGGCGCGAGCTTGTCATGGTCACATGTTGGCGCTGATCTGACCGCCGGTGCTGAGCACCATGTACACGCCGTTGGCGACGGCTCCGGCGTCCTGCTGGTTCGCCTCCAGCGTGCCGTTCACCGCGCCGTCGTTGCCGAGGATCTGCGCGCGGTAGTGGAGTTCGCCGATCTTCGTGACCTTGGCCGTCCAGCCGCCCGCGAGCTTGAACGTGCCCGGCCCCTGGTGTCCGCCGCCCATCCAGGAGTGGGCCGTGCCGTCCATCGAGAGCACGATGAACATGTCGTTGAAGTCGACCCCGGCGTCGGAGTCGTGCGTCTCCAGCGTGCCGTACTCCGTACCGTTGTTGACGATCTTGGCGACGTAGTTCTGGTTGCCGGTCGCGCGGATCTCGGCCGTGCTGCCGTCGACCAGCTTCTGGGTGCGGACCGGGGACGTCCCCTTGGGCGGGGCGGCCGGCGGCGTGGTGGTGTGGCGCGTGGTGGGCGTGGCGGCCGGTGGGGCGGTGCCGGGCGCGGGGGGTGCGGCCGGCGCGGCGGTGTCGGGAGCGGTGGGAGCACTGGGCGCGGCGGCCGGCCGGGTGGTGCCCTGCGCGCTGGGCGTCGTGGGCGTGGCGGCCGGCGCGGCGGTCTGGTTCGCGGGGGACGGGCTGGAGCAGGCTGTCGCGGTGGACACCAGCAGAGCGGCCGCCAGGGCGGAGCCGGCCAGCGTGCGGACGGCGGACGAGCGGCGGTTCGTTAAGGTCGACATGCGGTGCTCCTGGGCGAAGTACGGGTGAGGAACAGCTCGTTGCCGGTGGCCTCTCCTGCGGGGGCCAGGAGCAACGTGGCTGCGTACAGGAACGAAGTTAGTGCGAGCAGTCGACGAAACAGACCCTGCTATGTCACCGGACTGCTACGCCCTCCCCGTACCCCGCACCTGCACCGCAGGCCCTCACCTGCACCGCAGGTCGGCGCGCCACCGAACCGAAGCGGAAGGGTCCGGTTTCGGCCAGTTGTGCTGTTCATGTATACGCGCATTCACATCTTCGAAATGCTGGCCGCACATGCTGTCGGATCTACGGCAAGGAGAAGGTCATGCGTCGAATCGCAGCCATCGGCACCGGGGCGGCACTGCTCATGGGAGCGGGGCTGATCGCCGCGCCGTCGGCCTCGGCGACCTCCTACTGCGTCACCAACCAGGGCCAGAACTGGGGCTCCGTCAACTGCCAGACCAGCGCCCCGAAGAACCACTGGCAACTCGTCCTGATCTGTGAAAGCGACAGCGTCAAGGGCATCCGGCAGACGGTCAACGGCCGCTGGCACACCGGCGACGGCTCCGACACCCTGTACTGTCCCACGGGCTACAGCGCCGCCCTCACCAACGTCAACAGCGACAACTGACTGATGGGGGTGCGTGCCTGAGTGGTTTCCCGGGCGATCAGCGGTCGCGGGCCGGCGCGTCGCGCAGTGCCTCCTCGAAGGCCGAGTGCGGGTACTGGTCGGTGCCGAATCCGGGCATTTCGAGCTTCTTGAGCTGCCCGCCGACGACGTGGGACACCAGCGGCACGGGCAGGGCGTCGGGCCAGAGGCCGGTCCGCTTGCCCTCGGAGAGGACACGGCGGAACGCGCCGGTGGATCCCCGCAGGCTGCGGCCGTTCGCCTTCAGCTCCTCTGCGGCGCACTCGCCGTCGCCTTCGACGACCTGAAGCAGGATCTGCTGCGCCCGGGGCGGCAGGCGGTCGTAGTACGAGCGGGCCCGCTCCGGTGTCCAGCGGTCGTCGGGCAGCGTGGTCACGACGGCGTCCGGCATGGTGGCGAAGGCGAGCAGCTTCTCCAGCGCCTCGGGGGTCGGATTCTCCACGGTGATCGTGATCCTCATGGCGCAACACCCTTGCAGCCCCGGATCCTGAACACAAATAACCGCAGTAGATGTGTTGCAGACAAGAAGGTCCCTTCGAGTTGTCGAAGGGACCTTCAGCGCGGTTGCAGGGCTGCTCCGCGATGCTTCACGCGCGTCGAGCAGAGCCGGTGACCTCCCAGGCCGCCTCGATCATCCGGAAGATCTCGTCCACCGCGGCCTCCGGATCGGCCGCCTCGCGGGCCAGCGTGTAGGCGTCGATCGCGAACCTCGCGATCGCCCGGCAGGCCGTCGTGGTCTCTGACAGGCCGAGGTCGGCGGCGATGGCCGTTGCCAGCGAGTCCGCGTGGCGCAGCCTCATCGACTCCTCGTACTCCCGCAGGGCGGGTGATTCCTCGATCATGCGCCAGATCGGGGCGGCGTCGTCCGCCGTGCAATGGCGCACCAGGGCGTGGACCTCGCGGCGCAGCGCGGGGATGAGCGGCTCCTGCGGCGCCCGGGCGGTGGCTGCCTGGGTGAGGCGCTGCTCGAAGTCGTCGTCCCGTTCGAACACCAGAGCCTCTTTCGAGGCGAAGTGGGAGAAGAGCGTGGTGACGGCCACGTCGGCCTCGGCGGCCACGTCCCGGATCCCCACCGCGTCGTACCCGCGCTCCAGGAAGAGCCGCAGGGCGGTGTCGGCGATCTTCTGGCGGGTCGCGGCCTTCTTGCGTTCGCGGCGTCCGGGCGGCACGGTCATGCGGTCACGCTAGCAGATACATAGGTGGAACTGTTTCAAAACACTAACCGTTAGTGCTACGGTCGGCCGCATGAAGAACATGAAGAAGGTGAGCTTCGCCGAGTTCGGCGGCCCGGACGTTCTGCGGCTCGTCGACGCCGAGCGGCCCCACCCGGGCCCCGGTCAGATCCGCGTCGCCGTACGGGCGGCGGGCGTGAACCCCGTCGACTGGAGGATCCGCGAAGGCCAGTTCCTCCAGGCCCATCCGATCGAGTTGCCCTCCGGCGTCGGGCAGGACGCCTCGGGGGTGGTGGACGAGGTCGGCGAGGGCGTCGACGGGATCGAGGCCGGCGACCACGTGTTCGGCGAGGGCTCAAGCACCTACGCCGAGTTCGCCGTGCTGTCGGCCTGGGCCCGAATGCCCGAAGGGCTGACGTTCGAAGAGGCGGCCGGCTATCCCTCCGTGGTGGAGACCGCGCTGCGCATCATCCGTCAGGTCGGCGTGCGGCCCGGGCAGACGCTGCTGGCCAGCGGCGCGTCCGGGGGAGTCGGCTCGGCGGTGCTGCAGATCGCCCGCGACCGTGGCATCACGGTGATCGGCACGGCCGGGGCCGCGAACCAGGACTACCTGCGCAGCCTGGGTGCCGCCGCCACGACGTACGGCGAGGGCTGGGTCGAGCGGGTGCGGCGACTCGGCCAGGTCGACGCGGCGCTCGACCTGGCCGGTTCGGGCGTGATCCGCGAACTCGTCGAGCTGACGGGGGATCCGCAGAAGGTGATCTCCATCGCCGATCTCGGGGCGCCGCAGTTCGGCGTCCGGTTCTCCGGCGTGGCCGGGAGCATGCCGGAGGCGCTCGCCGAGGCCGTCGACCTCATCGCGCGGGGCAGGCTCCACATCCCGGTCGAGAAGTCGTACACGCTCGCCGAGGCCGCGGCGGCGCACATCGACAGCCGCGCCGGTCACACGCGGGGGCGCCGGGTCGTGCTCGTCTGAGCCGTTTTCTGCGCAGTCGCACGACCCGGCTCCCCCGGAGGCGTTCGTCAGCGGCCCGGGGCGTTCCCCGCCCACACGGAGGGCGTGCGGTGCGACCACGGGTTCGCTTGTTCGAGTTGCCCGGCGAGGCGGAAGAGGAGGCCTTCGCGGCCGTACCCGGCGGCGAACTGCATGCCGATCGGCAGTCCCGTCCCGGTGTCGGCCGTCAGCGGTACGGACATGGCGGGCGTGCCCGCCACGTTGAACGCCGCGGTGAACGGCGAGCGGTCGAGGGGCGGTCGATCCAGCCGAGGCCGTCCAGCGCCTCCCCGCCCTCGGTGTAGGTGTTCAGGAGCGGGGGGAGCTCCGGCAGGGTCGGGGTGAGCAGGATGTCGTACGCGTCGAAGTACCGCGCCAGGCTGCGGGCGACCCGCTTGCGGACCGCGAACGCGACGACGAACTGGGCGCCGCTGACCTGCCGCCCGTAGTGGTAACTGGTGAGAGTTCCCGGTTCGAGGGTCGAGGGGTCGACGGGCCGCCCGAGGGCGGCGGCCAGCCCGTCGACCATGGCGGTGAGATTCGCCGCCATCAGACGGGCGTTGGCCAGGACGAACTCCTCCCAGCCGACCCCGAGGTCGACCTCGGCCTCCTCCACCTGGTGGCCGAGGGATTCGCGTCATGACGCACATGCCGAAGGGCCCGCACCGGGCAATATGTGCGCGGTGCGGGCCCCTCGCTGCTAGGCGGGTGCCGTGGCAGAAAAACTACAGCGGACGAATGTTCTCGGCCTGCGGGCCCTTCTGACCCTGCGTGACGTCGAACTCGACCTTCTGGCCCTCGAGCAGCTCACGGAAGCCGTTGGCGTTGATGTTCGAGTAGTGGGCGAAGACGTCCGGGCCGCCACCCTCCTGCTCGATGAAGCCGAAGCCCTTTTCCGCGTTGAACCACTTCACAGTGCCATTAGCCATAAAAAAATCTCCTTCAAGGGGCTTTCCGAAGCCCGCACCATGCAGGCTTCGAGTCGCCGCGATGAGCACCCACCCGGGGAAGAGCCGGGAAACAAAAATGCGCCTGCGAAACATCAGCAGGCGCACACAAAGTTCATGGGAACCACTACTGCAACTAAAACGACTCTAGCAGGCTCCGGGCCGCCACGGGCGAAATATTTTCATCCCGGGTTTCGCGGGAGCCTCCCCCCGGGGGCCGCCGGCTTCGGAAAGACCGCCCTTGCACTCTCGGGCGCAGACAGCGGGAAGTGTCAATTCTGCCGGCTGTATGCCGGGCTACGGGAGTTCGTTCAAGCTGCACGGGGTGTTCCGAGACTTCTCACCTCCGGGTCCAGGTGATCAAGGCGCAGCCGGGTCTGCCGGCGGCGCCGAGAGCCCAGGGGCGGTAGCGCGGCAGGTTGTCACGCGGCTGTGACACGGCGGGGCCCACCTCCCAAGGAGTTCCTCATGACGCGCACGTAACGTCGCGCACGACATGGCGGAGATGCGGGAGGCGATGGAGATGCGGAAACTGGGGCAAGGTACGCGGCTGATCGGGGTGAGCGTGATCGCCGGGGTCGTGGCGGCGGGCATAGCCCTGCCCGCGGTGGCGGCCGCCGGGCTCGGCGCCCAGTCGGCGGCCGACGACTTCCAGAGCCTGCCCGACGACTTCAAGACCCCGGCGCTCTCACAGGCCTCGACGATCCTCGACGCGCAGGGCGGCACGATCGCCACCGTGTACGACCGCGACCGCACCGTCGTCCCGGCGGACCAGATGTCCCCGCTGGTGAAGACCGCACTCGTCGACATCGAGGACAACCGGTTCTACGAGCACGGCGCGATCGACCTCAAGGGCGTGCTGCGCGCCCTGGACAAGAACGCCACCTCCGGCGGCACCGCGCAGGGCGCGTCCACGCTGACCCAGCAGTACGTGAAGAACGTCTTCGTCGACGAGGCGGGCGACGACCCGCAGAAGGTGGCCGAGGCGCAGCGCCAGACGATCGGCCGCAAGATCCAGGAACTGAAGTACGCGATCAAGGTCGAGGAGACCCTGAGCAAGGACCAGATCCTCACCAACTACCTGAACATCACCTTCTTCGGGGAGAAGGCCTACGGCATCGAGTCGGCAGCGCGGCGCTACTTCGGCGTGCACGCCAAGGACCTCACCCTGCCGCAGGCCGCGCTGCTCGCCGGCCTGGTGCAGTCGCCCACCGGCTACGACCCGACGGTCAACCCGACCGCGGCGAAGGACCGGCGCGACACCGTGCTGCGCAAGATGGCCGAGTACGGGCACATCACCAAGGAGCAGGCCCAGCAGGCCATCGCGACCCCGCTCGGGCTCAACGTCCAGGCGCCGCAGCAGGGCTGCATCCTGGCCAAACAGGGCGAGGGCTTCTTCTGCGACTACGTGCGCCAGACGGTGCTCACCGATCCGGCCTTCGGCAAGTCGGCGGCCGAACGGCAGGCGGTGTGGAAGCGCGGCGGCCTCCAGATCCACACCACGCTCGACCCCAAGGCCCAGGCCTCGCTCTACACCTCCGTCACCGCCCACGTGAACGCCGGCGACCAGGCCGCGACCGCGATGAGCATCGTCGAGCCGGGCACCGGCAAGATCCTCGCGATGGGCCAGAGCCGCCCGTACGGCGTCGACGGCAAGCAGCACCAGACCCAGATCAACTACAACGTCGGCAAGGCCATGGGCGGCGGGCTCGGCTTCCCGACCGGCTCGACGTTCAAACCGATCGTTGCCGCGGCGGCCCTGGAGAACGGCATCTCGCCGAGCCAGAGCTACACCACCGACTACAGCATCCCGTGGCCGGCGATGACGGACTGCTCCGGCGGCCGGTTCCCCTCCGCCGGGCAGGTGCACAACGACAGCCAGAGCCTCACCGGCCAGTTCGACATGAAGACGGCCATGGCACAGTCGGTCAACACCTACTTCGCCAAGCTGGAGGGCGACGCCGGGCTCTGCAACGTCGCCCGGATGACCAACGAGCTCGGCATCACCCAGCAGGCGGGCGGCGAGAAGCTCCAGGTCGTCCCGTCGATGACGCTCGGCAGCAACGACCTGACCCCGCTGGAGATGGCCGGCGTCTACGCGGCCTTCGCCGCCCACGGCACCTACTGCGCGCCGACCGCCATCGCCTCGGTGACCGGCCCCGACGGCAAGCAGCTCGCGGTGCCGCAGGCGAACTGCTCCGCCGTGATGTCGACCACCACCGCCGACACCGTCACCGCGATGCTCAAGGGTGTCGTCGAGGACGGCACCGGCCAGACCGCCGGCCTCAGCAGCCGCGACAGCGCCGGCAAGACCGGCACCACCGACGCGAGCCGCCAGGTCTGGTTCGTCGGCTACACCCCCGAGATGGCCGGCGCCACCGTCGTCAGCGACACCGACAACCCCAAGCCCCTGGACGGCCAGCGCATCGGCGGCACCGTCGTGGGCCAGGCCTTCGGCGGCACCCTGGCCGGCCCGATCTGGCGCGACGCCATGAACGGCGCCCTCGCCGACACGCCGGCCGGCACCTTCACCCCGGTGCAGCTGCCTTAGCGTGCGCGGGACGAGCGTGCTCGTCCCGCGCACGTACGCCGAGCCCGGGGCCGCGCCGACGGAACTCGGCGCGGTCCCGGCGCCCGGCGGCGGCCCCCGCGAGCACCTGCGGCCGAGCACCTGCGGCCGGGGGCCGAGCACCTGTAGCCGGGGGCTGGGGGCCGGGGGCCGCTCAGGGGCCGTGTCCCTCCAGCGGCTCGCCGGACAGGCGCTGCGCCAGGTAGACCGGCAGGACGGCCAGGACGATCAGCACCGAGGCCACGACATCCACCACCGGGCCCTGGTTGGGTCGGGCCAGGTTCTCGAAGATCCACAGCGGCAGCGTCCGGGTGCCGGGGCCCGCGGTGAAGGTGGTCACCACGATCTCGTCGAAGGAGAGCGCGAAGGCCAGCAGCGCCCCGGCGAGCAGCGCGCTGCGCACGGCCGGCAGCGTGACGTACCAGAAGGTCTGGAAGGTGTCCGCCCCGAGGTCCGCCGACGCCTCCTCGACCGACGGCGCGATGCGCCGCAGCCGCGCCGACACGTTGTTGAACACCACCACGATGCAGAAGGTGGCGTGCCCGACGACCACGGTGAACAGGCCGAACCCCACCCCGAGCGGGGTCAGCACGGTGCGGAACGCGGCGTTGAGCGCGATGCCGGTGACGATGCCGGGCAGGGCGATCGGCAGGATCAGCAGGAAGGAGACCGACTGCCGGCCGAAGAACCGGTACCGGGTCGCGGCGAAGGCCGCCATGGTGCCCAGGACCAGCGCCACCCCGGTGGCTCCGAGCCCGGCCTTCAGCGACGTGGCCAGCGCCTCGCGCAGCCCGGTCTCCTGCCAGGCGGCCGTCCACCAGCGGGTGCTGAAGCCGGACGGAGGCCAGGCGAAGGAGCGCGAGGCGTTGAAGGAGTTCACCAGGACCAGCAGCAGCGGGGCGTAGATGACGGCGAACCCCAGGGCCGTCGCCGTCCGGAGCAGGATCCGGGCACCGCGGGAGAGTTGCATCAGGGCTTCGGCCTCACAGACTGTCCAGCGCGCCGGTGCGGCGCACGGCGAGCAGGTAGCCCACGATCAGCAGCACCGGGACGCAGGACACCGCGGCCGCCAGGGGCAGGTTCAGCGTCACGTTGGACGCGATGACGTTGCCGAGCATGGACGTGGTGCCGCCGACGATCTGCACCGTCAGGTAGTCGCCCAGGCTCAGCGAGAAGGTGAAGACCGACCCGGCGATGAGCGCCGGCCTGGCCAGCGGCAGTACCACCGTGCGCAGGGTCCGCCAGGGGCCGGCGCCGAGGTCGGCCGCGGCGGCGAGCAGGCTGTCGGGCAGCTGCCCGAACGCGGTGCACAGCGGCAGCACCATGTAGGGCAGCCACAGGTACGCGAGCACCATGACCACCGCCGGCACGCCGAAACCGGGGGAGTGCCCGCCGAAGGGGGCGGTGACCCAGTCCAGGACACCGCCGTGGCTGAGCATCACCCACCAGGCGTAGGCCTTGACCAGGTAGCCGGCCCACAGCGGCGTCAGCACCGCCACCAGCAGCAGGCGCCGGCTCCCGGGCCGGGCGACGCGGGCGATGAAGAAGGCCATCGGGAGGGCGACCACCGCGTCGATCACCGTCACCGACACCGCGATGCCCAGCGTGCGGACGGCGACCGTCCGGTACTGCGGATCGGTCAGCAGCGACCGGAAGTTGTCGACGGTCCAGCGCTGTTCGACGGCGGAGGTGAACGCGTTGGTGGTCCAGAACGCGGACAGCAGGAGGACCGTCAGCGAGCCCAGGTACGCCAGCACCAGCCAGGTCATCGGCGCCGCCAGCAGCGCCGCCAGCCGCAGACCGGGGCGCCGGTCCAGCAGTCCGGCCAGCCGGCGCATCGGGGTGCGTGTCGGAGCGCGCGCGGGGGTGTGCTCCGGGGTGCGTGCCGCGGTAGGGGCGCTCAAGAGCTCTTGATCCCGTTCCAGGCGGTGACCCACTGGGCGTACGCGGTGCAGTCGTCGCGGCCGCTGCCGTCCGCGCACTGCGCGGTGGGCGTGGTCCAGTAGTAGACGTCCTTCCACCAGTTCTCGTCGGTGGCGTGGTAGTCGGCGCAGAAGCCCGGGTTGTCGGTGATCTGCGCGCAGGCCTTGGAGTTGGCCGGGGCCTCGCCGAAGTACTCGGCGACCTGCGCGTTGACCGACGGCGAGACGATGTAGTCCATCCACGCGTAGGCGCAGTTGGGGTGCTGGGCGTGCGCCGAGACCATCCAGGTGTCGGACCAGCCGGTGGAACCCTCGACGGGCAGGATCGCCCGCGTCCGCACCCTGCCGTCGGCGGCGACCGCCTGCTGGATCACCTCCCACGTGGTGCCGAGCAGCGCGTCGCCGGAGTCGAACGCCGCCTGCGCCTTGGTGTAGTCGCTCCAGTAGGAGCCGATCTGCTTCTTCTGGACCTTGAGCAGCGCCACCGCGGCGTCCAGTTGGGAGGAGGTCAGGGCGTAGGGGTTCCTGATGCCGAGCTCGGGCTTGGTCTTCATCAGGTAGAGCGCGGCATCGGCGATGTAGATCGGACTGTCGTACGCGGTGAGGTGCCCGGCGTAGGGCGAGTCCGGGGTGAAGACCGCACCCCAGGAGGTCGGCGCGGGGGTGACCTTGTCGGTGTTGTACATCAGCAGGTTGGCGCCGCGCCCGTGCGGGATCCCGTACGGCACGTCCTTGACCGAGTTCCACGGGCGGTTCTTCAACCCGGGGTAGACGTCGGCGTAGTTGGGGACGAGCGCGGTGTTGACCGGCGCGACGTCGCCGCCCGCGATCAGGCGCAGCGTCGCGTCACCGGAAGCCGAGACGGTGTCGTACTGGCCGGTCTTCATCAGCGCGACCATCTCGTCCGAGGTGCCCGCCACCTTGACGTTCACCTTGCAGCCGGTCTGCCGGACGAACGGGGCGACCCAGTCGACGGCCTTGTTGTCCTGCCCGTACTCGACGTAGCCGGCCCAGGCGACGACGTTGACGGTGCCCTCGCCCGGGCCGAGGGACTTCTGCGCGGGGATGTCCGGTGCGGTGAACCCGGTGCCCGTGCCGCCGCTGCCACCACCGGAGTTCGACGCGCACGCCACGGGGAGCAGCAGGGCGGCCGCGGCCGCCAGGGCGCTCAGGGGGCGGCGGCGCAGGGGGCGGCGGTGTCGGGGGCGGGGGCGCGTGGTGCTCATGAACTCGATCGCTTTCGTCAAGGGTTGAGGGTCAGGAGTTGTCGATGCGGACGGTGTGCTGTCGCCGCCAGGCCAGGAGGACGCTCGCCCCGCGGCGGCGGGAGAGGTCGGTACCGGAGCCGTCGAGACCGGAGCCGTCGAGGTTCTGTCGAACGGCCACCAGCCGGCCGCCCGCCGCCAGATCGACCAGGAAGCGGGTCTGCGCGCCGGCGTAGACGACCTCGCCGATCGTCCCGGTGACGCCGTACTCGTCGGGCCCCGTCGGGTCGTCCGGAGGGGCGATGCGGATCTTCTCGGGGCGCACCGAGTACGTCCCCGGCCGGCCGAAGACCTGCTCGGCGCAGGCGCCCCGGAGCAGGTTCGAGGTGCCGACGAAGCCCGCCACGAACGCGGTGGCCGGCCGCTCGTACACCTCGGCGGGAGTGCCGACCTGCTCGATCCGGCCGGCGTTGAGGACCGCGATCCGGTCGCTCATCGTGAGCGCCTCGTCCTGGTCGTGGGTGACGAGGACGAAGGTGATCCCGGCCTCGCGCTGGATCTGCTGGAGTTCGAGCTGCATCTCCAGCCGGAGCTTCAGGTCGAGGGCGCCGAGCGGCTCGTCGAGCAGCAGCACGGACGGGCGGTTGACCAGCGCCCGGGCCAGCGCGACCCGCTGGCGCTGCCCGCCGGACAGTTCGGCGGGGCGCCGGTCACCGAAGGAGGGCAACTGCACGCTCGCCAGCGCCTCGGCCACCCGGGCGGCCCGCTCCGCCCGTGGCACCCGCTTGACCTTCAGCCCGTACTCGACGTTCTGCCACACCGACAGATGCGGAAAGAGGGCGTAATCCTGGAACACCGTGTTGACGTCGCGGTCGAACGCGGGCAAGCCGGTGACGTCGACCCCGCCCAGCAGCACCCGGCCGGCGCTCGGCGCCTCGAAGCCCGCGATCATGCGCAGCACCGTCGTCTTGCCCGACCCGGACGGCCCGAGCATCGAGAAGAACTCGCCCGGCCTGACCTCCAGATCGATCCCGTCCACGGCGCTGACCACGCCGAACGCCTTGCTGACCCCGGACAACGCGACCGCACCGGGCACGGGCGGACGGCCGGCCGAGCGGCCCGACGCACGCTCCGGAGGGTGGGGGGAGGGGCTGGCGGACGGACTGGGAACTGGGCTGGACGTCATCCGCACCTCGGTCTCGCGATTTCTGCTGTCGGATCCGCGGGGCTGCTGAATCCTCTGAAATTTCGACTGAAGCAGAAAAGCCACCAGCCCGGGTGGTGGCGGCCCACCGGCCTCGGGCGCCGTCGGCGCGATGACGGTGGCGTGCCGGTGATTGTCAGCCCGATGACGGCGAGGTCCGGCACCTTCGAGAGGTCCGGCACTTTCGAGAGGTCCGGCACCTTCGAGAGGTCCGGCACCTTCGAAAGGTCCGGCCTTGCCTCTCCTCTCCTCGCCTCACGTTTTATCGCCCGAACTCAAGTCCATGTCCAAGGAGCGCACATGACGATCACCATCCGACCGGGAAGCACCGTGATGTTCACAGGCGACTCGATCACCGACTGCCAACGGCAGCAGAGCGAAGACGGCCTCGGGTACGGCTACCCGCTGCGCGTCGCGGGCGAGTGGGGACTCCGGCACCCGGAGCGGCCCGTGACCTGGCTGAACACCGGGAACGCGGGCGACAAGGTGATGAACCTCGAAACCCGCTGGCACACCGACGTACTCGACGCCCGCCCGGACGTGGTGTCGATCCTCGTCGGAGTCAACGACATGGGCTGGCACACGGTGGACCCGGAGGGGCGCGTGATCCCCGCGGACGAGTTCGAAGCGGGCTACGACCGCCTGCTCGCGCCCCTCGCCGAGGCGGGCACGCAGCTGATCCTCATCGAGCCGTTCCTCCTGCCGATCGACGGCGTCATCGAGGCCGGCGCCGCACACATCGGAGAGCATCAGCGGCAGCAGTGGCGCACCGACCTGGACCCCAAGATCCAGGCCGTGCGCAAGCTCGCCCGCACCTACGGCGCACACCTGCTCGCCGCCGACGGCATGTTCGCCGAACTCGCCGCCACGGCCGGCCCCGAGCACTGGTCCGAGGACGGCGTCCACCCGACGCCCGCCGGCCACGCCGCACTCGCGGCAGCCTGGCTGCGCCTGGTCGCCTGACCGGGCCCGCGTCCACCCACGACCTGGCGACCATCCACGACCCATCTGGTGAGGAAGCTCAGCTGCCGAAGGCCTCCACCACGGGCCGGCGCAGGTCGTAGGCGCCCCAGCCCGGGTCCCCGGTACCGGCGAACGCGACCCAGGCACCGTGGACCCGGGCGGCGAGTCCCGCCGGGGCGGGGTCGGGGCCGAGCAACCCGGTGTCCCCGTGCAGCCACGGTTCGTCGGCGACGTCGAACACGAAGGGCAGTTCGACGGTGTGGGCGGCGCCGAGCCGCCCGCCCAGGGCCGTCGAGCGGTACCCGAACGAGTAGCGGTGCGTACGGCCGCCCGAGATCCGCGCGTGGGCCTGCGCCAGACGCTCCGTACCGGTCTCGAACAGGGCCTGTCCGAGCACGGCGGAGCGCAGCTCGCCCGGTGTCGCGCCCGGCCGGGCCGCGCGGTGCGCGGCGAGGGCGGCCGCCGGGTCCGCGTGCACCCGGGCGGCGACGGCGAGCACGTCGGCGTCCGTGGTGGACTCCGGACCGCCCTGCGGGACGACGTAGAGGTGCCCCTCCTCGGTGTTGGTGCCGATGAGCAGATCGACGTCGGCGGCCGGGCCGTCGCCGAGGGCGTCGGCGGGCTGTGCCGGCAGGACCACACTGAACGGACTGAGCCCGGCCAGCGGGTCCGAAGCGGCGTCGGTCCGCAGGTCCAGGCCGGCCAGCGCGGGCAGGACCGCCACGAAACGCCCGTCCGGGACCAGGGCGAACGCCTCCACGGTCGGCTCGACGCCCAGCGCGGCCGCCACCGCGGCGGTGACCCGCTGCGCCTGCTCCGGGGTGAACGCGCCGCAGCCGTTGCCGCTCTGGACGATCGCCCGCCGGAACAGACCGGCGGCCGCCGGAGTCGCGAGCAGCGCGCCGACGAGCGTGGCGCCCGCGGACTGGCCGAAGACCGTGACGTTCCCCGGGTCGCCACCGAAGGCCGCCACCGAGCCCCGCACCCACCTGAGCGCGGCGAGCACGTCGAGCAGCCCGCGGTTGGCCGGAGCACCCGCCAGCTCCAGGAACCCCGGCACGCCGAGGCGGTAGTTCACCGTCACGAGGACGACGCCGTCGCGGGCGAACGCGCCGCCGCCGTAGAGCGCCGCGCGGTTCGAGCCGGTGACGAACCCGCCGCCGTGCACGAAGACCATGACGGGGCGCTTGCCCCCGTCGGCCGCCGGCGTGTGGACATCGACGGTCAGGTACTCCTCGCCGGGCACCCAGCCCGGCCCGAAGTAGGGGCTCATGTCGAGCCGGCCGAAGTCCCGGGACGGCTGGGGAGCGGTCGGCGAGGGCCTACCGCCGTCACGGACACCCGACCAGCCCGGGTGCGGCGCGGGCGCGGCGAACCGGCCGGCACCGACCGGTGCCGCCGCGTACGGGAGGGCGCGGAAGCGCTCGCCGGACTCGTCACGGACGCCGCGCACGGCGCCCGCCGGGGTTTCGACGACCGGACCTGCCTGTCGGGGCACGGGATGACTTCCTCTCTGGAAGGGAACGAAGGGGACATCGGTGGGGGGGATCTCCGGACGGGGCGTCAGGAGGTCAGGAGGTCAGGAGGTCAGGAGATCCGGGAGAAACCCGCCCACTCCTTGACCGCGAACTTCGACCCGCTGCGCGCGACCTCCATCGCCCCCCGGCCGCCGAAGTGCGCCGGGAGGACGAGCGCGTTGTTCTCGGCGGCGCGGCCGAGCAGCTTGCGCCGGGTCGCGCGGGACTCCGCCGGGTCCTCGCAGAAACAGGAATTGGTCTCCGGCTCCGCGATCTGCAACGCGGTGTGCACCAGATCCCCGACGAACAAGGCCTGGTCGCCGCCGGACTCCAGGGTGAGCACGGACGAGCCGGGAGTGTGCCCGGGAGCGAGATCGAGCCGCAGATTCCCGTCGATCCGGTACGTCCCCTCCCACAGGTGCGCCAGCCCCGCCGCGTGGACCGGCGCGACGCTGTCCTCGAACACGTTCTGGTTCCCCCGGCCGAACACGCTCCTGTGCCCGTTGGCCGGGTCCCAGAACTCGAAGTCCCGCCGGGGCATCAGATACGTGGCGTTCGGGAAGGTCGGCACCCAGTCCCGGCCGTCGAGACGGGTGTTCCAGCCCACGTGATCGACGTGCAGATGGGTGTTGACCACGACGTCGACGTCCTCGGGCCGCACGCCGGCGGCGGCGAGGTTGTCGAGGTAGCCGGTGTCCAGGCGGCTCCACACCGGCGCGTAAGGGCGGTCCTTGTGGTTGCCCACGCCGGTGTCCACGAGGATCGTGCGCCCCTCGCTGCGCAGCAGCCAGGACTGGATCGCGGTACGGCACTCGTCCGTCTCCGGGTCCCAGAAGTCGGGCGCCAGCCAGTCGCGGTGCTCCTCCCACGAGCCGTCGGGGCTGTCCGGGAAGAACTGGCCCGGCGCCAGCCCGGCCGAGCCGTAGAACTCCTTGACGCGGGTGACGGTGACGTCGCCCAGCGTGATCCGGTCGGGGTCCTGAGCCATGTCGTGATCGATGTTCTGGTTCATGTCCTGATCCATGCGGTCCGTCCTCGGGTCCGGGAAACGCGGCCGAATCGGCGGCCGACTGAGACCGATCCTGGACACCCGGACGGACACCAACCACTCCCGGCTTGTCCTACCCCTCGCAGGGTGTGGCAGAGACCGGGCCACCCACCGAATACTGGGGTGATGAACGGACCAGGCCCACTCGGCGCCTTCCTCCAAGCCCGGCGGGCGCAGCTGCGGCCCGAGGACGTCGGCCTGCGCGACCTCGGGCCCCGCAGACGGGTGGCCGGGCTCCGGCGCGAAGAACTGGCCCAACTCGCGGGCGTCAGCGTCTCCTACTACACCCGGCTGGAACAGGGCCTGTCCCGCGGGGCCTCCGCCGAGGTACTCGACGCCATCGCCGGCGCCCTCCTGCTCGACACCCACGAGCGCGCCCACCTCGACCGGCTCGCCGACACCGCCCGCCACACGCCCCGGCCACGCCGCCCACGGCCCGAGAAGCTCGCCGACGAAACCCGGGACCTCCTCCGCGCCGTCGACGGCGTCCCCGCGATCGTGCTCGGCCGCCGCACCGACGTCCTGGCCTGGAACACCCTCGGACACGCCCTGCTGGCCAGCCACCTCGACGTCCTCAGCCCGGACGACCCGGCCCGACGCCCGAACACGAGCCGGATGCTCTTCCTCGACCTGCACTGCCGGGAGCTGTACGCGGACTGGGAACGCAAGGCGCGCGCGGTCGTCGGCAACCTGCGCATCGCCGTCGGCAGACATCCGGAGGACGCGCTGCTCGCGGGCCTGATCGGCGAACTGACCATGAAGAGCCCGGAGTTCGTCGCCCTGTGGGCCGACCATCGTGTCGTGCCGTGCGACGCCTCGTCCTACGAACTGCACCACCCCGTCGTCGGCACGGTCACGGTGACCCAACAGACCCTGTCCATCGCCCGCTCACCGGACCAGGCGCTCATCGTGTGCACCACCCCCGCCAACTCCCCCTCCGAGCAGGCCCTCACCCTCCTCCGCCACGCGGCCGCCGGCCGGGCACCGCATGCGCACGGCGTCGGCGCTCCCCAGGCGTAGGCATGGGAGCGCTGCGGCGCCGGGCTTGCTGTAACGGAGCCGCCTCGGCCTCCGCTGCGCGGGGCGCAGCGGGGCTCGCGGCCTTCCCCGAACCGCCCGTGATCCCCTGCGCCGCCAGCGCTTGCACGAGGGCAAGGGCACCAAGCGGACCTCAAAGGCGCGCAACGACCTGAAGCCCTCCTACGACCGATGACAAGAGCCCGCCAGCCGGGCACCCTCGGCGACAGCAAGAGACATCACCGGGAGGCCGACGCCCCCACACGGACGCCGACCGTGAACAGAGTGGATCAATCCCCGCAACGGCGGGGCCGACGAGCCCTGGCCCGCGCCCGCACCCCGGGCAGTGGGGCAACCCCCGCGAGCGCGGGGCCGATCCAGCGAGCGGGCCGCCGCCCAGCTCCTCCACCGAGCAACCCCCGCGAGCGCGGGGCCGATTCGGCGGAACTCCGGCTCCGGCCGGTACCGGGGGAGCAACCCCCGCGAGCGCGGGGCCGATAGTGCCTCCCGGATCGCCTGGGAACCTTTGTAGGAGCAACCCCTGCGAGCGCGGGGCCGATACCACCGTCAAGGTCGCCCCGAACACCTCCGCGGAGCAACCCCCGCGAGCGCGGGGCCGATCGCTCCTGCGCGGTCTCCAGCAGGACACCCTTGGAGCAACCCCCGCGAGCGCGGGGCCGATTCGGACCAGGTGTCGGCACCGGAGCGCCAGGCGGAGCAACCCCCGCGAGCGCGGGGCCGATGTAGGCGTGGGGCAGGTTGGTGGCGGCCCAGCGGAGCAACCCCCGCGAGCGCGGGGCCGATATTCACGGTACTCCGGCCCCGATTCCGGTCGAGGAGCAACCCCCGCGAGCGCGGGGCCGATTCGGACGAGATGGCCGAGTGGTTGCGCGCTCAGGAGCAACCCCCGCGAGCGCGGGGCCGATCGGCGGCCGGCGGTGTCGCCGCCGCGCTGTTCAGAGCAACCCCCGCGAGCGCGGGGCCGATGGTCGGATTGACTGCTGACGGTCAATCAGATCGGAGCAACCCCCGCGAGCGCGGGGCCGATACTTCCTGACCTGCGGTGATTAGCGGCCGAGGGGCCTGATTGATTTAGTTCGATCGGTAGAGGCCCCGTCGAACAGCCGATGGGTTGTTGCCATCTCTCCTTACCCCAGGGCTGGTTGTCAGTGTCGTGGCCTACGCTCTCGAAGCGTACTCGCACGTGGGATGGTTGAGGACTGTTGACAGCGGTACCCGCCCGAGGTCAGGAGCTGGCTGGGCGCGTTGTGGGGTAAGTCCACCGGGCGGAGTGCGGGCGGCGGTCGATGCCGGGTACCGTCACGGTATGACGACCGGTGACTTCGTTGTGGTGACGACGACCCATGACGACGAGACGAAGGCCCGTGAGCTCGCCGCGGCGGTGATCCGTGACCGCCTGGCCGCGTGTGCACAGGTCTACCGAGTCCAGTCCGTCTACTGGTGGGACGGCGCGGTGCAGGACTCCGCCGAGTGGCGGATCGACTTCAAGTCCCGGGCGAGCCTGGCTGATCGGCTGTCCGCGCGCATCGTTGAGCTGCACTCCTACGACACGCCGGAGGTCGTCGGGGTGCCGGTGATCACTGGATCCGCCGCCTACCTGGACTGGGTGGCCGCAGAGACGCGAAGCTGATCGGCAGTTACTCCGAGGAGGCCCGGATCTCGTCTCGAAAGGCCTGGGCCGCCGACGATGCCGGGAGCCGGTCGGCCAGTGCCGACATCCGTACTCGACCTGTGGTCGTCCCGGCTTCGAGCGTGGCGGCGAGGGCGTGGCGGCCGATCTCGATGGCCTGGTCGACGGCGCCCGCCGTGAGGTAGCCGGCCGCGATGTCTCCGAGCACTGCGACCCTGATCTTCCGGTCGTCCTCACTCAGGTCGGCCAGGGTCTGGTCTGCGGCCGCGCCGAGGTCTCGGTGTCGCAGCCTGGCGTAGGTCGCCACCGTCATTGAGCTGAGGCGCGCTTCGCCGAAGAAGGACATCCAGGCCGGAGCGGTGTCGGGCTCCGCGTAGTCGAAGGCAGTCCGGGCGCGGTCCAGTGCACGCAGTGCCGGCTCCCTGTCGCCGTCCGCCGCGGCCTCCCTCGGGCCGTGTCCGGCGCGGTCGGCCGCGAGTCGAGCCGTCCGGTAGTAGTGACCGGCGTGTGAGTAGTCGCCGAGGTCCCAACGGGTCCATCCGGCCAGAGCCGTGGTCTCTCCAGCGGCGATGGTGAGAGCGACCCGGTGGGTGCCGGCGTTCGGAAGGACCGCAGTGTGCGGTCGACGTGTGTGGACGGCTTGGCGGCGAGCAGCCGAGCTGGGATGTGTTCCTCGTACTCGAACTGTCGTGTGGTGATCGAGACCAGGTGGTCTGCGGACATCTGATCGATGAGGCTGCCGCCGAGCGCGGAGGCGAGTCGTTCCCACGGCTCGATGGCCGTGCCGGCCGATATGGCCGCCGCGCCGCAGGTGAAGCCGGGCCTGTCCAGAACAGATGATCCTGTTGGACGCCGCTACCGGTTCACAGGCGTGGACCGAGGTGTCCGGCGCTGGCTTGCCGACACGGTCCACCAGCACGGGCCACCGCCGCTCTGGGACACGGTGGAACGTGCCTTCGAACGCTGGGAGACGGGCGAGTTCGGCCTCACGGCGAGCGGCGAGGACCAGCGGGTCTGGATCGGAGATCCGAGCGGCCCGAGCTGGCTCCCCCCGGCATCGACGGCGACGGCGTGATTCCGATGTCTTCTGCTCGGCCTCCGAAGAAGCCGGCGGGGAAGCGCCGCAAGCCCTGACCGGCCGCACCGCGGTGCGGCCGGTCAGCGTCACCCATCGCGGAGCAGTCGCCGGAGCGGCACCCCGATCGCACGGGCGATCGCGCTGAGCTGGTCGAGTGTGGGTCGTTCCTGCGAGCGCGGGGATTGCCCCGGCATTGGGTGAGCAGCGGTCTGACTTACCGCCGGCCCCGCCTCCGGGATTGCCGCAGGAGAACCGACCAGATGGCTGTGGACCGGTATTAATCGGTTGGTATAGGGGTGAAGTGCCCGGTGGGGGGCCTGTTTTCAGATGTGCGGTGCTCTGGGAGCATGGTGCGATGGATCATCGGCAGATAGTCAGTTCCGGCTCGCCTCTCGAACCTCGGATCGGGTTTTCCCGGGCAGTCCGCAAGGGGTCACACGTTGCAGTCGCGGGGACTGCTCCCATCGGGGACGGTGGGACGACCGTGGGGAAGGGCGATGTGTATGCCCAGACGGTCAGGTGTCTGGATATTGCGGAGGCCGCGCTGAAGGAGGCGGGGGCGTCGTTGGGGGACGTTGTGCGGACCCGTCTCATGCTCACTGATGTGACGCGCTGGGAGGAGGCCGCGCGAGCGCACGGGGAGCGGTTCGCGTCGGTCCGCCCGGTCTGCACCGTCGTCGAGGTCTCACGTTTCATCGATCCCGAATGGCTCGTTGAAGTGGAGATCGACGCCGTCCTCGACTGATTCCGAAGAGCGCTGGTCGCGGCCACACGTGGGTGGCTGCGACCAGCGCTGTGGTGTTTCGTGGCGGGTGGGTGTGCCGTGCCGCGCTACGAGGCGGGGTGGTGGTGGCGGGTGTCGGCCAGGCCCTGCCAGCGTTCCGCGATGTCGGCGGTGCCTGCGGGGAGGTCGAACTGGTCGAGGATGCGCATGACGATGTGGTCGACGAGGTCGCTGATGCCGTTCGGGGTGTCGTAGAAGGCCGGCATCGGCGGGACGATGCGTACGCCCATCCGGGAGAGCGCGAGCATGTTCTCCAGGTGGATCTCGTTGAGGGGCGTCTCCCGGGGCACGAGGACGAGTGGGCGTCGTTCCTTGAGGGTGACGTCGGCTGCGCGGGCGATGAGGTTGTCGGCCATGCCGTGCCGGACGGCCGCGAGCGTCTTCATGCTGCACGGGACGATGGCCATGCCCGCGACCGGGTAGGAGCCGGAGGAGATGGTGGCGCCGAGGTCGCCGAACTTGTGTGTCACGTCGGCGAGTTCGGCGAAGCTGCGGGCGCTGTAGGGCGTCTCCACCTCGATGGTGGAGCGGGCCCAGGTGCTCAGGACGAGGTGGGTCTCCACCTGCGGTACCTCGCGCAGGACCTGGAGCAGGCGGACGGCGATCGGGGCGCCGGTGGCGCCGGTGACTCCGATGACGAGGCGGGTGGTGGGGGGTGTGGCGGACACATTGTGCTCCTGGCGTAGGGGGCGGGGCCGTAGGGGGAAGGGCCGGAGGGGGCGGGGCCGGAGGGGGTGGGGGATTGCTCACCACCCTCGGTGGGCTACAGCGCCAGGACGCCCGCCCACCGTTCGCGCAGCCGCTCGCGGGTGGCCTGGTCGACGCGGTTGGCCGGCGGGTACCGGTCCTTCCACGCGAACGGCTTGCACGCGTCGATGAGCACGATGCCCATCGACAGGTCGCCGACGGCGAGTCTGTCGGGTGCGAGCCGGGGGTCGATGGCGGTGGTGGGCGCGCGCAGGACCTGGATGGACTCGGTCGGGTGGACGCGCGTGAACATCGCCCACAGGACGTGGTTGATGTCGGTGATGTCGATGTCCTCGTCGACCACGACGAAGTACCGTTCCATGCCGCCCGTGCGCTTGCGCCCGGCCGCCGCCAGCAGCGCGTGCATGGCGTCCCCCGCACCGGTCTGCTCGATGGAGACGACCATCAGGAGCTGCCGGGCGTAGGCCCACACGCCCTTGACGTTCTGCACGCCGGACGCCTCCAGGTGGTCCCAGGTCAGCGACGCCGAGTAGAGCGGAACGGCCTGGTCGCCGGCCGGGATGGTCGGCAGCATCGGCGGGGCGCCCAGGATGATCGGGTCGTCGCGGTGCAGGATCCGGGTGACCCGGACGACGGTCTCCTGACCCGAGTGCGTGTAGTAGCCGGTCCACTCGCCGAAGGGGCCCTCCAGGACGGACTCCTCCTCGACCGGCGGCAGTTCGCCCTCGATCACGATCTCGGCGTGCGCCGGGATCGGGAGCTCGCTGCCCGGCGCGTACAGGACCTCGACGCCCTCCCCGCGCAGTCCGCCCGCCAGGTCGTACTCCGACATCCCGGACGGCGCGGCGATCGCCGCGGCGGTCGACAGGATCGGGTCCTGGCCGACGACCACGGCGATCGGGCAGGTCTGGCCGCGCGCCCAGTACTTCTCGGCGATCGCCTTGGCGTGCCGGTTGCCGAGCATCCACAGCGACAACCGGTCGCGGCCCTGGACGCAGGCCCGGTAGGTGCCGACGTTGACCCAGCCGCTGTCGGGGTCACGGGTGATCACCATGCAGGCGGTGCCGATGTAGCGGCCGCCGTCCCTGTCGTGCCAGCGCGGGGTGGGGAAGATCCCGAGGTCGACGTCCTCGCCGACCAGGACGTTCTCCAGGACCGGGCCGGTGGCGACCTCCACGGGAGGAACGGGCTCGATCCGCTTGCTGAGGTCCTTCCAGGCCCGCACGATGTCGAGCGCAGGGGTGTCGTGCGGCAGCCCGAGCGCCACCGCGGTGCGGGCGGGCGTGCCCATGAAGTTGGTGAACACCCGGTACCCCGCGGGGAATCCCGGAATGTTGTCGAACATCAGGGCGGGGCCTTCCCGCTCCGCCAGCAGTTCGGTGATGCCTCCGATGTCCAGGTCCCGGTCGGCCCCGTCGATCCGGAGGACTTCGCCTTTCCCGAGGGCCTCGGTCAGGTGGTCGATGTAATGCCGGAGATCACGAAATGCGCCCATCTGCTGTCGGGGAGCCGGGTGGTGTGCCCGGGTCTCCCCTCCTCCTCTTCCTCGCGTTCCTCGCGGTCGGCGGCCGAGCCTCGGCGCGGCCGTCACGGGGGTCGCAGTTCCGCGCGGACAGGTGCCGCGTCGGCCTGCGCACCGATGATCCGGATCGGCCGCGAGCAGGCGCAACGAGTCCGGGCGTAGGCGCCGGATACCGCCCCGGGTAGGGTCTGGATCCGTGGAATCCCTCAATCTCCGGCTGATCCACGCCCTGCAGATCGACGGGCGTGCCCCCCTGCGCCGGATCGCCTCGGTGCTGGGCGTCTCCGAGCAGGTCGTCGCCCGCCGCTACGCCGCGCTGTGCGAGAGCGCCGGGCTGCGCGTCATCGGCCGGCTCAACCCCCGGCCCGTCGGGCAGACCGTGTGGGCGCTGCGACTGCAGTCCGCCCCCGGCGCTTCGCTCGGCCTGGCCCGGGCCCTGGCCGCGCGGGAGGACACGCGGTGGGTCCAGCTCGCCTCGGGAGCCACCGAGATCATCTGCCACCTCGTGGCGCACCGGGACCGCGCCCAGGACGCGCCGGTGCAACTGCTCGACCGGCTCCCGGGGGTCACCTCGATCACCGCGCAGCGCGTGCTGCGGCTGTTCAAGGGCGGCCCGACCACCTGGGGAGCCCTGACCTGCGCGCTGGACCAGGACCAGCGGGACGCGCTCGCCCCCGCGTTCCCGCCGCCTGCCTTCCCACCGCCGAGGCTCCCGCCGTCGGACGCCCGGCTGTCGTCGCCGTCGCCGTCGCTTGAGCCCACCGGTCTCACCGGTCTCACCGAGCTCACCGAGCTCACCGAGCTCACCGAGCTCACCGAGCTCACCGAGCTCACCGAGCTCACCGAGCTCACCGACCTCGACCACACGCTGCTCGCCGCGCTGGCCCGCGACGGCCGTACGACGTACGCGGCGCTGGCCGCCGAGGCCCGCTGCCACGAGTCGACGGTGCGCCGCCGGATCGCCCACCTGCGCGCGGCCGGAGCGCTCTTCTTCGTCGTGGACGTCGACGAGCGGCTACTGGGCAGTCCGACCACCACCGCCATCTGGATGTCGGTGCGGCCCTCGCACCTCGCCGCCGTCGGCGCAGCGCTGGCCGACCACCCCGAAGTCGCCTACGCCGCCGCCACCACGGGGCGGACCAACCTCCTCGCCGCCGTCCTCTGCCCCGATGACGAGTACCTGTACGACTACCTGACCGCCCGTCTCGGCGCCCTCCCGGGCATCGACACGGTTGAGACCGCCCCGATCGTCCGGACCCTCAAACGCGTCGGCACCGTCGGCCGCCACCGCAACCGGCCAGCCGGCACCCGGCGCGGCTGAGGACCGTCGAGACGTCGGCCGGCCGACCGCCCGGCGAGCCGTCCAGAACGGCCTGGGCGGCCCCGATCGAACGGAGGCCGCCCAGGCGTGATCTCCCGCGTCTCCCGCAGCTCCCGTTCGGACCGGGGCCCGGGGGAGAAGGGGGAGGGGCTGCTACTACCCCACTACCTGGACCTCGTCGGCCTGGAGCCCCTTCTGGCCCTGGACCGCCACGAAAGTCACCCGCTGGCCCTCAACCAGGGACTTGAAGCCGTCTCCCTGGATCGCCCGGAAGTGAACGAACAGGTCCGCTCCGGACTCCGGGGTGATGAAGCCGTAGCCCTTCTCGTCGTTGAACCACTTCACCGTGCCGTTCTGCCGCTCTGCCACAGCCACTCCTGTTTTCCGAAGATCGAGGATCGAGGATCTACGAGACGCAACAGGCCGATCATGACAGGGCTCGGGGCCTCGGCGGGGCCGTAACGCGAAGTTGGTCGGCCGCTGCGGCGCGTAGCCACCCGGACCGGTGACGGCAGCACAGGTGCCGCACGTGCCGGAGGCGCGGCAACCGTCCACCGTCCACCGTCCATCTGCACGGACGTGATCGGGTAGCCCGGCGGGCCGGCCTGAGTACCTGTACTCAGGCCGGCCCGGTCGTGCCGCCGGAGCATGGAGGCATGCACACAGCAGCAACACCGAGGATCGGCATCACCGCCGTCGGCTCCCACCTGCCGGCCCGCCGGCTCACCTCCCAGCAGCTCCAGGACGAGGTCACCGCCGGCGGCCGACTCGCCCTTCCGGAGCGGATGTTCGAGAAGGCGACCGGTATCCGCACCCGGCACTTCGCCGCCGACGGCGAGTACGCCTCCACCCTCGCGGTCGGCGCCGCCCGACGTGCCCTCGCCGCCCGCGCGCTGCGCCCGCAGGATGTGGACCTGCTGCTGTTCGCCTCCGCCACGCGGGACGTGTGCGAGCCCGCCACCGCCCACATCGTGCAGGCCGAACTCGGCACCCGTGCACACGCGTTGGACGTCAGCAACGCCTGCAACAGCTTCCTCAACGGGATCGACCTGGCCCGCGCGATGATCCTGGCGGGCCGGGCCCGGCGTGCCCTGGTCGTCACCGGTGAGACGCCCAGCCGGGCCATGCTGCGCACGCCGTCCTCCCTGGCGGAGTTCCGGGACGGCTTCGCCGGCTACACCTTCGGCGACGCCGGGGCGGCCGTCGTCGTCGAGGCCGTGGAGCGGGGCGGAATCCTCGACGTCGGGACGGAGACGGCCTCCGAGCACTGGCCGGCGGCGGCATCCCCGGCGGCGGCTCCCGCCACCCGCGCGGCGACGAGTACAGCTACTTCCGGGGCGGCGGCAAGGAACTGCGCGGCATCTTCGAGGAGATCGGCCCCGCCGCCCTGGCCCGGCTCGCCGCCCGCACCGGCCTCGGCTGGGACGACTACGCCCGGGTGCTGGTGCACCAGGTGACGATCCCCTACCTGGAACGCTTCGTCGAGCTGACCGGGGTGCCGGCCGGGAAACTGGTCCTGACCGTGCCGGAACTCGGCAACGTCGCCAGTGCCACGCTGGGCGTGCAACTCGACCGAATACGCGGCACGTTGGCGCCCGGCGAGAAGGTGCTGCTGATCGGGCTCGGCGGTGGCGTCAGCCTCATGACCATGGTCTGGGAGGCCTCGTGAGGACCGACCTGTGGGTGGTGGTCCCCGCCTACCAGGAGGAGGCCCGGATCGAGGGCGTGCTGCGCGCCCTCGCCGCCCAGCGCGACCGCGACTTCACCCTGCTCGTCGCCGACAACGGCTCCACCGACGGCACCGTCGCCCTGGCGCGCGCCTTCGCCGCCCGCGCGCCGTTCCCGGTCGAGGTGGTGGTCGAGCGGGAGAAGGGCGTCGGCTCCGCGGTGGACACCGCCTTCCGGTACGCCATCGCCCACGGCGCCACCCTGCTCGCCCGCACCGACGCCGACTGCCTGCCCGAACCCGGCTGGACGGCCGCGGCCCGGGCGGGGCTGGTCGCCTCCGGCGGGCTGGTCTGCGGCCGGGTCACCGCCCGCCACGACGAGCACGGCCCGGTCGGGCGCGCGGTGTTCCTGGCGCTGGTCGCGCTCGGCGCCTTCTTCGGCCGGATCCGGCCCGCGCACCGCCGTCGACACGGCTACCTGACCCCGTACCGGATGCACGCGGGCAACAACATGGCGGTCACCGCCGAGCTCTACCTCGCCGTCGGCGGCATGCCCCGGCGGCCCTCACCCACCGACCGGGCGTTCCTCAACAGGGTCCGCCGGCACACCACGGCGGTGGTGCGCCGCCGCGACATGGTGGTGCAGAACTCCACCCGGCGCATCCGCGCGTACGGCGTGGTGGGCACCGCGCGCTGGTACCTGGAGCGCGGCGCGGGGCCGCGCGCCGTCGACGTGCGCTGACAGCCCGCCCGCGCCCCGCGCCCCGCGCCCTGCGCGTCCCGCCCCGCGCGCCCTACGCGCCCCGCGCCCCGCGCCCCGCTCCCTACCAACCCTTTCCCGACCGGACCCGCTCCGTGCCACCCCGCAGCCCGCCGAAGGACCCCGCCATGCTCGACCGGCTCACCCATGCCCTGCGCACCGACCACCCCGACCGGCCCGCCGTCCTGCGCCACACCCGCCCGGGCACCGTCCGCCCGGTGCTCCGCCGGGGCGAACTCGCCGACCTGGCCGACGGCTACGCCGCCGCGCTGCACGCCCACGGCCTCGGCCCCGGCGACACCGTCGGCGTCGCCGTCCGGCCCGGGCCGCGCGCACTGGCCGTCATGCTTGCCGCGCACCAGCTGGGCCTGCGCATCGCCGTCCTCGACCCGGCCGCCGGGCCCGACGTGCTCGCCGCCCGGCTCGCCCTGGCCCGCCCCGATCTCGTCCTCGCCGACGCCGCCGCCCAGGCGGTGGCCGGCTGGGCCGGGCCGCTCGCCCGCCGAGCGGACCTCGCCCTGCCCCGCCTCACCGCACTCGGGCCGGTCGCCACCCTGGGCCGCCGCCTGCCCGGCTGCGCGCCGCACCTGCGCCCTGGCGGCGCGACCCCGCCCGCCCGGCCCGACGGCGGCCCGGACGCGGACGCGGTGATCGTCTTCACCTCCGGCACCACCGCCCGCCCGCGCGCCGTCGTCCACACCCGGGACGGGCTGGCCGCCGGGCTGCGCACCGTCGCCGACCTGGTCGACCCGCGCCCCGGGACGGTCGTCCTCGGCGGGACGTTCTTCGTGCTCGTCCCGGCCCTCGCCGCGGGCGCCGCCGTCGTGCTGCCCGCCCGCCGCCCCGCCGCGCTCGGCCGCCAACTCGCCCGCCTCGACCCCGCCCACACCTACCTCACCCCACCGCAACTGCGCGCCGCCCTCGCCGCCGGGGCCCGCTTCACCGGCCGGGTCTGGACGGGCTCCGCCCCCGCCGACGCCGCCCTGCTGCGCCGGGTCAAGCAGTCCGGCGCCCACCAGGCCTGGAGCGTCTACGCGCTCACCGAACTGTTCCCGGCCGCCGCCGTCGAGGAGGCGGACAAGAGCGCCCACGACGGGGACGGCGACCTGGTCGGAGCTCCCCTGCCCGGCGTCCGCGCCCGGATCGCCACCGGCGGTGAACTGCTGCTCACCGGCCCGGGCGCCCGCCACCGCTACCTCGGCGAGGACCCCGACCCCTGGGTGCGCACCGGCGACCGCGCCGCGCTCACCCCGGGCGGACGGATCGTCCTCGCCGGCCGCCTCAAGGACATGGTGCTGCGCCGCGCCGAGAACATCTACCCCGGCCTGTACGAACCGGCGCTGCACCTGCCGGGCGTCGAACTCGCCGTCCTGGTCGGCGTTCCGGCGGGGGACGGCGACGAGCGGCTGGTCGCCCTCGTCCAGCCGGCGCCGGGCACCGACCCGCGGCGCCTGCGCGAGGCCCTGCGCGGGCCGCTCGACCGGATGGCAGCGGCCCGGCCGGACGCCGTCCTGTTCGGCGAGGTCCCGCTCGCGGGCCGCTCCCGCAAGCCCGACCGGGCGGCGGCCGCCGCGCACTGCGCACGGGAGCTGGCCCGGTGACCGACCCCATGACCGCACAGCCGCCCGCACCGGCCTTCCCGCCCGCCGCCGCCCGCCGGGCCCGCCGCCGGGACCGCCGGGTCTACCTGCGCAGCCACCCCGTGCTCTTCGCCCTGCTCGCCGCCACCCGCCGCCGCCCGGTGGTCCGGCTCGGCCGCACCGTGCTGGTGCACGGCACCGACGCCTACCGCGAAGCGCTCACCAAGGTCCCGCTGGACCGCACCGCACCCGGCACCACCGGTGGCGCAGCGGCCGAACTCACGGTCGGCGGACTGCTGTTCGACCAGGACGGCGCCGAACACCGCAACGCCCGCCGCGCCCTGGCCGGCGGCCTCGACACCGCCGCACAGCAACGGATCCGCCCGCACTGGCAGGCCGTGCTCGCGACACGGGTCCCGGACCTGGCCGCAGGCGAGCTCGAACTCGTCGCACTGGCCCGGGAGTTGGCCGGTGTCACGGCCGCCGCCCTGACCGGCGCGCAGTCCTGCCCGCACCGCCTCGCCCACGCCGCGGCCGAAGCCGCCGCCCGCGCCGCCCGCGACCACCTCCCCGGTCCCCGCCGCCGCGGCCCGGACGCGGCCGCCGCCACGGTCGCCGCCGCGGCCCGGCTCGCCGCCCTGCTGCCCGACGCGCCCGACGCGCGTGACGCCATGGTGGCCGTCGCCGCCGTGAACACCACCGTCGCCGCACTGCCCCGGGCCGTCGCCTGGTGCGCCGACGCCGGGCTCTGGCCGACCGTGAGCGAGGCGACCGCACCCGGCCTCGCCGCCGAACTCCTGCGCCTGACCGCCCCGTCCCCGCTGCTGCCCCGGGTCGCCGCCGCCGACACCACCCTCGCCGGGCACCCCGTACGGGCCGGCGACCGGCTGGTCCTGGTCGCCCGGCACGCCGCCCGGGCCCACCGCCGCAGCCCTGCCGAAGATCCGGCCGCCACCCAGGCCGTCTTCGGCGCCGGCCCGCACGCCTGCCCCGGGGCCGGCCTGGCCCGCACTCTGCTCGCCGACCTCCTCCTGGCGCTCGCCCCCCACCGCCCGGTCGTCACCCGCGCCCGGGTCGACCGCCGCAGCGCCCTGCCCGGCTACGCCGAACTCACCGTCCGGCGGGGAAGATCCTGATGCACCTCGCCATCACCGGCGCCACCGGCTTCTGCGGCGCCCACCTCGCCCGCACCGCCGCCGCCCTGGGCCTCGACGTCTCCTGCCACGGCCGCCGCCCCGGCCCGGTCGGCCACCACCGCCCCTGGGACGCCGCCGAGGGCGAGCCCGACTTCACCGGCGCCGACCTCGTCGTCCACTGCGCCGCCGCCGTCGCCGACCTGCCCCCGGGCGATCCCGCCGAAGCCCACCAGCACGCCGTCAACGTCGCCGGCACCGAGCGCGTCCTGCGCGCGGCCGCCGGCCGCCCCCTCGTCCACGTCAGCAGCGCCAGCGTCTACGACCCGCGCACCGCCACCCCCGCCGTCACCGAGGACCACCCCACCGCCACCGGCCACCTCAACGCCTACGGCCGCACCAAGGCCGCCGCCGAACGCCTCGCCCTCACGGCCGGCGCCGTCGTCCTGCGCCCCCGCGCCGTCTACGGCCCCGGCGACCCCCACCTCGTCCCCCAACTGCTCGCCCGCGCCCGGCACGGCCTGCTCCCGCTGCCCGGCCGCGACATCCCGCTCAGCCTCACCGCCGTCGCCAACCTCACCGACGCCTGCCTGTCCGCCCTCGGCCTCACCGGCACACCGCCCTGGCCGCCCGGCGCCTACAACATCGCCGACGCCACCCCCTACCGCCGCGACGACGCCCTGCGCCACGTCCTCGCCGCCCACCGCGTCCCCGCGCCCCTCGCCCACCTCCCCGCGCCCCTCGCCCACCTCCCCGCGCCCCTCGCCCGCCTCGCCGCCCGCACCGCCCGCATCCCGGGGCTCACCCCCTACACCGTCGACCTCCTCACCCGCAGCGTCGTCCTCGACCTCACCCGCGCCCGCACCCAGGGCTGGACCCCCACCCGCACCCTCACCGACTACCACCCCTGACGCCGCCGTGTCCCCCCCCGTGGCCGGCGGTTTCCAGCTTCCGTTGCCGCCGTCCCGCTCCGTGTTGCCGGCGGTCGGCAGCAGACGCATCGGTGTCGCACAGGTCGGACGGCCCATCGGGTGCGGGTCGGTGGCGCACCCCGCCACAAGCGTCGGTCCCGGCTCCCGCTCGCGGGGAGCCGGGACCGACGCTTGTGGCGAGGCGGGTGCAGCCGAAGCCGGGAGACTCCAGCGTCCGGTGACCGGGCCCGCCCGCAGACCCCCTGGGGCGCTGCCTCCGTCGAGGAGGGCGACGTGGGTGTGGTGTGAGGCCGGTCAGGGGCGGGAGAGGCGGCCCGTTCGGGGGAGACGGGCGATGAGGAGGATCGCGATTCGGGCCGTCAGATAGCCGAAGGCGGCCGGGACGAGGAGCTGGGGCAGCATCGCCGCGACCGACGCCTGGCCGCCGAGGAGTACGGGGGTGAGTACGGGAGGCGCCGCCAGGACGGCCGCGGCCAGGGCCGCGTTCCCGGCCGTCCGGGTGGTGAAGGCCAGGGCGACCCCGGTGGCGAGCGGGGCCCAGATGCCGAAGCCGGAGGTGAGGATCCGCGCGGTGGACTCGCCGGTGATCGTGACGCCGATGCCAAAGGCGGTGACCGCGGCGGCGACCGGCCAGAGCCCGGCGCCGGTCCTGCGGGTCCGGTCCGGCGGGGCGGCCAGCAGGACGAGGGTGTTGAGCTCGATCAGCCCGAACCCCCGGATGCCGAGGCCGAGTTCGGCCGCGGTGCGGAAGTCCAGGTCGCACAGCCCGAAGCGGCACATGGCGTAGAACAGCGGTGCCAGCACCAGCGACACCAGGGCCAGGGCCCGTGCGGCCGGCCAGCGGCCGGCCGCGGCCGCGCACGCCGTCAGCACAGCGGGGACGAGCAGCGACATCACCGCCAGGAGCGCGCCTCCCGCCGGGACTCCGGCGGGGAAGTCGGCGGACTCGGGGCTGATGGCGAGCCGCAGGTCCCGCCACAGGTAGGTCGCCGCGTACGTTCCGGCCAGCAGCGCGGCGAGCGGCGCCGCGGTGGCGAACGCCCGGCCCGGCGGCCGGTGGGAGACCATGCCCAGCTGGAGCCGGGCCCCGTGCCCGGCGACGTCGGCCACCTCGCGCAGCCCCGCGGCGGAGCCGGAGCGGGCGATCCGGTGCCGGGCGAGGTCGGCGACCTCCGCGAGTGCACCGGCGCCGTAGGACGCCGGGTACAGCCGGAGGGCCCGTTGCAGCAGGCGCGTGTTCATGGAGTGCTTCGAGGTCATGCCGCGCCTCCTACGGGACGGGTCCGGATCTGCGTCAGACGCCGGTCGGCCTCGCGCAGTGCGGAGCGAAGGCGTTCGGCCTCGTCCCTGAGCGACTGTTCACCGTCCGGGGTGAGGGCGAACACGCGCCGGGGGCGCCCGTCCACCGTCTCCTCGCGCTCGACGTGGATCAGCCCCTCGGCCAGGAGCCGGTCGAGGGTGCCGTACAGGCTGCCGGCGCCGAGCCGTACCCGGCCTTCGGAGATCGCGGCGACCTCGTCCCCGAGCGCGTAGCCGTGCCGGGGCCGGTCGGCCAGCGCGGTGAGGAGCAGGAAGGTCGGCTCTTGCATGGAGCGTTTGTTCTTCACGCTCCACACCATAGTACGGTGACCGTAGTGTCTGGCAAGACCCCTGCGGAACGGCCTCGGGCCCACCAGGAGCTGCTGGAGCCGGTGGTGACGGTCCCGCGGATCGACGGAGCCCAGCGGAGCAGCCGTCAGTGGTGCCCCCGCGTGACCCGGCGGCGTTCGCCGGGTCACGCGGTGAGCGTCATGGCCTCCACTCTTCGGCGAGGAGTCCGAGGACGGCTTCGTCCGCGAACTCGCCGCACACCCAGGCGGAGCGGCGGAGTGTTCCCTCCAGGGTGAAGCCGGCCCTGCGGGCGGCCGCGATCATCGGGGTGTTGTCGGCGAGGGTCTCCAGTTGCAGCCGGTGCAGGCCGCGTACCGCGAAGCCGTACTGGCAGAGCACCCTGACCACATCGGTGCCCAGGCCCCGGCCGCGCAGGCCGGGGCGCAGGGCGATCCCGAGGTGGGCGGTGCGGTTGTGGGTGTCGATCCCCCAGAGCACGGCCTCTCCGGCCAACTCCCCTGAGGCCAGGTCCAGTACGGAGAAGCAGGCCGCGGCCTCCGAGGGCGGGGTCGGCGCGTAGGGGGACTCTGCCGCGCCCGGGGAGATGGGCCGCCAGGGGCGGGTGTCGGCCCGGGAGCGGGTGGCGACGTCGTCGTACAGCTCGGTCTGGAGAACGGCTACGTCACTCTCGTGGCGCGCGCGGAGGGCGACTTTGAGGCCTTGTATCATGTCACATTGCTACCAGAGCCGTGTCGGCCGCTCAACCGAATTGGACCCTCTCCGGCGTTGCACCGTCGCCGTCATCGGGAGTGCCGGAGAGGGGAGTTCGACCGCGGTCAGAGTGGCGGCAGGCGGCGGGCCAGGAGCTCCGCGCCGGCGCCGTTCAGGGTGCTGAACAGGACCGTCGTGCCGAGGGCGTCCACGCTGGGGGCGGTGGAGGCGCCGGGCCGTTGGCCGCCGTCGGCCGCCGTGCTGACGCGTTCGATCCGGCCGGTCCACAGGTCGCGGCGGAAGACGTCCGCGACACCGTTGGTGTCGCCGGGGGCGAGGGCGGCGGAGTCGGAGGCGAAGTAGACCCAGCGGTCGTCGGCGGTCATGACGGCGGGCTGGGAGTCGACGGCGGAGACCGTGGTCACCGTGCCCGTGCGCAGGTCGCGGGCGTAGAGGCGGACCTGGACGGTGTCCTGCTCGCGCTCGAAGACGCGGAAGAGGGCGTAGCGACCGTCGGGGCTGAGGCGTCCGGCCTTGGCGGCGTCGCGCAGGGTGCCGGTGGCGTCGATGCTGGCGCCCTGGATCCGGCCGGTGCGCGCGTCGTAGGTGTAGAGCGGGAAGAGCTGCCGTGCGGGTGGGGGCTTGGTGGCGGTCGTGGGCGTCATGGCCGTTGCGGGCGGCGTGGGCGCGGTCGGCAGCAGGTTGGTCGCCTTGGAGCGGAAGGCGACGGTCTGGCCGTCCGCGCTGAGCGAGGGCTCGACCGAGCCGCCGTCGGCGGCGGCGCCGTCGCGGCCGGTGCTGACCAGGCGGGTGGTGCCGGTGCGGCGGTCGGCCAGGTGGATGTTCTGGACGCCGGGCCGGGAGCCGGGGGCGAGGTCGGGGCGGTCCGAGGTGTACGCGACGTACCGGCCGTCGGCGCTGATCGCCGGGTCGAGCGAGTTGCCGGCGCCGGTGCCCGCGGTGAGCGGTTCGGTGCGGCCGGTCCAGCGGTCGCGGACGTAGACGTCGAACCGGCCGTCGCCGTGCCGCCCCGGGATGACGTCGGTGGCGTTCGTGCTGAAGGCCACGTACCGGCCGTCGGCGCTGATCGCCGCCTGGTTGGTCGAGCCGTCGAGCTGGCCGCCGTCGTCGGCCAGGCTCACCCGCTCGGTGCGCCCGGTCCACAGGTCGCGGACGAACACGTCGTACAGGCGGTTGGTGTCGCCGGGCACCAGGTTGGCGGCCAGCGAGGTGAAGAGGGCGTAGCGGCCGTCGGCGCTCAGGCCGAGGGGCTCCGACCAGTCGTCGGCCGGGGTGCCGTCGGGGGCGACGTTCACCGTGACGGTGCCCTCCGGGAGCGGTGCGGCCTGGGCCTGGACCTGGGCCGTGGTGGCGGCCAGGAGTGCGGCTGCCAGCACGCTGCCGGCCCGTACCGCCCACCGGCCGCGGGTCCCCGCGTTCGTCCGTTCCACCTGAACCGTCCTCCCCTTGTCTCGGGCCGTACCGCCTCCCGCCCCCGCCGGCCGGCTCGGGGCGAGCCAACCGCCCGGCCGTACCGGAGGTCAACGGGGTCGGGCTGGTCATGGACACGATTTCGCCAACTCCCCTCCACCTCCCGACCACGGCGGATGCCGGTCCGGCCGGACCCGGTGGCCATGCCACCTGCGGGATCCGGGAGTTCAGGAATGACCGTTGACGAACCCTTTGCCGGAACGTGCCGGAACGTGCCGGTCGTGGCGGCCGCGGTCCCGCACATACGTGAAGCGACAGCGGTCGGGCGGCTGTCGGGCGGCTGTCGGGCGGATCGGGCCCGCTCGGAGTCGATGATCCGGGGAACCGGTAGGCGCCCTACCGGCGGACCGCCGAGACCAGTCCGCCCGGCTGCTCCTCGCGCCGCGGCGGGGTGTCGACCGGGCGGCCGTAGGCGGCGGCGCGCTCACGCAGGGTGTGGGCGTCGGCCTCCCAGCCGTGCCCGGCCAGCCAGTCCACCGGGTCGTCGGGCATCTCCGAGACCCACATGGACGCCGCCGAGCCCGGTACGGAGTCCGCGCCGAAGCGCTCGATCACGCCGCGCGAGCCCAAGGTGAGCCCCATCCGACTGCCGGGCGCCGACTGCTCGCCGATCCGGGCCAGCAGCAACTCCACCGCGTCCTCGGGCAGATAGATCAGCAGTCCTTCGGCGATCCACACGGTCGGCGCGGCCGGGTCGTGCCCTGCGGCGGCCAGCGCGGCCGGCCAGTCCTCACGCAGGTCCGCCGCGACGGTGATCCGCTCGCAGCGTGCGACGGCCCGCTCCTGGCGCAGCACCGAGGCCTTGAAGTCCAGTGGCGCGGCGGTGTCGACCTCGAACAGCCGGGTGCCCTCGGGCCAGTCCATCCGGAAGGCGCGGCTGTCCATGCCGGCGCCGAGCAGTACGACCTGCCGGACCCCGGACGCGGAGGCCCGCCGCAACAGGTCGTCGAGGAACTTCGTCCTGATGACGATGGAGAAGGACACGGCCAGCCGGCGGCGGCGCGCGGCCTCGTCAGCCGGGGGTGGCGAGGAGGGCCACAGGCCGCCGGCGGCGGCGAAGGCCTGGGCCAGTGGGTCGCGGAACAACGCGTCCACCCGCTCGGTCTCCAGCGCCCGCACCCTGGCCACCCCCACCGCCGTGGCCCACACTCCCGACGGCTGCACCCGCTCCTGCTCATCAGTCACCGCGCCAGCCTAGATGATCGAACCCGAGGGGCCTGATGAGGGGAGCGGGGTTCAGGCGCGGCCGGCCGCGCACGCGCGCACCGACCGCCAACCTTGAGTCGCTTCGGTCGCTCCGGTCGCTGATGAGTCGCTGAGGAGCCGCTGCACGGGCCTCCGGCCGGTCACCGCTCGGCCGGCGCCTCCGGTTCGGAGGCGCCGGCCGGGGCTCCCCGCGAACCGAGGAGCTGAGCGACCGGATCGGCGCTGCCCGAGGCGCTCAGCTCCTGCACCAGCTCGCAGTTCCTGGCGACCCTGCTGGAGACCCACTCGCGCAGCCACGCGGACAGCTGCGGGAGCGGCAGGTCGGACGGGGCCAGCCCGGCGAGCACGCACCCGGTCGCCGCCGCTCCGCCGACGTTGACGACCACGTCCGGCAGGACGGTGTGGCCGGCCTCGCGCAGCGACCGGCGGGCGGGCGGGGTGCAGCTCAGGTTTCCGCCCTCGACCACCAGGCCGGCCCGGACCGCCGGCACCGCCTCCTCGTCGACCGCGGAGGCGGAGGCCGCCAGCACCAGCACGTCGGCGTCGACGTGCAGCCACGCCTGCCCGGGCCCGTGGACGGTGACCCGGGCGGGCAGCCGGCTCCGGTCGATCGTGCCGTCGCTGCTGGTGAGTGCGGTGAGTTCGGCGACGGGCAGTCCGCGCTGGTCCTCGATGGTGCCCCGGACGTCGGCGACGGCCACCACCAGGTGGCCGTGGGCGGCCAGGTGGCCGGCCACCGCGCGCCCGACGGTGCCGAAGCCCTGGATCGCGATGCGCTGCGGGGTCCGCGCACCGGAGGCCCGTAGGGCGCCGAGGACCGCGACGGCCACGCCGAACCCGGTGATGTCGGCCATGTGGTCCCACAGTTCGGCCCAGTCGACGGTGAGGCGGGTGGTGCCGGGGCGGCGGGTGACGTCGTACCCGGCGGCCTCGAAGGCGACCTGCCGGTCGGCGTAGGTGGTGCCCTGGTCGCACCCCAGGTACACCCCGCCGTTCAGCAGCGGGGCCGCGGCGCGGCCGAACCCCCGCATCACCGCCCGCCGTTCGACGGTGGCGCCCGGATCGGGTGCGATGCCGGCCTTGGCGCCACCGATGGGCAGGCCGACCAGTGCCAGCTTGTGGGTCATCGCCCTGGCGAGCCCGGCCAGCTCCTGCTCGCTCACCGTCGGGGTCATCCTGGTGCCGCCCAGGGCCAGGCCGTCGACCATGGAGTCGACGACGACCCAGCCCCGGGCCTGGCAGCCCGGCAGGTTCAGGGTGGTGGTGAGCAGGGGCTCGGCCGGCGGGCGCGCGACGTGCGGTGCGAGCGTCCGGTTCACCGCGCACCGTCCTCCGGGACGGACCGCAGGCGCAGGCTACGGGGGCGCATGTCGGTCCACACGTGTTCGATGTGCGCGAGGCACTCGTCCTTCGCACCCCGCACACCGACCTCGTGCCAGCCCGCCGGCGATTCGCGGTCGGCGGACCAGACCGAGTACTGCTCCTCGTCGTTGACGACGACCTTCCACTGCTCGGATGCTTCGCTGGTCATGCCGTTACCTCCAGATGTCGGTGGTCGGGGGGTCCGCCGGGCGGCGGACGGGGGGAGCCGGTTCGCGCTCGGCGTCGGGACGGGTGTCGGGACGGGGGTCGAGGTGGGTGTCGAGGTGGGTGTCGAGGCCGTCCAGCCACGCCGGCAGGCTGGCGGCGCGTAGGAGGCCCGTTCCGATGAGCACGCCGGCGAAGCCCTCGTCGAGCAGGCGGGCGGCGTCGTCGGGGCGGCGGATGGCCCCGGCACTCACCGGGCACCGGGTGCCGCTGCGCAGCACCGCGGGCAGGAGTGACGAGCTTCGCCCGAGGTCGCCCGCGTCGCGTTCGCGGGTGGCGATGTCCTTGTTGTTCACCGCGACCACGCACTCCTCGGCGCGCGGCACGCGGCTGATCTCCTCCTCGGTGGTGACCTCGACGAACGGCGTCAGGCCCAGGCTCAGGCCCAGCTCGACCAGATGGCCCAGGGTGGCGCGCGGCAGCAGCGCGGCGGTGAGCAGGACCGCGGACGCGCCGCTCTCGCGGGCCTGGTGCAGTTGGCTCCGGCGGGTGATGAAGTCCTTCTGCAGCACGGGAAGGTCCGTCGCCGCCACGACCTCGTGCAGCAGGTCCGGGGTGCCGCCGAACCACCGGCCGGTGACCACGGACAGGCAGGGCGCGCCGACGCCCTGGTAGTCGGTGACCAGCCGGGCGGCCGACCTGTCGCCGAACAGGTCCTGTCCGGCGGCGTCCTGCCGCTTGAGCTCCATGATCACCGGTCGGCGGGCGTCCAGCAGTGCCTCGATGAACGCGGCCGTCATCTAGGCCCTCGCTTTCGGATCGCGCCAGCCGCGCCGTACGGCCGTGACCCGGTCGGTGCTCAGCCGTCCGTCGACGTCCCTGGCCGCCGTGTCCACGTCGATGCCGAGGAACAGTGGGTGCTCCAGCACGGCCCGGTAGTCCTCCCGGTTGTCGGCCGAGATGCCGCCGGCCAGCAGGAAGGGCCGCGAGAGGCGGTCCGCGATCTCGATGACGGCCCCGCAGTCAGCCGGTTGCCCGGTGCTGCCGATCCGGCCGTCGCCGGCCACCGCGTCCAGCAGGAAGAGGTCCGTTCCGGCCCGCTCGTACGCCGAGATCAGGGACCGCTCCGCGCGGGTGTCCGCGCCGAGGTGCAGCACCTTGACCACGGTGAGGTCCGTGGTGCCCTTCAGGGCGCGGACCAGTCCCGGCGGCTGGTAGCCGTGCAGTTGGACCCACTGGACCCGGGCCGCGGCCGTCGCCGCGCGCAGTGTCCCGGCGTCGTTGAGGAAGGTCACGAGGACCGGGTGCATTCGCCCCGTTCGGTGCACGGCGTCTGCGAGAGAAGTGAGTTGATGAAGTGTCAGGTTGGCGCGTCCCCCTGGGACGCCGTGCCACAGGCCGACGAAGTCGGCTCCGGCGCTGTCGAGCGATGCCACGTCCTCGGCCGAGGCGGCTCCGCAGATCTTGACCAGCATCAGGTGTCACAACCCCAACATGGCGGCGATGCGGTTGCGTTGGATCTCCGACGTGCCCGAGTAGATCGGGCCGGCGACCGCGTCGCGCACGTCCTTCTCCAGCCCGTACTCGGCCAGGTAGCCGCTGCCGCCGAAGATCTGCACGGCGGCCAGTGCGGAGGCGAGGTTGCTCTCGCTGGCGAGGACCTTGCTGACGGCGATGTCCCTCGTGACGTTCTCGCCCTCCGTCAGCCTGACCGCCGTGTCGTAGAGCCATTTGCGCGCGGTGTCCAGGCCGATGCTCATGTCCACGAGCTTGTGGGAGATCGACTGGTACGAGCCGATCGGATGGCCGAACTGGACGCGCTGCTTGGCGAATTCGACGCAGCGGTCGAGCCGGTACCGCATCTGCCCGGTGTTGATGACGAAGGAGCAGAGGATCTCCCACTTCATCACGTGGTCCAGGACCAGGAATCCGGATCCGACCCGGCCGATCACGGCGGATGCGGGGATCCGGCAGTCGTCGAAGTGCAGTTCGCCCAGCGGCGCCGTCCGCAGCCCCATGGTGGCGACGGGCGGCCCGACGACGAGCCCCGGGGTGTCCCGCTCCACGACGAAGGCGGTGATGCTGAGCGGGCCGGCCTTCGGGTGGGTGCGCGCGTAGACCACGAACACGTCGGCCACCGGGCCGTTGGTGATGAAGGCCTTGCCGCCCCGCAGCACGAAGTCGTCGCCCTCGCGGGTGGCCGTGGTCCTCATCGCCAGCGCGTCGGAGCCGCTCTCGGTCTCGCTGATCGCGTGCGCCCCGATCGTCTCTCCCGAGCAGATCCCCGGCAGGTGGCGCGCCTTGAGCTCCGGCGAGCCGAACCGTTGCAGCGGGACTCCGACGCTGACCAGGTGGGTGGCGACCGCGAAGTTCAGTCCGCCGTCACGGCACCCGGTACCGAGTTGTTCGAGTACGTGCATGGTGGTGAGGAGGTCCTGGCCCAGCCCGCCCCACTGTTCGTCGAACGGCAGGCCGAGGATTCCGGACCGTTGGATCAGCTTCCACTTGTCCCACGGGAAGGCGCCTTCCGCGTCCCCTTCGAGATGGCCCGAGCTGAGCTCCTCGCACCACTGGGCGATGCCCTCGCCCAGAGCGATCTGGTCGGCGTTCCAGCTGATCATCTGTCAGTCCTGTTAGTACTCGGAGAAATCGGTCGAGTCGAGGTTGTGGCGTTCGTCGCCGCGCAACGCGGGCGAGAACACGCACACCAGGCGGAGGTCCGTGTCCTGGTCCGCGATCAGGAAGTGGGCGTCGTGCAGGTCGAGCGCGTACAGCGTGCCCGGCTCGATCGGGTGGGACGTGCCGTCGGCGTTCACGACCTGGCCCGTGCCCTCGATGCAGTAGCAGGCCTCCAGGTGGCGGCGGTACTCCAGCCTCGACTTGGTGCCGGCGCGGACGGTGGTGTCCGTCATCGTGTAGCCCAGGCCGTCGGATTCGAGAAGGAACCTGCGGCTGAGCCCGTTGCCCCAGTCCACGGTGGTCACCTCGTCAAGGCGTCGGACGATCATCGGGTGTGCCTCCTGGCGGGTAGCTGGACGGGTGGCTTGCTGAGTCGGCGCTTCGCCGAATCAGCGGTGTGCCGAGTACGGCGAGACGGTGTGCACGAAGGTGTGGAGCTCCTCGACCACGTCGGCCCCTTCGGCGAGGGCGTGCTCGATCCGGGCGACCCCGGCGCTGCCCACGACCGCGGCGTCGGCGCCGAGGCCGTGCAGCAGGTCGATGTCCGCCCTGGAGCGGACGCCGAATCCGACGGCGATCGGTACGGCGGTCGTCGTGCGCAGCGCGGCCAGCGCGTCGGCCAGCTCCTGGCGGTCGGCCGTGAGCCTGCCGCCGCTGCGGCCGTAGTGGGCCACCAGGTACAGGTACGCGGTGGCGGACTCGGCGGCCGCGGCCTTGACCTCGGCCGTCGACGCGGCGTAGCAGGTGGCGACCGCGGGCAGCCCCGCCTCCCGCACCGCTTCGAGGTAGCCGGCCCGTAGCCGCGGCGGCAGGCCGTGCACCAGCAGGCCGTCGACGCCCGAGTCGGCGACCCGCCGGACGAAGCCGGGCACGGTCAGGTCTCTGACCGTGTGGCTCCAGTCGGCCAGCAGTGCCACCCGCAGGTGGCGCAGCCGGGGCAGGATCCCGCTGAGGAGTCCGAGCACCTCGTCGAGTCCGACGCCGTCGGCCAGGGCCCGCTGCGCCGATCGGCGGATGACCGGCCCGTCGGTGACCGAGTCGGGGAAGGGCACCGCCAGCTCCAGGCAGTCCACGCGGCAGTCGTCGAGCATCCGCATGACGTCGGCGAGGACGGGCAGCGGGGGGTCTCCGGCGTTGAGGAACATCGCCAGACCGGGCTGGTCCGGTGGCCGGCGTGCGAAGAACCCGCTCACCGCGCACGCGCCGTGGCTATGGCGCGGCGCGCCGGGTGTGCGCGCAGGCGGTCGACGAGGTCGCGGGCGGCGCCGCTGCGGAGGGCGTCGTCGGCCGCCCTGATCGCCTCCGGCCAGCCGTCGATCAGCCCGCTCGCGACGGCCAGTGCGGCGGCGTTCAGGCGGACGGTCCGTGTGGCGAGAGCCGTCCCGTCGCCGGAGAGCACGGCGAGGAAGTGGTCGACCACGTCCTCGCCCTCGCCGGTCGGCCGTAGTCCGGTGATCGGGTCGGTGCCGTTTGCGGGAGCCTCGGGAGCCTCGGCCCGCAGCCGGATCGCGTCCGTGCCGTCATTGGAGAGGACGACGTTGTCGACGGAGCCGACGAGCTCGTCGACCCCCAGCTCGTTGGTGCACAGCCAGATCCTCCGGTCGGCCACGGTGGCGGCGACCTGGCCCAGAACCGGCAGCAGCGAATGGTCCGAGACGCCGACGAGCTGGGCGGAGACCGGCACCGCGGCCAGGAAGGGGCCGACGGAGTTGATGAATCCGCCGATCATCCGCAGGTCCATCGGCACGATGCTCCGGGCCAGCAGCGCCACCTCCCGCGGGTAGACGAAGTTCCCCGGGAAGGCGATGCCGAAGCGTTCCAGCAGGTCGTCGGTCTGCTCGTACGAGGTGGTCGTCCGGATGCCGAGGCGGTCGAGCAGGTCGTGGGAGCCGCAGGTGCTCGTGTAGGCGCGGGATCCCGTCTTGACGACGCGCACGCCCAGGGCTGCGGCGACGAACGCCGCCGCGGTGGAGATGTTGAACGTGGCCGGACCGCCTCCGGTGCCGACGATGTTGGCCGTGCGGTCCAGCCGCGCGGCGACGGCGGGCCGGCGCTCGTCCAGCGAGCGGAGCATGGCGACCAGCGTGTCCCGATCGGGCATCCGGGTGGACAGCGAGGACAGCAGCGCCACCGTCTCGCCGGAACGCAGGGCGCCGTCACGCAGCTGGTCCCAGAAGGACCCCCACATCTCCTGGTCGACGACGGCGCGGTCCCGGCCGATCAGCGCTCGCAGCACCTCGTGCATGGCTAGTGGGCGTCCGTCCGGTGCTGCTGGGCCTGCTCGATGAACCTGCTGATCGAGCCGACCGAGCGGAAGCTGTCCGGGTCGAGGTCGATCTCCTCGACGCGCAGGTCGAAGCAGTCCTCGAGCCAGGCGATCGTCTTGAGCAGGCCGAGGCTGTCGATGACCCCGCCGTCCACGAGGTCGTAGTCGGCGTCCAGTTCGTTCGCGCCGACGTCCGGCAGGAACTCCTCGATGATGAACTGCGTGACTACCGCGGCGTGTTTCACGTGGCCGGTCCTTCGTTTGGCTGGGACGGGGAGCAGGCGAGCTGGAGGGGCGTGCGGTCGATCTTTCCGGTGGGCGTCCTGGGCAGCGGGTCGTCCACGATCAGCAGGGTCGAGGGGACGGCGGTGAGCGGAAGCCGTTGCGCGCAGTGGCGGCGCAGCGCCAGCGAGTTGAGCCGGCTGTCCGGGGCGCGGCGGACCACGCCCCGCAGCAGGCGGCCGGCCACCTGGTCGGGCACGGTCACCACGGCCGCCTCGACGACGTCGGGATGTTCGAGCAGCACCTGCTCGACCTCGTGGGTGTTGACCCGCACGCCGCGGACCTTGACCTGGTGGTCGTTGCGCCCTTCCAGGGTGATGCGGCCGTCCCGGTCGCGCCGTACGAGGTCGCCGCTGCGGAAGTAGCGCCGCGTCTCCCCGTCGTGGTGGTGGGTCGCGAACCTGTCCGCGTCCTGCTCCCGGTCCAGGTAGCCGTCGGTCTGGAACGGCGTGGCGACGTGGAGTTCGCCGGTCCCCGGCCCGGTCACGATCGCGCCGTCGGCACCGACGATCACCGCGTGGACTCCGGGCAGCGGGCGTCCGATCGGCACCGGGCCGTCCGCCGGCTCGGTGCCGTCGACCTCGTGCAGGAAGCTGTCGTTGGTCTCGGTGCAGCCGTAGACGTTGTGGAGCCGCGCGCCGGTGAACAGCTGCGGAAGTTCGGCCAGGCAGCGGGCGGGCATGCTGTCGCCGGTGAAGACGACGTGCTCGACGGTGTCGAGCCGGCGGCCGCTCCCGGCGGCCGCGTCGACCAGCAACCGGTAGAACATCGGTACCGCCTGGACGAGTTGGACCGCGTGGCGGGACACGAGGTCCAGCAGGTAGTTCGGCTGGGTGGCCCGGGCCGGATCGACCAGGACGACGCGGCCGCCGTACTTGAGCGTGGTCCAGACGTCCAGCAGGCACAGGTCGAACGTGAGCGGCGCGTAGTTGAGGACCGTCGTTCCCCGGCGGATGCCGAACCGCTCGCCGGCCCAGGTGGTGAAGCGGTCCACCGCCCCCGTACTCAGTGGCACGATCTTCGGCCGCCCGGTGGAACCGGAGGTGGTGAACATGAAGGAGACGTCGGCGGGCTCCGTACGGCGCGGCGCCTCCGGTTCCGCCGGCCGGTCCGGGGCACCCGGCCCGGGTCCGGGAGACCGGGGGCTCTCCGGCGACAGGACGTGCCGGATTCCGGCCTGCTCGGCCAGCGTGTGGGGTGTTCTCCCCTCCGGCGCGGGCGCGGGCAGCAGCAGGAAGCGCCGCCCTTCCAGCAGACAGGCGAGCATCAGGGCGATCGTCGAGGGCGACTTGGCGGCCGGGATGCCGACCGGCTCGTCCCCGCCCGGGTCGAGCCCGGCGATCCGGACGCGCTCCCGCTCCGCCAGCTGGTGGAGTTCACGGTAGGTCGTCTCTTCTCCGCGCCATATCAGCGCCGGATCACCGGGGTGGCCGGTGGCGTGCGAGACGAATGAACCCACCAGACTCTGCTGCTGCATCACGACTTCTCCGAGTTCATGCAACGGGGTGGGTTCATAGACAACGGATGAGTTCATGCAACGGGTTCACCGATCTTTTTCGGAACAATGAAGGCCCGACAGGAAAGGGGCCCACCCGGTCGCCCCCTGGAGACAGAAGAATTATCACGTGGTGCCCGTCCATGGAAGTGGGGTGCGTGATACCGGCCATGACGGCACGTCAGAGAGGGTGTCGGATCATCCGGGCCGATGCTAGCCGTCGAGCGTGTTCGATCTACATAAGGATTCCAGGGGACTGGCGTAAATATTGTCTTGATGCTTGCAACCCGGTTCTCGATCTTGCGGAGTGAGACGGGAGCCACCTAGTATCCGCCGTACTGTTCGCCAAGTAGCGAATCGGCGAGGGGATTTCCGGGGCGCTGAATCGTTCCCGATCGCCGTGAAAGGTGGATCCGTCATGCCTGGTCCCGATCGGCGCGCGCACGCTCCGACCCTGTTGTCCTTCGCCCAGCAACGGCTGTGGTTCCTCGACCGGCTGCGCCCGGGTCTGCCGGACCACAACGTCCCGACCGCGGTACGGCTGCGCGGCCGACTGGACGAGGGGGCGCTCATCCGGGCGCTGACCGAAGTCGTGCGCCGCCACGAGGTGTTGCGCGGCAGGATCGTCGACACCGAGGACGGCCCGCGCCACGTCGCGGAGCCGGTCGAGACCTTCGTGCCGACGATCACCGATCTGACGCACACCCCGTCGGAACAGGCCTGGCGGCGGGCCCGGGAGCTGGTGGCCGCCGATCTGGCGACCCCGTTCGACCTCGGGACCGCTCCGATGCTGCGGGCCCGACTGATCCGGATCGCCCCCGACGACCACCTGCTGCTCCTCGTGATCCACCACATCGCCTGTGACGGCTGGTCGCTGTCGGTGCTGTGGCAGGAGTTCTCCGCCGCGTACGGCGCCGCCGTCGACGGCCGGCCGATCGCCCTGGCGGACCTGCCCGTCCAGTACGCCGATTTCGCCGACTGGCAGCGGAGCCACCAGGCCGGAGCGGCGATGCTGGACCAACTCGCCTACTGGCGAGAGCACTTGGCGGACCTGAACCCGTCGGTGCTCCCGACGGACCGACCCCGCCCCGCGGCGTGGTCAGGCCGGGGCGACCAGGTCGAGATCGAGATCCCGGCGGACCTCGCCGAGCGCGTACGCACACTCGGGCGCGCCCACGAGGTGACGCCGTTCATGACGCTGCTGGCCGCCTTCCAGGTCCTGCTCGCGCGCTGCACGGGACAGGCCGACGTGACGGTCGGGACGCCGATCTCCGGGCGGACCCGGATCGAGGTGGAGCCGCTGGTCGGCTTCTTCGTCAACACGCTCGTCCTGCGCACCGACCTGTCGGGCGACCCCGGCTTCACCGACGTGCTCGCCCGGGTGCGGCGGGGCGCGGTGGAGGCCTACGCCCACCAGGACGTCCCCTTCGAGCGGCTGGTGCAGGAGCTGCGGCCCGAGCGCGATCTCGGCCAACACCCGCTGTTCACGGTCATGTTCCAGCTGGAGGATCCGCCCGCGCTCCCGTCCGGCCTTCCGGGGCTCGAAGTGGATGACCATCGGATACCGAACGACGTGGCGAAGTTCGACATCGAGGTCTCCCTGACGGACGGCGGCGATCGCCTCACCGGCGTCATCCGCTACGCCGCCGACCTCTTCGACCGCGACACGGTGCGGCAACTCTCCGAGGGTTTCCGGGCGTTGCTCGACCAGCTCGTCGACAGCCCCGAACGGCCGATATCGGCGTGGGAGCCCCCTCCGGGCCTGCGCGTGAGCCGGCCCGCTCCCGCCACCCGCAGGGCCGAGCCCGAGCCGGCCGCCGAGACCGAACCCGGGCCCGCCACCGAGACCGAACTCCTCGTGCTGGAGACCTGGGCCGAGGTGCTCGGTGTCACCCCGGGCGGCGTGGACAGCGACTTCTTCGAGCTGGGCGGCCATTCGCTCCTCGCGTCGAAGGTCATGTCCCGACTCGGCCGGGCACTCGACCTCGAACTGCCCGTCGCCCTGCTCTTCTACCACCCGACCGTCGCCGAACTCGCCGACGGCATCGACGCGGCGTTGCTGGCGGACCTCGGCGCCGCCACCGAAGCGGAACCGCTTCCCGCCGGAAAGGCCCGTCACCCGTGAAGGCACAGCACAGTCGCCCCGAGCCCGGCCGGCCGACCGGTTCCGCGCCCGGGGCCAACCCGTCGGCCGGTCCGGCGCCGGCCATCGCACGGGCCCTGCTCGACCAACGCGTCCGCGCGGCCCGGAACAGGGCCGCCGAGCGCGAGCCGGAGGCCGCGATCCCGCCCCGCCCGGCGGATGCGCAGGTGACGTCGTTCACCCAGGAACGCATGTGGCTGATCGAGCGGCTGTCCGACGGCCCCGCGATGTACAACGTCCACGAGGTCTTCCGGCTGCGCGGACCGCTGGACGTGGCGGCCCTCGGCCACAGTCTCACCGAGCTGGTGCGGCGCCACGAAGTCCTGCGCACCGTCTTCCCCGAGCGGGGCGGGCTCCCCAGCCCCTCGGTCGAGCCGGCCCGGCCGTTCGACCTGCCCGTCACGGACCTGCGGACCGAGCCCGCGGAACGCCGGACGCGGCTGGCCCTCGACCTCGTCCAGTCCGAGATCCTGCGCCCGTTCGACCTGGCCGCCGCCCCGCTGCTGCGCGCATCACTGCTGCGGGTCGACGAGGGCGAACACGTCCTGGTGGTGGTCGTCCACCACATCGCCGTCGACGGCTGGTCGATGCCCCTGCTGTGGGACGACCTGTCGGCGATGTACCGGAGCCGGCTGGAAGGGCGCGAGCACGAGCTGCCCCCCTTGCGGATCCAGTACGCGGACTTCGCCCACTGGCAGCGGGCCCGGCTCTCCGGCGACCGCCTGCAGCGCCAACTGGATTACTGGAGCACGCAGTTGTCCGGACTGTCGCCGCTGGACCTGCCCACCGACCGTCCACGCGGACCGGTCCGCGCGGGCCGCGGCGAGCGGATCACCTTCACGGTGCCCGAGGAACTGGCCGGCCGGTTGCGGCTGTTGGGCCGTCGGCACGGCGCGACGATGTTCATGACGCTGCTCGCCGCGTTCCAGGCCCTGCTCGCCCGCTACAGCGGGCAGTGCGACGTGGCGGTCGGCACACCGGTCGCGGGCCGGACCCGTCCGGAACTCGACCCGCTGGTGGGCTCGTTCATCAACACCGTGGTCGTCCGCACCGACCTCTCGGGCGACCCGAGCTTCGCCGAACTGCTCGACCGGGTCCGCGGCACCGCCGTGGACGCCTACGCGCACCAGGACGTGCCGTTCGAACGGCTGGTGCAGGAGCTGCGGCCGGCCCGCGGTCTCGACCGCAACCCGCTGTTCCAGGTGATGTTCGCCGGCCTGTCCGACCCGGCTGCCGCCCTCCGGCTGGTGGGGGCGGAGGTCGAACAGATCGAGGTCGACAACGGCACGGCCAAGGTCGACCTCAGCCTGGTGGTGGCCGACCGGCCGAGCAGCACGGCCGGGACAGCCGGCACCACCGGGACCGTGGCCTTCGACACCGACCTGTTCGACCGCGCGAGCGTGGAACGGCTGGTCGGCCACTACCTCCGGCTGCTGGACGCCGCGGCCGGCGATCCCGACCGTCCCGTCTCGCGCCTGGACCTGCTCACCGAGGCCGAGCGCGAAGCGCTGCTGGTGGCCGCCAACGCCACCGACGAACCCTTCCCCGCCGACCTCTGCGTGCACGAGCTGGTCGAGGAGCAGGCCCGGCTGACCCCCGACGCGGTGGCGGTCCGCTGCGGCGCCCAGCGACTGACCTACCGGGAACTCGACCGCCGGGCCAACCAGTTGGCCCGGCACCTGCGAGCCCGGGGAGCACGGCCGGAACGCCTGGTCGGTGTGTGCCTGCCGCGCTCGGCGGACCTCGTCGTGGCCCTGCTGGCCGTCCTCAAGTCGGGCGCCGCCTACCTGCCGCTGGACCCGGACCTCCCGGCGCAGCGCATGTCGTTCATGCTCGCCGACGCCGAGGTGCCGCTGCTGCTCACCCAGCGCTCCCTGGCCGACCGGCTGCCGCGGCACGGCGCCGCGACGGTGTGGACGGACGACGAGGCCGGGCTCGTCGCGGCCCTGCCCGCGGACCGGCTGCCACCACTCGCGGCGCCCGCCAACCTGGCGTACTCGATCTACACCTCCGGTTCGACCGGCCGACCCAAGGCGGTGCTGGTCCCGCACGAGGGCGTGGTCAACTACCTGGTGGTCCGCGGCCGGCAGCTGGACCTCGGCGGGGACGACGTCGTCGCCTCGGTGGCCTCGATCTCCTTCGACGTCATCGTCCCCCAGGTGCTCATGCCCCTGGCCTGGGGCGCGAGCGTGGTGATCGCGCCGTCGGAGGTCGCGGTCGACGGCCCGCGCCTGACGGAGATGATGCGCGAGTTCGGCGTCACCACGCTCATGGCCACACCGGCCACCTGGCTCCTGCTGCTGGACGGCGGATGGCAGGGCGGCCGGTTCCAGGCGATCTGCGTGGGCGAACCGCTCCAGCCCGCCCTGGCCCGGCGCCTCCTCGACCGGGTCTCCACGCTGTGGAACGGCTACGGTCCCACCGAGGCGTCCGTCGGCTGCGTCACCCGGCGCGTGGACGCCGACCGGGATCTGGCCCGGCCGGGAGGGTCCGTGCCGATCGGCCGGCCGCTCGGCAACCTCCGGATCTACCTGCTGGACCCGGCCGGCGCCCCGGTGCCCGTCGGCGTCCCGGGCGAGATCCACATCGGCGGGGTCGGCGTCACCCGCGGGTACGCCAACCGGCCGGGGCTGACCGCCGAGCGCTTCGTGCCCGACCCGTTCGGCGCCGACGGCGGCCGACTGTACCGGACCGGCGACCTGGCGCGGTACCTGCCGGACGGCAGCCTCGTCTTCCTCGGCCGCACCGACGAACAGGTGAAGATCCGGGGGTACCGCATCGAGCTGGGCGAGATCGAGGCCGCGCTGTGCGCGCAGCCCGGTGTCGCCCGGGCCACGGTGACGGTGCGGGGCACCGGGACGGACGCCGAACTGGCCGGCTACCTGGTGTGGCAGGACCGGCCCGGTGACCTGGCCGTCCTGCGGCGCTCCCTGCGCGAGACCCTGCCCGAGTTCATGGTGCCCACGACGCTCACCGCACTCGACCGGATCCCGTTGACCACGAACGGCAAGGTGGACCGCGGGGCCCTGCCCGAGCCGGCCCGCCACGGCCACGAGGCGGGTGCGCTACCGCCGCGGGACCTGTTGGAACTCCTGATGACCAGGATCTGGGAGCGCGTGCTGGGCACCCCGCGGGTCGGCGTCCGGGACGACTTCTTCGCGCTGGGCGGGCATTCGCTCAGGGCGGTCGAGCTCGTGGAGGCGATCAGGCGGGAGTGGGGGGTCACCGTGCCGCTGAACACGGTGTTCCGCCATCCCACCGTCGAGGGTCTGTGCGCGGAACTGCCCAACGCCTCGCAGGCCCTGCGCCGGCTCGTGGTCCCGCTGGCCGAAGGAGACCACCGCAGGGCGCCGCTGATCCTGGTGCACCCGCAGAGCGGCGACGTGTGCTCCCTCCTTCCCCTGGCCGAGCACCTCGGCGGGCATGTGGTCGAGGGCGTCGCCGAACCGCTCGCCGGGGGCCGGCCCGTCTACGGTCTGGAGGCCGTCGGCTACAACACCGACGAGCCGCCACCGGCCACCGTCGAGGAGCAGGCGCAGCGCTACCTGCGGGAGCTGCGGTCCGTCCTGCCCGACGGTCCGTACCTGCTGGCCGGCTGGTCCTTCGGCGGGCTGGTCGCCTTCGAGATGGCCCGCCTGCTGGAGGAGGAGGGGAACCCCCCAGGATTCCTCGGGATCATCGACGTCGGAGCGCCCGCGTCCGCCGACGGCTCCACTGGTGGAGCCACCGGCGAGCCCGACGGCCACGACCCGCACGGGACGGCCCGGTTCGCGCTCGCCTCCGGGCTTCCCACCGGAGCCGTCGCAGACCTCCGCGAGCTCGACGAGCAGGACGCCCTCTCCCTGCTGCTCCACGACGCGCACGCCGGCGAGCGCCTTCCCCAGCGGGTGCGCACCGAACAACTGCGGCGCATGGTACGGGTCTTCACCACCAACGGCGACGCCGCCCGACGCTACCGCTCGACCGCGCGGCTGCGGACACCGATCCACCTGTTCACGAGCGCCGAGGCGCACCCCGTGCTCGCCGCCCCGGTCGTGGTCCCCGCCCGGTGGCGCGACCGCACCGAGGGGGCGCTGACCGTGGTCGAGGTGCCCGGCAACCACCACGACATGCTGTCGCCGCCCCACGCCGCACCCTTCGCCGACGCGCTGTCGGCCATCCTGGAGGAGCTCGGATGAGCGACGGACACGAGCTGCCGTTGTCGTCGGCGCAGTCCGGCATCTGGTTCGCCCACCACCTGCGCCCCGGCAGCCCCGCGTACAACACCGGCGAGTACGTGGACATCCCCGGGCCGATCGACCCGGAGCTGTTCGAGACGGCCGTACGGCGCGTGGTGGACGAGACCGAGTCCCTGCGCGTTCGCCTCACCGACGGTGCCGAGGGCCCCCGGCAGGTCGTCACCCCGTCGCCCGACTGGTCGATGGACCACGTCGACCTCACCTCGACACCGGATCCGCTGCGGGCGGCCGAGCGCTGGATGCGCGCCGACCTGTCCACACCGGTCGGGCTCACCCGGGACCGGCTGTTCCGCCAGGCCCTGTTCGCCGTCGCGCCGGACCGCTTCCTCTGGTACCAGCGGGTCCACCACATCGTGGTCGACGGCTTCAGCATGTCGCTCATCGCGCGCCGCGTCGCCAAGACCTACACCGGACTGGTCGAGGGCAGGGGAGGGGCACGGCCGGCCTTCGGGCCGCTGAGCCTGCTGCTGGCGCACGACGCCGCCTACCACGCGTCGGAACAGCCCGAACAGGACCGGGAGTTCTGGGCGGCCCGGCTGGCCGGCCGGCCGGATCCCGTCAGCCTCGCCAGCCGCTCGGCGGCCGCCTCGGACGGCTTCCTGCGTCGTACCGGCACCCTCGACGCGCCCACCGTGGCCGCGCTGCGGCGGGCCGCACGACCCGCCGGGGCGAGCTGGCCCACCGCCTTCACCGCAGCGGTCGCCGCGTACCTCCACCGCCTCAGCGGCGAACGGGACATCGTGCTGAGCATGCCGGTGACCGGGCGCACCGGCTCCTCCGTGCAGGCCGTCCCCGGCATGGTGGCGAACGTGGTGCCGCTGCGGCTGCGCGTGCACCCGGAACAGGGCCTGTCCGCACTCGCGCGACAGGTGGCCGAGGAGGTCGCCGCCCTGCGCGGGCACCAGCGCCACCGCAGCGAGGACTTGCGCAGGGAGCTGGATCCGGCCCGGTCGGAGCGGGTCCTGTTCGGGCCCCTCGTCAACATCATGTCCTTCTACTACCACCTGGACTTCGCGGGCGTCCGCGCCACCGTGCACAACCTGTCCAACGGGCCGGTCGAGGACCTCTCGTTCTCCGTCTACGACCGCTCCGACGGCACCGCGCCCCGGCTCGACGTCGACGCGAACCCCGCGCTCTACTCCGAGGCCGAACTCACCGCCCACCAGCAGCGGTTCCTCCGGTTCCTGGACGCGGTGGCCGCCGATCCGCACCGGCCGATCGGCCGGCCCGACCTCCTCACCCCCGAGGAGCGGCAGCGGACCGTCGTGGCCGTCAACCGCACCACGCAGCCGCTGCCGCACCCGACGGTGCCGCTGGCCTTCGCGGCCGAGGTCGCGCGCACGCCCGACGCGCCCGCCGTGGTGTGCGGCGAAACCACCCTGTCCTACGCGGAGTTGAACGACCGGGCCAACCGGCTGGCCCACCGGCTCGTCGCCCTGGGCGTGCGCTGCGACAGCACGGTGGCCGTGCTCATGGAACGCTCCGTCGACGTGGTGGTGTCGGTCCTGGCGATCAGCAAGGCCGGCGGCGCCTACGTGCCGCTGGACACCCGGGCCCCGACGGCCCGCCTGCGCCGCGTCCTGGACGACACCGGGGCGGCGGTGCTGCTCACCCACCGGGCCACCCGGGACGACGCGCCGTCCCACGGCACACCGGTCGTGGTCGTCGACACCGACCCCGGCCTCGCCGACGAGCCGGCCACCGACCCCGTCGTGCCGCTGCGCCCGGACCACCTGGCGTGCGTCCTCTACACCTCGGGGTCCACGGGCACGCCGAAGGGGGTGGCCCTGACCCACCGCAACGTCATCAGCCTGACCGCGCAAGGATATTGGCGCGAGTCGGACGGCCCGCGGGTCCTCGCACACTCCCCGCACGCCTTCGACGCCTCGACCTACGAGTGGTGGGTGCCGCTGCTCAACGGGGGCCGGGTCGTCGTGGCCCCGCCCGGCGAGCTGGCGCTCGCGGACCTCCACCGGCTCATCGTCGACCACCGGGTCGGGGCGCTGTGGCTGACGGCCGGGCTGTTCCGGGTGTTCGCCGAGGAGTCACCCGGCACGCTGGCCGGGGTCGGCCAGGTGTGGACCGGCGGTGACATCGTGCCGGCCGATGCCGTCCGGCGCGTCCTGGCACGGTGCCCGGACTCCGTGGTGGTCGCCGGGTACGGCCCGACCGAGGCCACCACGTTCACCACGCGCAGGGTGCTGCGCCCCGGTCGGCCCGTGCCCGACGTCGTCCCCCTCGGCCGACCGGTGGACAACAGGCGGGTGTACGTCCTGGACGAGGCGCTGTCGCCGGTGCCGCCGGGGGTGGCCGGCGTGCTGTACGTCGCCGGTGCGGGCGTGGCGCGCGGGTACCTGAACGACCCCCGCCGCACGGCCGGCCAGTTCCTGCCGTGCCCCTTCGGTGAACCGGGCGAGCGGATGTACCGCACGGGCGACGTGGTCCGCTGGAACGCCGAGGGGGAACTCGAGTTCCTCGGCCGCGCGGACGAGCAGGTCAAGCTCCACGGCTTCCGCATCGAACTGGGCGAGATCGAGGCGGTGCTGGCCGGGCACCCGGCCGTCGCCCAGGCGACCGTGGTCGCCGGCCCGGGCACCTCGCCCGGCCGGCGGCTGATCGGCTACGTCGTCCCGGCCGGGGACTCGGGGCTCGACCCGGTGGCGCTACGGGAGCACGCCCGCGCGGCGCTGCCGGACTACATGGTGCCCTCGGCGATCGTCACGCTCGACGCCTTCCCCCTGACGCCCAGGGGCAAGATCGACCGGGCCGCGCTGCCCGTCCCGGAGCTCGCACCGGCACCGTCCGGGCCCGGGCCGCGAACCCCGGCGGAGCGGACGATGTGCGCGCTGTTCGCCGAGGTGCTCGGCCGGCCCGCGGTGGGCGTCGACGACGGTTTCTTCGCGCTGGGCGGCAACTCCCTGCTCGCGACCCGGCTGGTCAACCGGGTGCGGGTGAGGTTCGGCCGTGAACTCACCCTCGGCGCCCTGTTCGGGGCACCCACGCCGGCGCGCCTGGTCGAGGCGCTCACGGACGCCCCGGACGCCGCGGCCGTACCGGCTCTCTCACCACGTACACGACTCTGACAGCGATCGAGCGATCACAGGAAGCACCTCGGCATGGTCCACACCCTCTCCCATCCCGACGAAACGCCGGCACCGCCGGCAACACCCGCGACATCCGCGACACCGGAGACCCCGATGGCCCCGGAAACCCTGACGGCCCCGGCGCTGGGGGTGTCCCAGGTCCGCCGGTACTACCAGCTCGTCGACGCCGGGGACGTGCCCGCGCTGGTCGCCCTGTTCACCCCGGACGCCCGCTACCACCGCCCCGGGTACCAACCCATGGTCGGGCACGCCGAACTGGAACGCTTCTACCGCGACCAGCGGGTGATCCGCACCGGTGTGCACACCCTGGCCACCGTGGTCACGACCGAGGACGAGGTGGCGGTGCACGGCCTGTTCCGCGGCGTGCTGCACGACGGCGGTGAGGTCGAGCTGCGGTTCGCGGACTTCTTCCGGATGACGCCGCAGGGCCGCATCGCCGCGCGGGACACCTTCTTCCACGTGCCGGCGGTCTGAGGCGGTGGACGCACCCGGTGACACCGCGCACCACGTGCTGCGCAGCGGCCACCGCGACGGCGACGGCCACGGCCCACGCGGTCGCGCGTTCAACCCCGACGGGGACACTTCAGCACAGGAAAGCGGGAAGCAGTTGACCAAGACGGTCCTCACCTCCGACATCCCGGCGTTCGTCGGCAGCGGACGGCCACCGTTCGACGCGCGGGCCATCCACGAGCTGGTCGCCGAACAGGCGGAGCGGGCCCCGCACGCGCCCGCCGTCACCTGCGACGGACGGACCCTGACCTACCAGCAGCTCGACGACCGCGCCAACCGGCTCGCCGGGCGGCTGCGAGCGGCCGGACTGGCGCCGGAGGACGTCGTGGGCGTGCTGGTGCCGCGGTCGCCGGAGCTGATCGTGGCCCTGCTCGCCGTCCTCATCGCGGGCGGGGCGTACCTCGGACTCGAACCGGACGACCCGGCCGGCCGCCACGCGCTGCTGCTCAAGGACGCCGGCGCGGGCATGGTGATCGCCGGAGAGGCCCTGGGGGAGCAGCTGCCCGCCACCGTCGTCACGGTGACGGAAGGCGGCCCGGCGCAGGAGCCGGCCACCGGGCCGGCGGCTGCGGCCCGCCCCGGCGACCCGGACCGGCTCGCCTACGTCAGCTACACCTCGGGCTCCACCGGCGAGCCCAAGGGCGTCGGCGTGCCCCACCGGGCGATCGACCGGCTCGTCCGGGGTGCGGACTGGGTGGACGTCCGCGCCGAGGACGTCTTCTTCCACCTCGCGCCGGTCGCGTTCGACGCGTCCACGTTCGAGATCTGGGCCCCCCTCGTCAACGGCTGCCGGCTGGTCCTCTTCCCCCCGGTCGCCATCACGCTGGAGCACGTCGCACGCGTCGTCCGCGCCGAGCGCGTGACGGTCCTGCTGCTGACCACCGGGCTCTTCCACCAGATGGTGAGCTCCCACCTGGAGGCGTTCGCCGACGTGCGGCACGTCCTCACCGGGGGCGACGTGGCCTCGCCGGGCCACGTCCAGCACCTGCTGGCCCGCTACCCGGAGCTGCTCTTCACCAACGGCTACGGGCCGACCGAGAACACCACGTACACGACCTGCTGGACCAGCAGCACCCTCCCGGAGCTGCGCAGCGTGCCGATCGGCCGCCCGATCAGCGGCACCAGGGTCGCGGTGCTCGACGGCGACCTCGGGCCGGTGCCCGCCGGCGAGTGCGGCGAACTGTACGTGGCCGGGGCGGGCCTGGCCCGCGGCTACCTGGGCCGCCCGGCCGCAACCGCCGAACGCTTCCTGCCCGACCCGTTCGGGACCGAGCCGGGGGCCCGGATGTACCGGACCGGCGACCTCGTGCGATGGCTGCCGGACGGCACGCTGGAGTTCGTCGGGCGCGCGGACGACCAGGTCAAGGTCCAGGGCTACCGCGCCGAACCGCGCGCCGTCGAGGTCGAGCTGGAACGGCTCGCCGAGGTGCGGCACGCGGTCGTGCTGCCGCAGGCCGATCCGGCGGGCGGCACCCGGCTGCTGGCCTACGTCGTGCCCACGCAGCCCGATCCGGCGGGCAACGCCGACCTCGGCCGGCGGCTGCGCCACGACCTGCGGGACAGGCTGCCGGGCTACCTGATCCCCTGGGCGATCCTCGTCCGTCCCGAACTGCCGGTGAACCGCAACGGCAAGATCGACCGCCGGGCCCTGCCCAGCGCCACCCGGGTACCGCGCAACGTGGCGAACGAGTACGTCCCGCCCGTCACCGAGGTGCAGACGCGACTGACCGAGTTGTGGGGCGACATCCTCGGCATCGAACCGGTCGGCGTCGACGACGACTTCTTCGACCTCGGCGGACACTCCCTGCTGGCCACCGACCTCCTGGTCGCCACCCAGCGCGAGTTCGACGTGGACCTCCCCGCGCAGATCCTGTACCTGTCGCCGACCGTCGCCGAACTGGCGACGGCCCTCACCGCCCGGATGCGGACGGCGGACCCGGACGGCCCGGCGGCGCGCCCGGACGGCCTGACAGCGGGTGGCCCGGCCGACGGGGCACGGCAGGAGCAGCCCCGATGACGGCCGTTCCCCCGACCCCGCGATGCCCGGTCCTCGCCCCGCAGCCGGTCGACCTGATCGACCCCGACCTCTACCACTCGGGCGGGGCACACGAGGTGTGGCGACGGCTGCGCCGCCACGCCCCGGTCAGCTGGCAGCCGGTCGGCGACATCGGCTACTGGTCGGTCGTCGGCTACGCCGAGGCCAACCGGGTGCTCCGCGACCACGACACGTTCACCTCCGAACAGGGCACCCTGCTCAACCTCCTCGGCCAGGGCGATCCCGCCGGCGGCCGGCAGATGGCCGTGACCGACCCGCCCCGGCACGCGCACCTGCGCGGCCCGCTGCAGCAGGCGCTGTCGATCAAGACGGTGGAGAACGACCGGGAGGCCATCCGCCGGGTCATCGTCGAACTGCTCCGGCCGCTGGCCGACGGCGGCCCGTTCGACTTCGCCGCCGCCATGGCCACCCTGCCGATGGCGGTGATCGGCACCATGATGGCGCTGCCGGAACAGGACTGGCCGCGGCTGGTCCGGCTCGCCCACGCCTGCATCGCCGCGGACGACCCCGAGTTCCAGCTCGCCGCCGGACCGCGGGCCACCCTCGTGACCGCCCACCGTGAACTGTTCGCCTACTTCCAGGACATCGTCACCGCGCGTCGGCGCGCACCGGGCGACGACCTGATCAGCGTGCTGCTCACGATGGAACTGGACGGACGCCGGCTGTCGCCGGGCGAGATCGTGTCCAACTGCTACAGCCTGCTGCTCGGCGCGACCGTCACCACCGCCCAGCCGCCGATCGCGGCGATGGTCGAACTGGCCGGGACGGCGGTCCTGGACGACTGGGCGGCCCACCCGGAGCTGCTCGGCAGCGGCGTGGAGGAGGCCCTGCGGTGGGCCTCGCCCACCCAGCACTTCATGCGCCACGCCACCCGCGACGTCGAGGTCCGGGGCGTGCCGATCCCCGCGGGGGACGCGGTCGTCGTGTGGCTGGGGTCGGCCAACCGCGACGAGACCGTGTTCGCCGACCCGGACACCTTCGACATCCGTCGGCGGCCCAACAAGCACATCGCGTTCGGCGTCGGCGCGCACTACTGCATCGGACACACCGTCGCACGGGTGGCCCTGCGGATCCTGTTCGCCGAACTGCTCGGCCGGTTCACCGGCTTCGAACTCGCCGGGGCGCCACGACGCATGCGCTCGAACATCATCGCGGGCTTCACCCACCTGCCGATCACCGCGCGGACCCGGTAGGGCCTGTCTTCAAACCCCGCAGCCGCACCCGAGAAGAAACCCCACCCGGAAGGTCATCAGTGAACGCTCCGACGGCCCGTACCCGCAACAAGTGGTTCCTGCGCGAGCCGTCGCCGGTGGCACCGGCCCGGCTGTTCTGCCTGCCCTACTCCGGGTGCGGAGCGAGCATGTACCGCCAGTGGCCGTCCTCGGCCAACGGCGTCGAGGTCTGCCCCGTGCAGCTGCCCGGCCGGGAGAACCGGATGCGCGAGCCCGCCCACACCACCTACGAGGCGCTGGCCGACGACCTCTGCGAGGCGCTGCGTCCCTACCTGGACCGTCCCTACGCGCTGTTCGGGCACTGCGGCTCCGCGTTGGCGGCGTACGAGACCGCCGTACGGCTGGTCCAGAGGGGCTGCCCCGCCCCGACCCGGGTGTTCGTCTCCTCCGAGGTCGCGCCGCAGGACGGCCCCTACGGCCGCTTCCTCGGCATGGACGACGACGAGCTGGCCGGCGAACTGCGCCGGCTCGTCGCGGAACTCGGCGGCACCCTGGAACCGAGCCTGCTCGCGCTCTATCTCGGCGTCCTGCGCAACGACGTCGACATGAACAAGCGGTACCACGTGGCCGAGCCGGTCCGGCTGCCGTCCCCGATCACCGCCATCGGCTGGACGGAGGACACGGGCATCGAGCCGTCACTGATGACCGGCTGGTCGGCCTGCGGCGAAACGACCTTCGAACTCCTGGAGGGAGGCCACTACCGCTTCATCGAGGCGCCGACGGACCTGCTGGCACTCCTGGTCGCGGACCTGACGCCCACCCGGCCCGGCACCCCCTGACACCGGTACCCTCCGGCTCCTGCACCATCCGGCACCTGCACCCGGGCGATCCGGCAGCCCCGGCGTCGACGCGCAGCGGGCCCCGGCAGAGCGATGCTCTGCCGGGGCCCGCTGCGGTCAACTCCCCTCAGGGTACGGGTCGGTTACGGCGTGGGGCCGAGCTTCTGCCAGGCGTCGCTCCTGCCGGGCTCGTCCGTCGCCTTGTTCCACCACTTGGCGCGCCAGTAGAAGCCGTTCCACGACACCGTCGAGGCCCAGGCGCCGTCGGTGTCCCCGGCGATGATCTTCGTGCTGGAGGCGGTGGCGCTGTTGGCGGGGGCGGCGAGGTAGGCCGGGGTCCTCCACCAGTCGGTTCCGTCGGCGAAGCTGCCCAGCGCGTAGGAGCTGCCGTGCTTGGCGCCACCGGTGACCCACCGGTCCAGCATCGGCTTGCCCGCGGTGGCCTGGTCCGTGCTGAGCGGCACCAGCCGCCACCACTGGTCGACCTTCCCGTCGCAGTCCCGCACCGTGAGCGTGCCCCTGGCCGTGGTGGCGCCGAGGCACTGGTCGTGGCCGCTGGTAGCGGACTTGATGTGGTACCAGCCCTGGTCGTCCTCGCTCACCGTCCACAGCTGGTTGGCGTTGCCGGCCTGCTTCATCGACAGGTGGGCGTCGGTCCAGCTGCCGGGGTGGTCGAGGACGTTGCCGCTGTTGCGGTCCTCGATGATCCACTTGTCGCCGGTCTGCCAGAACGCGAACGAGGGGTTGGGGTTGTAGGCGTGGGCCTGCCACGGTGCGGCCTGGCACTGGGCCCCGGAGGCCGGTGCCGGGGGATCGACGGTCGTCACCGCGCGGCGCTTGTCGCCGGTGGAGCCGTAGTCCGTGCCGCCGATCCTGAAGGTGACGTTCGCGGGGCCGGTGACGGGCAGGTAGTACTTGACGTCGATGTCCTTCGACCTGCCGGCGGGGATGTCCTCGCAGTAGCCGAGTTTGATGGTCACCCGGTGGAAGTCGCCCTTCAGCCCGCCCGCGTTGGGCCCGGTGTGGCCGGGGACGATGCCGCTCATCTCCTTCCAGGCCCCGTCCTTCACCACCGGCGGGGCGGAGGTGGGGAGGTCGAAGGAGATCTCCGTGCCCTGGGCGAGGGCGACCTTGGAGTTGTTGGTGATCCGCAGCTTCGGCTGCATCGGCCACATGTCCGCGACGTTGGTGGGGAAGTCCACCAGCTCGGCCTTGACGTCGATCACCTGGGCGGGCAGCGTCTTGCCGCCGCCGGTGGTGTTGCCGGACGCCCCCGCGCCCTTGAGGGCGTTGTCGAGCCGGGTGGTCAGGTCGTAGCCCATGCCCCACTCGCCGTTGGAGCGCTTGGTGTAGTCACCGGCGAGCTCCCAGATCATCGCCCCGCCGACGCCCTTGTCCGCGATGTACTTCGCCTTGGCGTCGATCGACTTCTCGTTCTCGGTGGACAGGAACACCTTCTTGGTGTCGTTCCACAGCCACGACGCCTGGAGCGGGTCCGAGTACTTCTCGGCGTAGCCGCCGGTCAGCTTGCCCGCGTCGGTGGCCGGGTCGACGCCGTAGGACTTCAGGTAGCCGGGGGTGCGGCCGTCCTGGAGGTTCTTGGTGTGCCACAGCGGGTTCGACCCGGCGCCGACCTCGCGGCCGTCCTCGGTGTCGTGCCACACGTTGTCGATGCCGGTCGCGCCGAGACCGCAGTCCTGGCCGTTGGCCGGGCCCCGGCCGCCGACGCCCTTCGGGCACTTGGACTGGTCCGGCATGGCGGAGGTGCCCCACAGGCCGTCCGTGCCGCCCTGTACGTTCTGCCAGCCGCGGGAGTAGTACGGGATGCCGAGGTTGATGCGGCCGGGCGGCAGGGCGCCGCGGTAGTAGTGGTAGGCCCAGTCGGTGTTGAAGTAGCCGTTCTTCTGGTAGTCCTTGGTGTTCGCGGCCTGGTCGTTGTAGATCCCGGCCGCGGCCAGCTCGTTGTCCTGCCCGGTGTCGTAGAGCGGGGCCTGCGGGCCGACGAACTTGTTCCAGGAGCCGTGCAGGTCGTAGCTCATGACGTTGACGAAGTCCTGGTACTGGAGCGCCTGGCCGGCGTCCAGTCCGCGCACCAGGTAGCCGGAGGCGGACCCGGCCGAGGTCAGCAGGTAGTAGCGGCCCTTGGCCGTGCCGGACTGGTCCAGCTTGGTCCGCAGGGTCTTCATCAGCGCGGTGTAGCCCTGCTGGAGGCCCTTGCGGCGCGGGTTGGAGACGTCCCAGTCGTTGGGGTTGCCCGTGTCGGGCAGGGCGCCGGGGTACTCGTAGTCGATGTCGACGCCGTTGAACCCGTACCGGTCCAGGAAGTCCGTCACGGAGTCGGCGAACGCGTCGATGCCGGCCTGGTTCACCGAGCCGTCGGCGTTGGTGGCCATCGCGTAGAAGTTCCGGGTGTCCGCCCAGCCGCCGACGGAGATCAGCGTCTTCACGGCCGGGTGCTTCTTCTTGTAGGTGTTCAGCAGGTTGAAGTGCCCCTTGTACGGGAGGGACGGATCCATGGCGTTCCGGTCGCCGTCCCAGGTCATGCCGGTGGCCGGGTTCTTCGGGTCGTTCACGTCGCCGACGCTGATGCGGTTGTTCTCCACCTTCGCGAAGGCGTAGTTCACGTGCGTGACCTTCGACCAGGGGATGTTGGACGCCAGGTAGCGCGGATCGCCCTTCGCCCCGGCGCGCCATCCGGTGAAGTAACCGACCACGCGGCGGCTGCGGTTGTTGCCGACCCATTCGCGGCCGGTGCCGTCGTACGTGTCGCAGTACCGGGCGTTCACCCCCTGGGTGGCGGCCATCCCCTCGGGCCGGCAGTCGCCCGAGGAGGCGGGCTTCGTTCCCCGGTCGTCGGGCGAGTCGTCGAACGGGGCTCCCGCGGAGTCCGGCCCCCCGGGGTCGCCGGTGCTGGCGCCGCCATCCAGGTGCCACCGCTGTTCGGCGGCCCCGACGCACTTCCAGAAGGCCAGGGCCTTGTCCTCGCCCTGGTCGGTCAGACAGCCGCCGTCCGAGGAGACGATCTGGTACGTCCGCCCGTCCAGCGCGTCGAGCTGCCAGCGCTGGTTCGCGCCCCCGCCGTCCCGCCAGAGCGCGCTGTAGTAGCTGGTGCCGTCCACGGTCTGCGACCGGTTGCTGTTGGCGTCCAGCACCTGTCCGGCGTCGAGGGCCGTCCGGATCGCGAACCGGCCGTCGTTCTGGCGGTCCAGGTTCCACTTCTGCGCCGGGTTCCCGTTCCCGCCGAGGGCCTTGACCTTGGTGCCGTTGGCGGGGTTCGCCTGGTCGACGTCGGCCACCCGGCCGGTGCCGTCGTTGACCAGCGAGACACCGGCCGCCGAGGGCGGCGGCGGTGGGGTGTCCGTCGGGCGGCCGTTGTCGTCCATCCGCGGGATCTTCGGCATGCCGGTGGTGTCGCCGGCGGCGAAGATCGTGCCCTGAAGGACGCTCCAGCGCAGAGCCGTGGGGCCCACGACGACGGTGCCGTCCGTGCCGCCGGCTGCGACGAATCCGCTGGTCCACTGGTTCCCGCGGAAGAAGGAGGCATAGGCCCTGTTGGAGAACTGCGAGCCTGGCCACCGGATGGCCGCGTTGAACCCGTCGGTCCAGCCGGCTCGGGTCAGGGCGGTGAAGTTGTCGCCGATGGGCTTGGGCCCGTTGAGCACGCGGTCGGTGGAACCGCCGATGTTGGCTTCCAGCGACACGTACGTGTCGCCCTTGAAGAGGAAGACCTGGTTCTCCTTCACCGACAGGGCCGCGTCGACCCCCTGGGTGAAGGGTGCGGTGCTGTCACTGCCGGCCAGGCTGTGCCACCCGTCCGCGATCGTGGTCGGCGGCTTGGTCATCGTTGCGGTCCCCGTGTTGGGGTCCACCCTCATCCGCATGTACTGGTCCCCCCGGAACATCATCACTTCATCCGGGTCCTCCGGCAGCGTGAAGGCCGCGTCGAAGCCGTTCGCGAATGGTGTGTTTCCCAGGACCGGCCACAGGTGGGAGATGGTGTCCTCCTTGCCTCCGGCCAGGCTGGCGTTGGTCGGGAAGTCCGCGATGCGGGCGACGAACGGCCCTTGGAGAAGGTAGACATCACGGCTGGTGCTGAAACTCGCTTCCACCAGCGGCTGGGAGCACGCGAACGGGCCGTCGCTCGACCGCGGTATCCGGCAGATCCGACCCTGCGCCTGGACCTGGAGGACGGCCAGTCCGACGGCGGCCGCGGTGGCGGCGAACCAGGAGTTGCTCGGGTCCTGGTTGGCGTCCCACAGGTCCCTGCTTCGCGCGGCCCAGTTCAGGATCTGGGGCTCGTACTCGCGGATGCGGGCCGGGATCCGGCTGCGCATCGCCGCCGCGACGCCGTTCCTGACGTTGTCGAACCGGGTGCCCTCGGCCACGGCTTCGACGAGGACCATCAGTGCGCTGCGCAACCATGGTGTCCGTTGCGCCTGGGCCGCGTCGCCGGCGCGGACGTTCTCCAGGACTCCGACGGCGCGCCTCAGCGCGTCCGCATCGACATTCACCCAGCTGTTCTCGAATGTGAAGGGGTTGCCTGCCGTGGCGGACTCGTTCCTGAGGTCGCCGTACTCGACGCCGATGTCGTTGAGCTCGCGATACTGGACACGGAGGGGGGTTTCCCCTGGTCGCGGCTGCGGCGGCCGCTGCTGCTGCTGCGCGAACCAGTTGTCGCGGGCAGTCCGCGATGTGCCGACGCCCCTGTCGGCCAAGCGGTAGAGCGTCTTCACGCCCGATCGGACGGTGTAGAAGCCGCAGATGTACATGTCGCGCGGCGCGATGATCAGTCCGGTGACCATCCCCGGCACGGGGTCCTGATCCGGGTGTCCCAGATCGAAGAGGTCGACCATCACGGGGTTCGGGTCATCGAGCGTGACGTTGAAGTCCCCGCGGTACGGGCGGGTGAAGTTCCCCCGCAGCAGCTCGATGAGCTGGAGGTAAGGACGAGCCGGGTCCGGCGGGTCGGCGGCGTGCGCCGGCCCGGTCGCCCCGATGGGCAGGAGGAGGGCCGCCAGCAGGACCACCAGCATCCGCCGGAGCCCTCCGACCAGCCGTCCGGGCGGTGGGCCCCCCGGTGCCCGGCCTGGCCGGACGGTCGTTCGCAACCGCAACATGTCCTCTCCCAAGGATCGGTGACATTGATGCGGCAGAACGTACGAGGCGCCGGTAGACACGCGATGGACAGCGCCGGCCCGCTCGGGGCTCGGCGCCCTGCGGCGACGACCTCCGGGGCCGGGCGAAGCGATCGCGCCGAAGAACTCGGCGTACCGGCCGTTGCGCAGCACCGTCCGTCTAGGGGTGTCGCGTTGACATCGGATACACGAAGCGTCAACGCCGCCCCGCCGCCTTGGGCGGCCTCCACTCGGGGCGCCCCGCCCGCGCCCCTCGGTGACGGTTCGCGCCCTTGGTGCATCCGACACGCCCTTGCGCGCTACCTGCCGGTAAGTGTTAATGCGCCGTAAATTCGATAGACCGTCACATTTCCCGGCCCTCCCGGCCCGGCCCGCCTTCGTCGAAAGGTGCTGCCATGCGGCGTATCTCCTCGTGGACGCGAATACTCCGTTTCGGGCTCAGCGGCTGCCTCCTGGCGGCCGCCTCCGGCTCCGGCATGGTCCCAGCGGTCGCCGGGCCGGGCGGTCCGCCGCCGCAGGGCGGGCGGTCCCAGGACGGGGGGTCGCCCGGTGGGCGGTCGCAGGTCGGGCCGTCGCCGGAGCAGCGGATCGAAGCGCTCCTCGGCCAGCTGACCACCGACGAGAAGGCGACGCTGCTGGAGGGGATCGCCGCACCGAACGGGGTGTACGCGGTCGGCTACGTCCGGGGCGTGCCACGGCTCGGCATCCCGCCGCTGCTGCTGTCCGACGGCCCGGCCGGCGTACGGGACGGACAGCCGGCGACGGCGCTGCCGGCGCCGGTGTCGCTGGCCGCCGCCTTCGACCCGGGGCTCGCCACCACCTACGGCGCGGTGCTGGGCCGCGAGGCCCGGGCGCGCGGCTACCAGGTGCTGTACGCGCCGATGGTGAACCTCGTGCGGGTGCCGCAGGGCGGGCGGAACTTCGAGACGCTGGGGGAGGACCCGTTCCTCGCCGGGCGGGTCGCGGCGGCGGAGGTCCGCGGCATCCAGGCGCAGGGCGTCGCGGCGCAGGTGAAGCACTTCGCGGCGAACAACCAGGAGAACAACCGGCAGTCGTACAGCTCGGAGGTGGACGAGCGGACGCTGGCCGAGATCGAGCTGCCCGCCTTCCGGGCGGCCGTCCGGGACGGCCGGGCCTGGTCGGCGATGTGCGGCTACAACCCGGTCAACGGCATCTGGGCGTGCGAGAACTTCCCGCTGCTGCGGGACGTGCTGAAGGGCCGCTGGGGGTTCGACGGGGTGGTCGGCTCCGACTACCCGGCCACGCACTCCTCGGTGAACGCCGCGGCGGGCGGGCTGGACCAGGAGTTCGGCGGTACGACGTACTTCGCCGACCTGAGCGCCGCCGTGGCCGACGGGCGGCTCGCCCCGGCCGTCCTGGACGACCAGGTGCGGCGGGTGCTGCGGCTCATGGTCCGGACCGGGGCGCTGGACGGGGGCCAGCCGCCCGCCGCCGACCCCGCCGCCGGCGCGCGCGACGCCCGGGCGGCGGCCGCCGCCGGGACGGTGCTGCTGCGCAACCAGGGACCGGTGCTGCCGCTGGACGCCGCCCACCTGGCGTCCGTCGCGGTGATCGGCCCGTGGGCCGACCACGCCTACACCGGCGGCTACGGCTCCTCGCACGTCGCCCCCTACCCCGACCAGGTCGTGACGCCGCGCCAGGGCATCGCCGCCCGGGCCGGTGCGGGCGTCTCGGTGCGCTACCACCCGGGCGACGACGCGGCCGCGGCCGCCTCGGTGGCCGCCGGGGCGGACGTCGCGGTGGTGGTGGTCGGCGACGAGGAGACCGAGGGCGCGGACCGCGGCTCGCTGGACCTCGCCCCGGCGGACGACGCGCTGATCCGCGCCGTCGCCCGCGCCAACCCGCGGACGGTGGTGGTGCTCAACACCGGCGGGCCGGTCACCATGCCGTGGCTGGACGCGGTGCCGGCGGTGGTCGAGGCCTGGTACCCGGGCGAGCAGAGCGGCACCGCGCTCGCCGACGTGCTGTTCGGCGACGCCGATCCGGCGGGGCGGCTGCCCGTCACCTTCCCGACCTCGGCGGCGGCCACGCCGATCCGGGACGCCTCCCAGTACCCCGGCACGGACGGCGCCTACCACTACACCGAGCAGCTCGCGGTCGGGTACCGCTGGTACGACGCGACCGCCACCGCCCCGCTGTTCCCCTTCGGCCACGGCCTCTCGTACACCACCTTCGGCTACAGCAACCTCACCGTGACCGGCCCGGACGCCGCCGGCCGGGTGCGGGTCGGCTTCGACCTCGCCAACCAGGGCGCCCGGACCGGCACCGAGGTGCCGCAGCTGTACGTCTCCTTCCCGTCCGCCGCCGGCGAGCCGCCGCAGCAGCTCAAGGCCTTCGACAAGGTCACGCTGGCGCCCGGCCGGTCGACGCACGTGGAACTGCCGCTGGACCGCTCCTCCTTCGCGGTCTGGGATCCCGGGGTGCACGGCTGGCAGGTGCCCGGCGGGCGGTACGGCCTCATGGTCGGCTCCTCCTCGCGCGCGCCGAAGCTGCAGGGCGCGGTGGACGTCCCGGGCTCTCCGGCCGTCTCCACCTGGTCCGGGCGGATCACCGCTGCCGACGGGTCCTGTCTGGACGCGGCCGCCGCCGCCGCGGACGGCAACGAGGCGGTACGGCTGGCCGGCTGCGCGGGCACGGCGGCCCAGGACGCGACGGTCGGCTCGGACGGCACCGTCCGCGCCCTCGACGGCTGCCTGACCCCGGCGGGCCCGGACGACGGCGCCGCCGTCCGGCTGCGGGACTGCACCGCGGGCGCCGACCAGGTGTGGCGCCCGGGCCCGGGTTCCTCGCTCCTCCACCCGGGGTCCGGCCGCTGCCTCGCGGCCGCCGACGGCCGGCTGCTGCTGCGGACCTGCTCGGGGGGCTCCGAACAGAGCTGGGTCACCCCCCGCCCGAGCGGCCGGGTGACCGGCATCGCCGGGCAGTGCGTGGACCTCAACCGCGCCGACACGGCCAACGGCACCGCCGTCCAGCTCTACCGCTGCAACTCCACCGGTGCCCAGGACTGGACCGTCGGGCAGGACGAGTCCCTGCGGGCCCTCGGCAAGTGCCTGGATGTCACCAACGGCTGGACCGCCGCCGGGACGCCCGCCCAGCTCTACGACTGCAACGGCACCGGCGCCCAACGCTGGCAGCCACGCCCGGACGGCACCCTCCTCAACCCGGCCTCCGGCCGCTGCCTCGACGCCCGCGACGGCAGCGGCGCCGACTGGACCAGGCTGCAGATCTGGGACTGCCACGGCGGCCCCAACCAGCGCTGGACCCTCCCGTCCTGACACCCACCGCCGTCCGGGCCCCGGACGGTTCCGCCGCGAGGCCGCTCACCGGCAGGCGTGGCCCGTGGCGGAGCCGGCGAGGGATTCGGGCCAGTGGTTGCTCCGGCTCAGGTCGCAGATGCGGTCGGCGGTCCGGTCCGCGTCCGTGGGCCACAGCCGTGCTCCGTCGCCGGCGGCGGTGAGGAGCGTGCTCTGGTCGGGGCTGAAGGCGGCCGTGTGCACGGCTCTGGTGTGACCGACGAGCAGGGCCGTGACCTGCTGTGATGCCACGTCCCACAGGCACACCGTGCCGCTGGCGTCCGTGCTGGCCAGCGTGCGGCCGTCGGCGCTGAAGGCGACGGAGAAGACGGTGTTGATGTGGCCGGTGAGGGTGGCGACCGTCCGGCGCTGCGCCACGTCCCACAGGCGCACGGTGGCGTCGGAGCTGCCGGTGGCCAGGGTGCGGCCGTCGGGGGAGAAGGCCAGGGAAGATATGGCGTTGGTGTTCTCCGACAGCACGGCGAGGGTGCGGTGCGTGGCCAGGTCCCACAGGCGCACCGTCCCGTCGTACCCGGCGGTGGCCAGGGTGCGGCCGTCGGGGGCGAAGACGGCCTTGGAGACCAGGCTGGTGTGCCCCTGGAGGACCGCCGTCGTCTGGTGGGTCGCCACGTCCCACAGTCGCACGGTCGTGTCGAGGCTGCTGGTGGCCAGGGTGCGGCCGTCGGGGGAGAAGGCGACGCTCGACACCTGGTCGGTGTGGCCTTCGAGGGTGGCCACCGGGCGGCCTGACGCGGCGTCCCACAGGCGTGCCGTGCGGTCGGAGCTCGCGGCGGCCAGCAGCAGGCCGTCCGGGGAGAACGCCAGGTGCATGATGCCCTGGCTGTGCGCCGCGAAGGTCACGGCGGGGCGCAGCGGAGCGGTGGTCCACGAGGTGACGGAGCCGTCGGTGTGGCCGATGGCGAGGGTCCGGCCGTCGGGGGAGTAGGCGGCGACGGTCGCGAGGGTGTCCAGGTCGTTCGTCGCGCTGAAGGTGGCGGCGATCTGGCGGCTCTTGAGGTCCCACGTGTGGACGATGTTGTCGGTGGCGGTGGTGGCCAGCTCGTTGCCGTCGGGGGAGAGCGCCAGCGCGGGGGCGGAGGTGTTGGTCTCGTGGAGGGTGGCGGTCAGTCGGCGCTCGGCCACGTCCCACAGGGCGACCGTGTTGTCCTGGCCGATCGTGGTCAGGGTGCGGCCGTCGGCGGTGAACGCGGCCTGGCTCACCTCCTGCGTGTGCCCGTTGAGGACGGCCGTGGTGTCGTGCGACGCCACGTCCCACAGCCGCACGGCGCGGTCGGCGCCGGCGCTGGCCAGGGTGCGGCCGTCGGGGCTGAAGGCGACGGTGCCGACGGCGCCGGTGTGGCCGGTCAGGGTGGCGAGCATGCGGTGGGTGGTGGTGTCCCACAGCTTCACGGTGTGGTCGGCGCCGCTGGTGGCCAGGGTGCGGCCGTCGGGCGCGTACGCCACCGCTCGTACGGAACCGGCGTGACCGGTGAGCGTCGTGAGGGCGCGTTGGGACGCCACGTCCCACAGCCGGGCGGTCTGGTCGTACCCGGCGGTGGCCAGGGTGCGGCCGTCGGGCGAGAACGCCGCCGAGGAGACGGCGCCGGTGTGGCCGGTGAGGATGCCCGTCGTGCGGTCGGAGGCGACGTCCCACAGCCGTACGGTGCGGTCGGCGCCGGCGCTGGCCAGGGTGCGGCCGTCGGGGCTGAAGGCGACCGTGTTGACGATGCCGGTGTGGCCGGTCAGGGTGGCGAGCATGCGGTGGGTGGTGGTGTCCCACAGCTTCACGGTGTGGTCGGCGCTGCCGGTGGCCAGGGTGCGGCCGTCGGGCGCGTACGCCACTGCCGTCACGGTGCCGGTGTGACCGGTGAACTGGTTGGAGGAGTAGGCGGCGTAGGCGCTCAGCAGGCTGCCGCGGGCCTCGGTGGTGCGGGCCGTCCGGTAGCCCTCCAGCGCGACCAGCGCCGCGGCCTCGGGCTGCGTTTCGAGGAGTTGCCTGGACTGGGCGGCCCGTTCGCGGGAGACCGCGACGCGGCGCTGCGCGTCGGACTGCTCCCCCTGGACGAACGCGGTCACCGCCAGCACCAGGGAGAGCACGGTCAGGACGGCCAGCGCCACGACCGTCCGGCGCCGGCGACGGCCACGCTGGCCGTCCGCCGCGGTGCTTGCGTCCAGGAAGGCGGACTCGAGCCGGTTGAGCGCCGCGCCGCGGGTACGGGACCAGCTCCAGGCGGTGGCGAGCTGCGCTCCCCGGTACAACGCGCCCGGGTCGCGCTGGAGTTCGTGCCAGGTCAGGGCGGCCTGGGTGAGCCGGCGGTGTGTCCGCAGGGCCTCGCGGTCGACGTCGAGCCAGTGGCGCAGCCGAGGCCAGGCGCGGATGACCGCTTCGTGGGCGACGTCGACGGTGCCGTCGGCCAGGACGATCAGGCGGGCGGCGGCGAGCCGGTGCAGGAGGTCGTCGACGGTCGCGGCGTCGGCGAGGCCGTCGAGTTCCTTCCGGGCCAGGCGGCGGCGGGTGTCCTCGGTGCCCTCGCCCGGGGCGGTGAGCCGGAGGAACAGCAGCCGCATGGCCTCCTGGTGGCCCGGCGGGAGAGCGGCGTACATGGCCTCGGCGGTCTGGGTGATGGCTCCCCGCATGCCGCCGGTGGCCCGGTAGTCGGCCAGCCGCAGGACGGTCCCGCGGTGCCTGGTCCAGGTCTCGCGCATCGCGTGGGCCACCAGCGGCAGCGCGCCGGGCTGGCCGGTGGCCTCTGCGAGGACGGCCTCCAGCAGGTCGGGGTCCACCACGACGCCCGCTCGGGCCGCGGGTTCGACGACGATGTCCCGCAGTTCGGCCCGGGTGGGTGCGCCGACCGGCAGTTGGGCGCCGGAGCGGAGGGCGGCGGCCAGGGCGGGGTGGGCGAGGCAGCGGTCGTAGAAGTCGGCGCGCACGCTGATGACGACCCGTACCCGGGCCTCGGCCGCGCCGGCCCCGGCCGCTCCGCCGCCGGCTGTGCGGCCGTCGGCCGTCCCGTCGACGGCCGTCCCGTCGACGGCCGTGCGGTCGCCGGCCGTCCAGGCCAGGCAGGCCAGGGCCGCCTCCCGCTCCCCGGCGTCCGCGCAGGTGGTGAAGAGCTCCTCGAACTGGTCGACGACGAGGACGACGCGCCGGTCGGCGGGCTGCGTGACCAGCCAGGTGTCCAGCGCGATCCCCAGGGCCGCGGGCTCGTCGGCCAGCGCGCGGGACAGTGCCTCGGCGTCACCGCCCGTCAGGGCGCAGACCGCCAGGGCCAGCGCCCGCAGCGGGTGGTCGCCGGGGACCAGCGGCGCGGTGTGCCAGGACTCGTCGAGCCGGGGGAGCAGCCCGGCCCGCAGCAGTGAGGACTTGCCGCTGCCGGAGGCGCCGACGACTGCCGTCAGCCGGTGGTCACCCACGTGCCGGACCAGGTGGCTCACCAGTTCCGACCGGCCGAAGAAGATGTCGGCGTCCCCCGTGCCGAACGCGGCCAGTCCCAGGTACGGGCAGCGAGCGGGGTCGCCCCCGTCCGCGCGGTTCTCATCGCCGTCCTGTGCCGTGGCGGCCGGCCCCTGGACGGCGCGGGAAGCCGCCAGCCAGCGGGCCTCCCACTCCGCCTTCTCCCCGCCGCACACCCGCGCGTAGGCGAGCACCACGGCCAGCGACGGCAGGCGCTCGCCCTTCGCCGCCTCCGCCAGCGTGCTGGCGGAGTAGTGCGACTCCTTCGCCAGCGCGCGGTAGCTCGGTGCGCCCGACCGGTCCCGCAACTGGCGAAGCTCCCAGGCGAGCCGCTCCACCGGACCGGCCTGCGGATCGACGAACCGCTCCGGTCTGCCCAGTCGGGCCTTGCGCTGTGTCCCGTTCGGCCGCGCGTCCACGTTCACCACCCCTGGCAGGCCCCTCCCGCCCCCTCACATCGTTGTCCGACTTGAATGTCCTGCCCAGAGGGCTCTTTCGGACAATGCGCCGCCGCTGCAGAGTTCTCGGCAACGGGGGGTTCGCCGGAACACCTCGTGGCGTTCGGGGGACGGCCCGGTGGCAGCCGCTTGCCACCGGGCCGAGCGCCTCAGGTGCCGCCGCGCAGGTGCCGCCGCTCAAATCGGCACCTGCGCGGAGGACCCGTCGTCAGCGCCAAAGACATCCGCCGGTTGCCGGCACACCTGTGACGCAGCTCACTGGAACTGCTTCGCGGCGGCCGGACAACCAGAGGTGTGGACTGTTCGCTGCACGAACGGATCGGAGCCGGGGGCCCGGGCGCCTTCCGGCAGTCGTTCCAGGAGCACTCGCACGCGGTTCCGGCACACGCGGGCCGGACCAGCAGGCGTTCGTCACCATCGCCGACCTGATCCGTGAACAGGCCGTCCCCGGGGAGCTCGCCGCCGCGCTCTACCAGGCCGCCGCCCGCACCCCCGGTGTCGTCCTCCTCGACAGCGCCACCGACGCCGCCGGGCGCCAGCCGGGCAACGCCCAGGCCTGACCTTCACCTGCCCGTCGCTCCGGCCCTCGTTCTCCGGCCGGGGCGGCGGGCGGAGCTGTGTGAACGGAGTCGGACAGGGCCTAGCGGCGGCCGAGGCCGTCGATCATCAGGGAGACGGCGAAGTCGAAGCGTTCGTGGCCCGTGCCGGCGGTGATTTCGGCGGCGTGGCGGGTGGTGTGGGGGAAGGCCGCGGCGGGCAGGGCGGTGAGGCGGCGCAGCAGTTCGTCGCGGTCGAGGACCCACGCGTCGTCGTCGTGTGCTGCACGCTGGCGCACGATCGAGGCTTCGAGGCAGTACGCGGCCACGTACAGCAGGAGCGCGTCGACGGCCCAGGCGGCGGCCTGCGGCGCGACGCCGCCGGCGAGCAGGATCGCCAGCATCCCTTCGCTGACGCGCATGGTTTCGAGGTCGGTGGGGGCCATGGCGAGCGCGGCGCGGGAGATCCCGGGGTAGTCCAGGTACTGGTCGCGGATCCGGGTGCAGATGCTGCGGATCTGGTCCCGCCAGGTCGCGGGGTCGGGCTCGGGCAGGGCGAGCGCGGCGCACAGCCGTCCGATGAGCAGCTCGTCGAGGTCGGCCTTGTTGACGACGTGGGCGTAGAGCGAGGCGGGCCCGGTGTCGAGGGCGCCGGCGAGGCGGCGCATGGTCAGTGCCTCGTAGCCCTCGGTGGCGATGACGTCCAGCGCGGTGTCGACGACCTGGTCCACGGTGAGGGGGGCCTTGCGGCGCCGCGGCCTGGGGTCGGTTCCGGCGTCGGGGTTCGGCGGCTGGTGGCGTGCCGCGCGTCGCTCTCTCGGGTTCACCGGACCATCATAGCTTGACACGAACGCCGTTCGTTTATAGAACACTGTTCGTGACCAGGAATGTGAACCAGAACTCGAACCAGCTCGTGAGCCGTGAGCACCAGGACATGGATGTGGACGTGGACGTGGACGTGGACGTGACCGTCGTCGGCGCCGGGCCGGTGGGCCTCGTGCTCGCCGCCGAGCTGGCGCTCACCGGGGCGACGGTGCAGGTGCTCGAACGACTCGCCGAGCCGGACCGGTCGATGAAGGCGGGGGCGATCAACGTCCCGACGGCCGAGGCACTCGACCGCCGCGGCCTGCTGCCGGCCGCCGAACAAGTCCAGCGGGAGCAGCTCGAACGGGTCGGGTCGTTCGCCCGCGCGGTCGACCAGCCGCCCGGCGGCGACCGGCCGGCACGCGCACCCCGCTTCACCGGGCACTTCGCCGGGATGGTCCTCGACGCCGGCCTCGTGGACTGGTCCGACGCCGACCTCGCTGCGCACACCGCCGTCGACGGAGCGCGGATGGTGCCGCAGCGCGAGCTGGAGGCGCTGCTGGCCGGCCACGTCGCGCGCCTGGGCGTGGCGGTGCGTCGCGGGGTGGAGGTCACCGGGCTCGAAGACACCGGCGACGGCGTGCTCGTCACCACCACCGCCGGCACGGTGCGCACCGGATGGTTGGTCGGGTGCGACGGCGGACGCAGCACCGTGCGCCGCCTCGCGGGCATCGGCTTCCCCGGCACCGACCCCGAACTCACCGGACACCTGGCGGTCGTCGACATCGACGACCCCACGGTGCTCGCGGACGGATGGGTGTGGTCGGCCAAGGGCGCCTACCGCTGCGGGCCACAGCCCGGACGGGTGGTCACCGTGGAGTTCGGCGGAGCCCCCGTCGACCGCTCCGCGCCGGTCACGCTCGAAGAAGTGCAGGGCAGCCTGCGCCGGGTCTCGGGCACCGACGTCACGCTCACCGCGCTGCGCGGCACCGCGACCCGCTGGAGCGACAACGCCCGCCAGGCCGCGGCCTACCGCTCGGGGCGGGTGCTCCTGGCCGGCGACTCCGCGCACGTGCACTCGCCGTTCGGCGGCCAGGGTCTCAACCTCGGGGTCGGCGACGCGATGAACCTCGGCTGGAAGCTCGGCGCCGTCGTCGCCGGGTGGGCGCCCGAAGGGCTGCTCGACACCTACGACGCCGAGCGCCGCCCCCTCGGCGCCTGGGTGCTGGACTGGACGCGGGCCCAGATCGGGGTGATGCGCGGGGACGCCAAGTCGGCCGCGCTCCGGGAGGTCGTCGCCGACCTGCTGGGCACCGGGGCGGGCGCGACCTACGCGGTCAAGAAGATCTCCGGGGTGGCGCAGCGCATCGACCTGCCCGGCGACCACCCCCTGGTCGGGCGGCACGTCCCCGACCTGTGGCTGGGCGACGGCTCCCGACTGGTCGACCACGGCCACCGCGGCGGGTTCCTGCTGCTCGACCGCACGGCGGACGGCGCGTTCACCCGCCTCGCCGCGGGCTGGACCGGGCGGGTGGCCACTGTGACCGCTGTGCCCGACGGCCACGCGACGCCGACCGCAGTCCTCGTCCGCCCGGACGGAGTGGTCGCCTGGGCCTGCGACACCACCGACACCGCCACCACCGATACCGTCATTGCCGGCCTCGAAGCCGCCCTGCACTGCTGGGCGGGCAAGCCGTCCCCCTCGCCGCAGCCCGAGCCGGTGCGCTGAACTCCGAACCCTCCGACCGCCCCCGGAACCTGGAGTGGCTTGGACGGTCACCCGGCGGTCGTGAAGTCCGGACGAGGTTTCTCCTCGGCGCTCACCCATCGCTCCGCTCGATCGTACGAGTAGAAGCGCAGCGGTTCGGAGCGGGGCGGCAGCGCCTTCACCAGCTGACCGGTCTCGTGGTCCCGGATGACCCAGACCGGGTACGAGGCCCCGTGAGCGGCGTCGGCGGGAACGATCCCGTACCGCCGGCTCATCGGCGGGTCACCTGGACGAACCCGCCGGCCTTCTCGACCCGCCGGGAGAACTCGTCGAACTCGCCGTCGATGGGGGAGACGGTCGCCCTGGACGGGATGAGGATCGCCATGCTCTGGATCGGCTGCAAGGCGGCCAGAAGCAGGGGGCGTTGCCCCGGGGGCCCACCGACGAACGAACCGCCCGGCCGCGTACGGCGGGTGAGGGCCGTCATGTGCCCCGGGTCGTCCCGGGTTCGCTCCGGCGATCGGCCGGCAGGAGGTCGCTGTCCGGGGCGAGGACGGTGGCCAGTCGTCGTGTCCCGCGTCCGGGGTGCCGGGCCAGCTCGCGGAACAGGATTTCCACGGCCCCGCTCCGGCGACCGGTCGGAGCGGGGCGGCACCATCGGACCAGGTGCCGACAGGTCAGGTCGAAGACCCCGTCGTGCTCCAGGCTGCGGCGGATCAGTTCGACGATCGGCTCCATGCACTCGCCCTCGGCGAGGATTTCATGGTGGAACCAGGACGCCTCGGTGAGGGGATCCGCCAGGAGATGCGGAAAGAGGCGCAGGGCCGATTCGGCGTCGGCCTCGCTCTGCCGCAGCCAGCTCGCCAGGTGCCGCACCACCGTCGGCTGGCTGCCTGAGGTGAACAGGCTCACCACGGAGGGACGGACGGCGCGTTGGACCAGCAGGCTGGGTTCACCGCCGGGCCCGTGTGCGGCCCGTAGGAGTAGCTCCATGGCACGATCCGGTCGAGAGCGTCCGAAGGAGGTGCCGCAGACGTGGGCCAGGGTGACGCGAAGGCGCGGATCGTGGCTCCGACTCAACTGGTTCAGAAAGGAGTCGACTTGTTCAGTCAGAGCCGGATCGTTGGCCGCCGCACTCAGGGCATGGGCCGCGATCGCCCGGTCGGCGCCGCGTCCCGACGCGGCGAGGGCGCCGATCCGCCGGAACGTCCGGGAACCGACGCCGCAACCCGCGGCCAGGCCCAGGGCGCGGCCGGCCGCCGCGGTCAGTTCAGCAGTGTCGGGGACGTGTTCGAGCCATGTGGTCAGCGCGGCGGCGAGGTCGCTGTACTCGCGCCAGACATGTCGTAGGACGGCTTGCGCCTGCCGGTGTCGGGTGAATCGGACCGGCTCCGGCGTCCGGGGGCGAGGTGGCCCGGTGCGGATCTCCGGCGGCATCCGCTCTGCGCGGACGATGTGCAGCAGTTCCTCCCACGGCCACGCGAGGACGAATCCGGGATCGGTGCAGAGCTGTGGGCTTCCGTCGCCTCGGTTCTTCGGCACGGTCCGAGGAGCGCCGTCGACGATGCCGAGGAGCCGTTCTGCCTGTTCCTGGACGACCCGGTAGTCGAGGCCCTCGAAGACGCAGACGGCCAGCAGGAACGCCAAGGCGTGCGGGTTCGCGCGCAACTCGGCGACGATGCGGGGAGCTTCGCTGTCGGCGAGGAGGTCCAGTCGCTCCCGCAGACTGCCGAGTGTCGGGGGCTCCCCGGCCGAGGTGGCCACCGCCGTCGCCAGCTCGGCGACTTCGGCGGGTACCAGTTCGGGGACGAGCAGGGAGTCCAGCAGACCGGGCGCCAGGCCTCCGAGCAGCCGGTCGCGTTCGTTCGGGTCCGGTACTGCGGCCGCGAAGCGGGTCGCGAACACGGCTTCGGGGACGGGCGGTCGGTGTCTCAGCGGACTGACGTGGAGCTCGTGTTCCAGACCTCGGACGAGTTCGGGGCTGTCGGGTACGACGATCACCAGGTAGGCGTCGGCGCTGTCCAGCGATTGCCGGAGATGATGCACGGTGCTGAGCCTCAAGGGGCGTGGGGCCTGCCGGTCGTCCAGCAGGTAGCCGCCGGCCGCTCCTCGCCGGGGCCGCCACGACGACAGGTCCGTACCGCCGTCGACGGCCCACAGCGTGCTGTCCGGTCGACTGCGGCGCGGAAGCAGGCGCAGCAGCAGGTTGACGGCCGCGGTGCGCCGTCCCGTCCCCGGCCGCCCGGTGAGGAAGAACAGCCGCGCTCCGGGTGACGCCAGGGCGCCGGTGAACCAGTCCGGTTCCGCGAAGCCCGATTGCGCATCGGCGAGCTCCGCCGGTGGGATCGGGCCGCTGCGGACGTGTAGGTGAGGGTCCTCATGATGGGCCGCGTGTTCGTTGAGGATGCGCTGGTCGCCGTGTACCGAACCGGTGTTGATGTTTCCGTGCGGCGCGTAGATGACCGGGCCGGTCCGATCGCCGGCGCTCAGGAGGTCGGCCAGGTCCTCGAACGAGGTACCGGTACCGCACTCCTCGTCCGCCGCCTCGTCGGGATGCGTGTCCGGGGGGTTGGCCATGGCCGGACACTAGCGGGTTTCGAGGTAACGATGGGCAAACGCCGGGATTCGATTGCGATGATCAACAAGACTGGTATACAGGGAAGTTGGCAGCTCGAAAGTCGTCTGCACGGTCGCTCCGGACCGCTGCGGTGAAGGGAGGAAGGGTGACGAAGGGTGCGCGGGTGGGTGGGTATTCGGGAGCGGTGACCGTGCTGACGACCCTGCCGGTGATGTACCAGGCAGTTCTGCGCCAGCTCGATGAGGTGGAGCGATGGCCGGTCGGGGCAGGGGAGTTCGTGGCGTGCGGCCGGCTGGCCGGGAGTTCGTGGCGGGTCGCGCCCGTCCTCGTCAGCGGGTACGACCGGGCCGCCGCGGTGATTGCCGAACGTGTCGGTGAAACCGAACCCGCGGCCCTGTTCTTCGTCGATGTCGTGAACTGCCTGGAGGACGACATCGCGCTGGGCGACGTCGTGGTCGCCACCGAGGTGCGTCACGAACCGGTGGGCCCGTACTCCGAGGGGCTCGGCGGCTCTCCACGGCCGTGGCAGCCACCGGTGTCCCTGGTGCAGGATGCCTCGGCAGCTCTCGCCGACGGGCGATGGCGCGACCGGATCGCTCCGGGGGTGCTCCTGACCGGGAGACCGGCCGTCCACTTCGAGCCCATCGTTTCCGGAGGTGTCCCGATCGACGTGACGGCCGCAGAGGTGGCCGGAGAGGTGGCCGAACGGTCGAGCAACGACCACCAGGACGCGGTGGCGGTCGACGACGGGAGCGCAGGGCCCGCCGTGGCGTACCTGCGCCGTGCCCGCCAGGCGCTGGTGGTGTGCGGGGTGGGCGGTCGTGCGCAGGATGCCGGACGAGCCGTCGACGCCGACGGGTCGCGATCGAGAGCGGCTGCTTCCGCTGCCGCCGCGGTGTCGTCCGTGATCGCCGGCCTCCCTCCGAGGCAGTCGGCCGGTCCAGGTGGTGGCACGTCCGCCGCCACGTCCGCCGCAGCACGGGACCGACCTGCGGGCAGGACCGGCGGTGATCGCCGTTACGGCGGTGACCACTACGAGTTCAACGGAGTCTTCACGGGTTCGACGGTGACGGGCAGGCAAACGGTGACGGGCGGACAAGCAGGTCGCCGTGCGGAGCGGCCCCACCCGGGTGGTGATCGTTGAGGAGTCTGTTCCAGGTCCAGGCCGAACGGCTGTGCCGGGTCCGGGCGGGCAGCGATCCGGTCGAGGACCTTTTTCCGCTCGGGTACGACGGCTTCCTGGACGAGGAGGCGGGATATCGGCCGGTGGACGGTCAAGTGCTCCCGGGGGCCCTGCTGAGGCCGGAGGAAGTGGCGGGAGCCGGGGCCATGGTGTTGCTGGGCGAGCCCGGCGGCGGGAAGACGACGGTGCTGCGACGGCTGGTCGAGGACTTGACACCGCTGGACCCGGCGGACCCGGCGGACCCGGCGAACCCGGAGACCTCGGACAGCTACGTCTGGGTCGACGGCTCCGAGCTGACCGAGTACTCCTACCAGCAGCTGGTCGGACGGTTCCTGGACGGCCTGCCCCGTAAGCCCCGGCGGAGCGGGGACGGTACGGGGTCGGAGCCGCCCCGGGTGGCATCACGGACGGCAGCCGCCCGCCGCCTGACCATCGTGCTGGACCAGCTGGACGAGAGCCCCCGGCTGCTCCCCCTGCACGGCGCCCTGGCGAGGTCGCTGAACGGCAGGGACACCACGGGCCTGCGGATGCTGCTGGCCTGCCGAACCGCCGACTGGCCCCCGCGGCTGACCGACGTACTCACCGAACACTTCAGCGACTGCCTGTTCGTCGACCTCGCGCCACTGTCCCGTGCCGAGGCCGTGCGCCTGGTCGACAGCACCGGTACGGACGGCGGGGAACTCGTGACCGCCGCGGTGTCGGTCGGCGCGGGCGCCCTGGCCAGCGCGCCGCTGACGCTGGAACTGCTCGTCCGTTCCTGCCGGGAGAACGACGGCCTGAGCGGCGATCCGCACGGACTCTTCGCGAGCGGTGCCCGGCTGCTGGCCGCCGAACACGATCCCGGACGCAACACCCCGGGCCCACCGCAGACGTTGCCCAAGCAGCGCGTGGAGATCGCCGGCCGGATCGCCGCCCGGATGCTGCTGTCGGGACGACGGACGCTCTGGCACGAGCCCGCGCACCGCGATCAGCTGCACCGGCTCGACCTGGAGATCGACGACGTGGCCGGGGGAGAGGAGGAGACCGCGCCGGGGGACCGCTTCCAGGTCACCCCGCCGGCGGTGCGGGAGGTGCTTCACACCGCCCTGTTCACCGCGACCAACCGTGAACGCAGCGCGTTCCGGCATTCGTCGCTGTCGGCCTATCTCGCCGCCTCCTACCTGGTGCGTCGACGGTTGACGCGCCGGCAGCTGAAGGCGCTCTTCCTGGTCGACATCCCGGGCGCGAGCGCGGCCCGCATCCCTCCGCCCCTGCGCGAGACGGCGGCCTGGCTGGTCGCCCTCGATCCGGAGCACGTCGGATGGCTGGCCGACGCGGATCCCGAGAGCGTGACCGTCCACAGCTCGCTGGTGCGGTCCGATGCGATGCGCGAGCTGATCGTGGCCCGGCTCCTGGAGGACGCGGCCGAGGTGGAGTTGAGCCCCAACCGGTGGCAGCTCACCCGCTGGAGCCTGCTGCACCCACGGTTGGGGGAGCAACTCCGGGCGGCCCTGGTGGGCGACCCGACCGCGCTGGACGACGACTGGCCGATGCGGGCGCGGGTACGGGTGGCTCTGCAGCTCGCCCGGGGCTGCGCCGCGTCGGCCCTGGTGGTCCCGTTGCTCGCGCTCTGCCGCGACGACCGTTGGCCGGCGACCGAGCGCCGGCTCGCCATGAGCGCGGCGTTCGCCTGCGCCCCCGAGCTGGCCGCGACGGAACTGCGGCCCCTGCTCGGTTCCCTGGAGGACGACGAGTACGCCGCGCGCGTCGATCCGGACGATGAGCTCCGAGGCGTCCTGCTGACCGGACTCTGGCCCGGTCAGCTCGACCTCGCGGCGGTGCTGAGGGTGCTGCGACCACCGCGGAACACCCAGCTGTACGGCAGCTATCGCGCGTTCCTCCGAGTTCTGGTGGCCGACTGCGACGAGGAGCAGGCGGCCGGTCTGCTGCGCCGGCTGGTCGCCCGGGACTCCGGGTTCCCCGGTTCGGACGATCCGGCGGTGGAGCAGTTCGTCGACGCGGTCGTCGATCGCGTGCTGAGCTCCGAGCGTGCCGCGGCGCTCTGTCCGCAGGCGGCGGTGATCGTCGCCGGGCGCCTCCGGCGGCACGCGCGGGTTTCCTGTCCGAGCGCCATGGACGACACCGGGCCGGGCGTCTGCGATGCCGCCGCGGCCCGGTCCCGCCGGTTGGCGTTCGTGGACGCGCTGGTCAGGGAGAGCCTCAGCGACGGTCGGTCGTCCGTGGTGGTGCTGTGGGAGCTCACCCGCCCGCGGTGGGCGGCACCGGATCGTGGGTCCCTGTGCAGTCTGGCGAGGGCGGAGGACTTCGGGTGGGTCCTGGACCAGGGGGAGAGGGCGGTGCGGGCCGGCGAGCCGGAGGCCGCGGAAGCCTACGCGACCCTCGCGCTCCACCTCTACCGCCACGACGACCGGAAGGCTTTCGAACTCCTCTGGGAGCGGCGGGAGGATCCGACCTGGGCGCGATTGAAGTGGATCTTCGAGGGGGTTCCGCTGGACGGTGAGATGGCGGACTTCCTGCGCATGAACTCCGAAGCCGAACGCGATTCGTCCGAGACGGCCGGCGCATCCGCCGAACTGTCCGGTTTTCAGCATGCGGCACTTGTCGGTGCCCGAAGCGGTGACACCGACAGCTTCTGGAAATTGCTGTGGAACCTCCAAGTGCCTCCCGAAGGCGGCAGGACCGAGGCGTGCGACAGCGGTGACATCAAGGACTGGCCGGGCGCCGCGCTGTTCTCCACCGAGCAGCTCGCCGAAATTCCGGACTGCGCGCTGCACTACCTCCGGGCCGAGCACGACCACCGTGACTCCTGGCTCGGCACGGACAAGCAGGACCTGCGAGCCTGGGCGGGCCATCAGGCGCTCGTCCTCCTGTACCGGGCCGGCCGAATCGGCGAGGTTTCCGAACAGATCTGGTCCCGTTGGACAGCGGCAGTCGCGTGCAGTCCGCCGACCGCACCTGAGGAGGCACTTCGCGAAGTGCAGGCCGCGCTCCTGCGCCTCGCCGCCGAGCACGCTCCGGACGATTTCGCCGAAACCGTCGAACGACGTGTTCGAGCGGACCTGGAGCACGGGCGGCACCCGTGGAACCTGCGGCTCCTGGAACCGCACTGGTCCGCGCCGTTGGCCCGCGCGATGGAGGGCCTGGCCCGGTCGGTGGTCGAGGGGATCGGGCCGTCAGCGGGTGACGACAGGGCGGCGTTGGACACCTGGTCGGTGCTGCTCGAAGCGTTGCTGCCGGCGGGAAGCGAGCCGGCACACGCTCTCGTGGCCGAGGTGCTGAAGGGGGTGGCGGACTTCCAGGAGCCCGCCGGAGGGGAGCTGGCGGTGAGGGCGGCCAAGGCGCTGCTGACCACGGACTCCCCCGGGGCGTGGCCGCGCCTTCGGACGCTGACCGGCAGATCGGAGTCGTTCAGCCGCGGCCTGGCGCAGGCCTGTACCGCGGAGGAGGACCGGCAGCGGATCGAAGCACCGCTGGCAGAGGCCGAACTGGCCGAGCTCTACCGCTGGCTGCACTCCCTGTCCGCCGCAACCGAACTCGCCTACCCCGTCGGAGCCCATGTCATCGGTGTCGAGCAGCAGGTCGTGGAGTGGCGGGACGCCATCCCCCGGACGCTGACTCGCAGATGCACCCCGGAAGCGCTCCGTGTCCTGAAGTCACTGGTCGCGGAATTCCCTTGGCGAATGGGTCTGAAGTCCGCGCTCGTCGCCGCACAGAACGGCTATGCCGCGGCCGGATGGTCGGGAGTTCCCCTCGACGAACTGGTCGGCATCCTGTCGTCCCCCGGACAGGGGGGAACGATCGTCCTGGGGGACCACTACGAGTTCAACGGTCACTACATCGACACGAACGTCATCGGACAGCTGAACGGCAGGTCCGAACTCCCCTCGTCCGAGGACGGGTTCGCTCGCCCGATCGGCCTCGGTCACAGGGCTGCGGCCGCTGCGCGCCAGGTTCGGCGGGCGGCCTCCGGCGACGACACGGCGAGCGGGTCGGCCAGGAGGGACGCGCTCCTCGCCGGCCTGTCCGCCAGCCGGGGACGGCTGGTGACTCGCTGGCTCGCCGTGGGGCTGGCACCCGAACAGGCGGAGGAGCTGGCCGACGACGGCGCCGTCGGCGTGTGCCGGGAGTTCGAGCGATTCCACGGCGGACGCAGGATCGCCGTTCTGACCGGCGACTTCGGCTCGGGGAAGACCGTTGCCCTGGAACGCGAGTACCGGGCGTCGGTGCTGCGGGCCGTCGACGACCCCCGCGCGCCGCTGCCGGTCCACCTCACCGTGAAGTCGAGTGGGTCAGACCTGCTGGGAGCGCTCGACGAACAGCTCGCACGGTTCTCCGGCGACCACGACCAGGTGACGGTCTTCCTCGACGGCCTGGACGAGTTCGGTGCCGGGCGCTCGGCGGAGATCCTCGACGACCTCCGGGCCTGGGCCTACGGCGGGTCCGGCCGGAAGGTCCTGGCCACCAGCCGCCCCGACAGCCTCCTCCAGAGCACTGACTGCCTCACCCTGCCCGCACTCTCGGACACCGAACTCCGCGACCTCCTCGACAGGGTGGGGGCACCACGGACGCTGGCATGGCACTCCAACCCCGAGATCCGCGACGCACTGCACCGGCCGCTCTTCGCGCTGATCGCCGCCGACTGCCGGAAGGCCGGCTCCGATGTACCCCAGTCACGAGGGGAGTTCCTCGCCGCCCTCGTCGAACGGGCGCTCGCGCGGGCCCCGGGACTCGGTGACGACACGTACACCCTGCTCGGCCGACTCGGCCGGCTCGCCCTGGACTCCGGTGGCGCCGTCCCGGCAGGCGAGGCCGGGACCAGGGAGGAACAGCTCCGGCTCGTCCGGACCAGACTGGTCGTCCACCGGCAGCGCACGCTCACCTTCGCCCTCCCGGTGCTGGGACAGTACTTCGGAGGCCAGTACGTCCTGGACCACGGACTGCCGGAGCTCGTGGAGTTCTCCCCGCAGCGCCGGGACCGGTGGCGGGACGCCCTGACCTTCGTCGTCTCCAGCGGCCCCTGGGACCGCGTGACGGCTCTGCTGGGCGATCTGACGGCCGTCGACCCGGGATTGGCCGCATGGATCACCGAGAAGGCCGTCCCGAGCTTCGGCCGCGGATCGACGGTCGCGCACCCCGAGGCCCTCGAATGCGCCCGGCGCCTGTCCGGGACGCTCGACGCCTGGCTCGGCGGAGTCGGCCGCGCGAGCGCTCTGCTCAGCTGTTCGGACGGAACCGGCCGAGGGGTCCCCATCGGGGTCGGATCGGGCAGCGAGAGTTCCAGCAGCCTCGGCCTCGTGTTCGCCGACCCCACAGCCTTCGACGGCCGTGAGCGCTTCTTCGAGACCACTGCCCCACCGGACCTGAAACGAGGCGAAGTGGACGGGCTGAGGATCACCTCGGTCCGTTCCGTGAGCGTCGCGTCCGATGTCCCCGCCTGGCCGTGGCGGGTCTCCCTGTCCTGGGTGAAGAGCAGCATGGCACAGGTGCTGGAACACAGGGCCTTTCCACTGCCCGACAACCCGACCGCGCGGCTCGAAGAGGCTTGGAGCCTCTCCCGGCTGCTGACCGACCAGAGTGGCACATGGCCGCACCGTCCCGTTCCGATCCCTGACGTCGTCTCCACGATCGACGAGATCTTCCGCCAGGTGCCGGACGCCGTCCTGCTGCGGTTCCGGCGCGGCGAGGTCGTGCCGCGGTGGCAGTTGGCGCAACTCCGCGACCAGTGCGTCGAGCAGAGCCTCCCGATCACGCGTGACGGGTTGATCCACCGCCCCTATCCGGTACCGGACGTCCCGCTGGAGCAGATGACGGGCGACATTTCGAGTGCGTACAGCAAGGAGGTGCTGATCGACCTGGTCGGACAGGTCTACTCCGGGGCCCTCTCCGTCTACGAGGACATCGTCGCGGAGTACCTGTCTCCCGTCCGGCGGACCTTGTTCCTCGGTGGTGCGCTGCCGGTGCGGTTCGCCTGCAAGATCAGCTGGCCCCCCGCCGGGACCGACCGGGGCTTGGACTTCGGGCCCATGTTCTCGCGTGTCGTCGTCCCGTTGCCGCTCGGTTCCTCGTCGCACGTCGATGTCACACGGGTGGAAGACGTCCGTGCCGAACCCGACTCCTGGCCGTGGTCCGGTTCCGTCGACGGCCAGGCCGACTTCCGCCACCTCCGCCCCGAATCGGCCGCATGGTCGAGCCGGAGCGTCGTCCGTGAGGTTCTGTCGGTGTTCGGGGACAGTCCCGCTACGGCTCTCGCCTACAACTGGCTGGCGAAGGACCTCGATGCGGTCGGACTCTCCGATTCGGTCAGCCCATCCTTCGACTAGCCCCGCCGAGCGGGTTGCAGGGCGGGGCGGGGCTGGCCGATGGCCGGTTGCCGGGCGTGCGGGGTCAGGTCCGGCCGCGTGGGGGTCAGGCGTGGCTGTGGCTCGGCAGGCAGAAGTCCTTGTCGGCGTGTTCGGTCAGGTATCCGGCGGTGATGAGGGCGGCGACGTCGTACGTGCCCGGGATGTCGCCCGGCTTCAGGGTCGGGTCGAGCCACTGCTGGAGTCCGTTGCCCGGCTGGGAGAAGGCGCCCGCGATGTGGCCCTGTTGGACGTCGAACGGCCTCTGCACCTCGAAGCAGTGGTAGTTGTCCTCGCCTCCGTTGAGGGAGTCCGGCGGAAGGGCGCGCTGGGGGAACGGCGTGCCGCCGGGGGCGAGGAAGGAGCCGTAGGCGCTGTTCCCGAAGCGGTCCAGCTTCTGGTGCTCCGTCATGCTCTGTACGGTCATGTCGAGGGTGCCGTTGTTGTCGGTGAAGCCGTTGTGGTCCGGGTACTTCCACCCCCTCCAGTCCCGGTACCAGTCCAGGAAGCGCACCGGTGTGACCCCGCCCAGCCGGTCGTAGCCCTTCAGTAGTTTGGTCAGCACGGGGTCCGTCGGCAGGGTGACCGGGCCGAGTTCCTTCCGGGTGCAGAGGTAGTTCTCGGCGCCGGCGTCGTGGACCTTGGGGACGCCCTCGCACTCCGTGATCGGCACCGCTCGGGAGGCGGAGGACTGGGCGGCGGCTGTGCCGGTGGCGGCCAACCCCGTCAGGGGCAGGGCGACCGCCAGCGAGAGGGCGGCGAGAGCGGGGGTGCGCATGGGGGGGCGACTCCGTTCGGGGTGCGGGGCGGCGAGGGCTGCGGCCGTCGGCTCGTCCGGCGGACCGTGTGGCCGCCGGACCCGCGCACAGTTACGCACGGCGATTTGCCTTCGTGTGCGCACAAGATGTCGACGCCGCTGGTGCCCACCCGTTCGGCCGATCTCGGTGGCGGCAGCCGCGCTCGCGGGGCTCGCCCTGGCCCTCGCCGCACCTGCGGCCGGCCACGCGGCCGGCGGTGGAACAGCTCGCCGATCCTGCTCATGGGGCTCGACGGCCGGGCTCCACGTCGAGGTGCTCAGTACCACCTGCGGAGCCTGCTCGGTGGTGCCGTAGCATCCGGATGGTATAACGCACACCTGTCAGCGGGGGAGAGTACTGCACTTGTTGAAGAGATCGACGGCCGTGCCGTCCGTGGCGGCCGCACGGGCGGCCCGCGCGGCCGTGTTGATGGTGTCGGGCGCCCTGGTGCTCGGCTCGTGTTCGTCCGTGGGGTCGCCGGGCGGAGGACGGCAAACGCCGAGCGCGCCCACACGTGTCGAGTCCCGGGACGAAGCGCTGGCCCGGACGGATCGGGTCCACGACCACGTGCGCGAGCTGACGGGCCTTGAGCGGGATCCGTGGAGCAAGCTCATCGGCTACTACAGGTGCCCGGGGCGGGGGTTGGGTATCGCCGACGAGGGCGAGGCGTACCAGCTCAACTCGGGGGTCCTGCTGAAGGCCACGGACGACCAGCGCCCCGAGGTGCTGCGGGCGCTGCGGGAGAAGCTCGCGGGCGAGGGCTTCAGGATCACCTCCTCGGCGTCCGGTTCGGACGCTCAGTCCACCGCGCCCACCGGGGAGTTCGATGCCGTCCACGAGCCCGACGGCTACACCGTTTCGGCGGGTCCGTCGAAGCCTGGCCAGGGTGTGAGTGTGATGGTCGTCCTGCCCTGCCAGGCGCCGCCCACCGGCGCGGCTTCGCCCACTCCGGCGGCCACCGGCTGAGGCCGGCGCGGCGGGTACGTCAACTTCGCTACTGGGCCAGGTGGTTGACGCCAGTCCCGGCGCGCATCCGGCCTCCGGTGTGTCGCGAGTGTCGACTCGCAGGCCTTCGCCGGGGCGGCGGGACGCCCCGGCGGGGGTGCGCCGGGGCGTCCGGTCAGGCGTCGGTGCGGCTCGCCGCGGTCAGCGGGGCGTACAGCTCGGGGCGGCGGGTGCGCAGGAGGCCGAACTCCCGCCAGTCCCGGCACTGGTCGAGGTCGAGGTCGGCGACCAGGACGGCGGCCCGGTCGCGCGGGGCGCGGAGCAGGATCCGGCCGTACGGGTCGGAGATGAACGACGAGCCGTAGAAGGTGGACCGGTCCTCCGTCCCGATCCGGTTGGGCACGATCATGAACAGCGCGTTGGCGAGGCCGTTGGCGCTGATGGCGTGCTCCCACATGGGCCGGGTGTCGAAGTCCGGGAGGTCCACCTCGGAGCCGATGGCGGTGGGGTGGACGAGGACTTCGGCGCCGCCGAGCGCGTAGGCGCGGGCGAGTTCGGGGAACCACTCGTCCCAGCAGGTGGGGAAGCCGAAGGCGGCGCCCTGGTGGGCCAGGACGGGGAACCCGCTGTCGCCGGGGCGGAAGCACAGGTCCTCGCGGTAGCCGGGGAAGGCCGGGATGTGGTTCTTCCGGGTCCTGGCGACGAGGGTGCCGTCGCGGTCCACGCAGATGGCCGTGTTGTAGCCGAGGCCGCCGTCCTCGGCGCGCTCGTACAGGGAGGCGTGGACGCTGATGCCGAGTTCGGTGGCGAGTTCGGCGGCGAGGCCGGCGGTCGGCCCGGTCCCGACGTCCTCCAGGTAGCGGGCGGCGCCCTCCCCCATCGGGTCGTCGGTGTTGCAGAAGTAGGGGCTGCGGGTCAGCTCGGGCAGGCACACCATCGTCGCGCCCTGCGCGGCGGCGAGTGCCACGCCCTCGCGCAGCCGGGCGTCGTGCTCGGACGGGTCGGCGTGCCAGCGCATCTGCACGAGCCCGACGCGCAGCGGTGCGCGTTCGGCCGGCTTGGTGCGGCCGGGGGAGCCGAGCGGGGAGCCGAAGGAGGTGAGAACGGCGTACGAGGTCACGGGCGGACCGTCCTCGTCTGCCGGTGGGACGTCCGGCAGGCGCGGGAGGCGCCGGAGGCGGGGCCTCCGGCGGCCGTGCGGCCGGTGGGGGTGGACGTGGTCATGGGTGTTCCTTCTGCTCTCTGGTGCTGGCGCGGCCCTGCGATGTAACTGAAAGTTCAGTCAGCTTTGCTGGCGTGATGAAGAATGTAGCCATGCCGGAACGTTCCGGCAAGGGGCGGGGGCCCGCGAAGGAACGACACGTGCCGCCGGAGGGCGGGGTGGGGCCTTGCCCCGGCACCTCCGGCGGGCGGTCAGGCTCCGGCGGAGACGGCGTCGGGCGCCGCAGCGGCCTTCGCGGTGAGGGTGCGGCTGTAGCGGCGCAGGAGGAGGGCGGCGGTGGTGGCGAGGCCGATGAGCAGCCCGAACCAGAGGCCGCGGATGTCGCCGCCGAGGGGGTAGGCGAGGAGCCACGCGAAGGGCAGGCCGACGACCCAGTAGCCGATGAGCGTGATGCGGAAGCCGCTCCTGGTGTCGTCGAGGCCGCGTAGCAGTCCGACGCCGATGTTCTGGGCGCAGTCGAAGAACTGCAGGACGGCGACCACGGCGAGGAGGCTGGTCGCGATGGCCAGGCCTTGCTGGTCGGCGGGCGAGTCCGGGTCGAAGTAGGGGCGCAGGACGAGGTCCGGGACGGTGAGGTAGACGATGCCGACGAGGGTGGTGACGGCGGCGCCGCAGGCGAGTGCGGTGTTCTTGATGCGGCGGGCGGCGGCGTGCTCGCCGAGGGCGAGTTCGCGGCTGACGTTGATGGAGGCTGCGTGGGAGAGGCCGACGGCGACCTGGAAGACGATGTAGATGAGCTGGTTGACAGCGGTGTGGGCGGCGAGCGCGGCCGGGCCGAAGCTGCCGGCGAGCAGGGCGGTGACGGAGAAGAATCCGGCTTCGGAGCCGTAGGTGGCCGCGATGGGGGTGCCCAGACCGAGCAGGCGGCGGACGGTCGCCGGATCGGCGCGCCAGAAGTCGAGGCTGAGCAGGGGTGCGAGGTGCGGGTCGCGGCGGGCGGAGGCGTAGAGGGCGAGGAAGGACAGCAGGTAGACGCTACTGGTGGCGACGCCGATGCCGGTGAGGCCGAGCCGGGGCAGACCCCAGGTGCCGTGGATGAAGGCCCAGTTGAGGGCGGCGTTGACGGCGACGGAGGCGAGGGTGATCTGCAGCAGGGCCTGGGGGCGGCGCATGCCGACGGTGAACTGGCGGACGGCCTGGAACCAGAGGCAGGGCACGAGGCCGGGGGCGAGGGCGGCGAGCATGCCCTGGGCGCGGTGGGCGACGGTGGCGTCCTGGCCGAGCCAGGTGGCGGCCTGGCCGATGAGGACCATCAGGACGGCGCCGGCCAGGCCGGCGAGGGTGGCGACGGCCATCGCGGCACGCACCAGGCCCCGGACCTCGTGGTCGGCGTCGGTGGCCGCTTCGGGGGCGGCGCCGGTGGCCGCTTCGGGGGCGGCGCCGGTGGCCGGTTGGGTGGCGGCCCCGGCCTCCTCGGCGCCGCGTTCGGCGCGGGCCGCTGCCGCCGCCACCTGGTTGCCGACGGAGGTGACCAGCCCGACGCCCATGGTGCGGAGCTGGTTGAAGATGACCAGGGCGAGGCCGCCGGCGGCCAGCGCCTCGGTGCCCAGGACACCCATCATGATCGTGTCGGTGGTGGTGAGGGCGACCTGGGCGAGCTGGGTGAGGGCGAGCGGCACGGCGAGGGCGGTGAGGGCGCGGCTGTCGCGCGCCAGGGTGGTCAGCTGCTGCATGGTGGGTGTCACGTCTCTGGTCACGTCTCCAGAAGTCAGGGCCTGCGGAGTTTGGCGAGGGACTCGTCGATCTCGGCCTCGACGGCTTCGTCGACGAGGTTGCGGGCGGTCATCCAGTCGTCGTTGAAGACGGTATCCATGTACTTCTCGCCGCCGTCGTTGATGAACGCGACCATGACGGCGTCCGGCGGAAGGGTCGTCAGGCGGGCCAGGGCGTCGTGGACGACGCCGCCGGCGGAGCCGCCGATGAGCAGGCCGGTGCGGCGGGCGACGACGCGGGCGGTGGCGAAGGCCTCGACGTCGCCGACCTTGACGCCCTCGTCGATGAGGTCGTAGTCGACGAGCAGGCCGATGGTGGCGCCCTCGGGGGTGCCGGTGCCGGACTGGTAGTAGTCGTGGGCGGGCGGGCCGAAGGCGATCGAGCCCTTCGGCTCGACACCGACGACCGAGACACCGGGCACGTACTTCCTGAGCTCGCGGGCGGTGCCGCACAGGCCGCCGCCGGTGCCGACCGCGCCGATCAGCACGTCGACCCGGTTGTCGAGGGCCTGGGCGATCTCCCGGCCGACCGCGAAGTAACCCACCGCGTTGCTGGGGTTGTTGTGCTGCTCGGTGAAGAACGTGTTGTCCTTGCCGCGGGCCATCTCCTCGGCCAGTTCCTCGCGGGCGGCGGTGTGGAGCTCCTCGCCGTCGGTGTCGGCGTCGACGTACACGAGCTCGGTGCCCATCGCCTTCATGCCGCGCAGCTTGTCGGTGGCGGCGTGGTTGTCGACGACGGCGGTGAAGCGGTGGCCGCGCTCGGCGGCGACGACGGCCAGCCCGAGGCCGGTGTTGCCGGAGGTGGACTCGATGATGTGGCCGCCCTCGCGCAGCAGGCCGCGTTCCTCGGCGTCGAGGACCATCTGCCGGGCCATGCGGATCTTGGCGCTGCCGGTGGGGTTGAACATCTCCAGCTTCAGCAGGAGGCGGGCGCCGTTGTCGGCGCGGGCGAGCTCGAACAGCGGGGTGCAGCCGATGAGGTCGGTCATCCGGGTGACCACCGGGGGGCGGTGGAGAGCGTCGGTCATGGCAGGGAGGGCCCTCTCGGGAGCGGGGTGGCGTGGGGTCACAGGGCCGGTCGGCGGTCGAGGCGCCAGCGCGGCCGGCCGTTCTCGTGGTGGATGACGACCTTGGCCGGCAGGGGGAGGTCGTGGAAGGGGGACTCGTTCGAGTCCATCTGGTAGCCGGCGGTGTTGGGGTAGACGAGCAGGTCGCCGACCCGGGGGCGGCGGGGGAAGGCGATCTTGCGCCAGGTGAGCAGGTCGGAGTCGAGGCAGCTGGCCCCGCCCACGCACGCCCGGTACTCCTCGTCGTCCTGGCCGGGGTGCGGGGTGAGGAGCAGGGGGTCGGGCAGGAACTCGCTGTTGAACCACTGCTCGGACAGGCTCAGGCTGGTGCCGGCGACGGTGACGATCCCGTACCCGGAGCGGTCCTTGACGCCCTGGACGGCGAACACCGAGGAGCCGGCCCCGGCCAGCAGGGCGCGTCCGGGTTCCAGCAGCAGCTTCACGCCCGCCTCCCGCAGCCGCCCGGCCAGCGAGTCACCCGTGCCGTGGGGGCGGGCGGCGAGGACGGCCCGCAGGGCATCGGCCCCGGCGACGGGCGAGTGGTAGGGGTAGAAGTCGCTCGTGCTGAAGGACTTGCGGGCGTGGTAGTCGTCGGGGCCCTGCTCGGCGAGGAAGGTGCGCCAGGCCTGGGCGGGCACGTAGTCGACGGCGAAGCCGCCGCCGATGCTGATCCGGTCGGCCTGCAGCCCCAGGAGCCGTGCCTTGAGGCAGAGTTCGACGAGCTCTCCGGCGAGGTCGGTGCGGGGCTGCACGTCGTAGCCGGACAGGTGGAAGCTGAAGCCCTCCATCCGGACCCGCTCCTTCGCCGCGGCGCAGCGCAGCAGCGCGGTGTCGAGCTGGTCGTCGGTGAGGCCGAAGCGGCTCCCGGGGTGGGTGGGCGGGAAGCGGCGCAGCAGGATGCGGACGGGTCGGGGGACGTCCAGGTGCAGGATGCGGCTCAGTTCGTCGAGGGAGTCGACGGCTGTCAGTGCGCCTTGGAGGGCCGCGACGCGCAGCAGCGGCTCGGCTTTGGCGGGGCCGGTGACGACGATGTCCTCGCCGCGTACACCGTGGCCGAGGGCTTCGCGCAGCTCGCCGTGGCTGGCGACGTCCACGCCGGCTCCCGCGTGGGCGCAGCGTTCGACGAACGCGGCGGCCTTGTTGGCCTTCTTCGCGAAGTACACCGTGCCCGCCACCCGCGCTTCGTCGAGCGCGGCCCGGAAGGCCGCGAGGTTGGCGTCGAAGCGTTCGGGCAGCACGAAGTGGAACGGTCCGCCGAAGGCGTGGGAGAGGTCGTGCAGGAGGTCTCCGGCCGCGATCCTGTCGTGGAGGGGGTCGGGGTGGGCGGGAAGGGTCAGCGCCACAGCGCGACCTCGGTGCCGAGGTTCTGGTCGGCGGCGAGCTGGGCGAAGCGGTGGCCCAGCGCGATGTCGGTGACGACCAGGCCGCTGTTGTAGGCGAAGATCCGCTGGTCGGGTGCGGTACGGGCCTGGGAGGCGCCGGAGATGGCGGCGGGCAGCTCCAGGTCGACGACGGGCAGGTTGCCGTCGGCGTCGGCCATGTCGGTGCCGGTGACGCGCATCTGGGCCTCGCTGGTGGCGATCACGCGGTCGGCCCGGTGCAGCGTGGACGGTGCGAGGCCGTGGCCGACGAGGATCGCGGTCGCGCCGGGCTTCAGCCAGTCGGCCTCGACGGCGGCGCGGGTGTGAGCGCCGGCGGTGGCGACGATGACGTCCGCGTCGTGCGCGGCGCGCTCGAGGTCGGTGACCAACTCCAGCTCACGGCCGGGGAAGTGGCGCTCCAGCTCCCGGCGGACGGCGGCTGTGCCGTCGGGGTGGGTGCCGGCCAGCAGCAGCCGCTCCAGCTTCGGCAGGGTGGTGAGCAGGAACGGCAGCGCGAGGCGGCCCTGCGTGCCCGTGCCGATCACCAGCGCCGTGGAGGCGTCGGGGGAGGCGCACTCACGGGCCAGCAGGGCGGAGACGGCCGGGGTGCGGAGTGAGCCGATGCGCGAGCAGTCCATCATGGCGACCGGTAGGCCGGTGACGTCGTCGTAGACGGTCAGCGTCGTGTAGTAGTGCTGTTCCTCGCGGCCCTTGTCGAGGCCGTGCTTGTACGAGGTCTTGATGGCGACGACGTTGCGCGCCCCGTCGCGGCCGAGCATGGCGTAGGAGACGGAGTGTCCGTCGGCGGGTTTGACGGTGAGTTTGCGCGGGTTGTCGGACTGGCCCGCGGCCAGGGTGCGGTAGGCCTGTTCGACGGTGTCGACGACGTCGGTCAGGGTGATGTCCAGGCCGGCGAGGTCGCTGGTGGAGAGTACGCGCAGGGTGGTGTCGTCCCGGTCCACGGGGGTGCCCTTTCGGATGGGTGAGGCGGCATCTGGAAGGCGGTAAGTCGGTATGGCAGGAAGGCGGTAAGGCGGTAAGGCGGGTCAGGCGGTGAGGGCGGCCTGGCCGTAGCCGTGTTCGTCGTGTTCGGCGACCGGGCGGGTGGGTCGGCCCTCGACGCGCACGGAGGCGCGCTTGAGCCAGCGGTCGGTGCCGTCGTAGCGTGCCCGGAAGGGGACGCGGCCGTGGACGACGATGTCGTTGTCGACGACCAGCACGTCGCCCGGCTCCAGGCTCACCGCCACCGAGACGCGGGCGAGTTCGTCCTCCAGGCGCCGGTAGGCCGCGCGCCAGGTTTCGTCGGCGTCCTCGACCGGCGTGTAGGCGGGGTCGAAGCGCATGGTCAGGCCCTCGGGTGCCGCGAAGAGGGTGGGCACCGGTGCGGGTCGGCCGGCGAACTGCCGGGCCTGCTCGTAGGCGTCGTCGGGCAGGATCGGCACGATCGGACGCTTGAGCTGGTCGACGTCCTCGTCGGCGAGGTCGGTGAGGCGGATGCTGGCCGCGGTGGTGGCGATGTCGTCGTGGTTGCGCATGCAGCACAGCAGGAGCAGGTGGGCGCGGCCGGGGTGGAAGGCGTCCTCGGTGTGCGGGGTGAGCAGGACGGAGCTGGAGGCACCGGTCTGCTCGCTCTCGTGGCCGGGCGAGGGCACGATGTTGTGCACGAACCGGCCTTCCTGCTGGCCGTCCCAGGCGATCGGGGTCCCCATCAGCGTGGAGACGAGCAGCAGGACCACGTCCCACAGCGCGCCCGCGTCCCCGACGGTCGACCAGTGGCCGGGCGTCGGGCCCAGCTCCGCGTCGTCCGGGTGCAGTCCGCGCAGCACGAACAGGCCGTCGGCGGTGTCCACGGGTCGCAGCGCGTGCCGGAGTTCGCGGCTGAGCTGGGCGCACATCACGGGCAGGTCGGCCAGCAGGTGGGGACTGGTCGCAGAGCCGTGGAAGTCCAGCAGCTTGGCGGCGGTGGCGGTCAGTTCCGCGGTGGCGGCGGGGTCGAGGCGGCGTACCGGGGCAGGGCAGGTGGGCACGACGGGGCCTTCCATGGGCAGGGCTGGGGAGGAGGTGGTGCGGGCACGCGGCATCACCGCGCCGGTGCGGGACGGCGGGCGGGAGCAGCGCGTGAGGCGTGGGGTCCGGGTCGGCTCCGACGGCCGGACGGCAGGAAACGTAACAACGACTTCGAGGTAAGGCAAGCCTTACCCGGCCAGATGTCTACATTTACGTAGTCTCAGTTCGGGGTGGCGGCGCACCTGCCGCGCAGGGCCAACTCCGCTGCTCGGATTGCCATTTGCGGCAGGGAGGCGCACGCCCGGTGGGTCGGTGCGCTCCGTCGGGCGGCTTGCGACCTGTCTCAAACTTAGGGTAGGTAAGCCTAAGCAAATCGAGCTCAACCCGAATCGAGGAACGAACGTGGGCGTCACCAGACGACAGCTGCTGTGGGTCGGTGCCGGTGTCGGGGCGGCCGGCGCGCTCGCCGCCTGCGGCAGTGGCGCGGGCGGATCCAGGGACGCCGCATCCGCGGGCTCGGCGTCCTCGCGGCCCCGCGCCGGGGGGACGCTGAAGGTCGGCGCTCTCGGCAAGGCCTCCGCGGTCACCCGCGACCCGCACGGCACGCAGGCCAACGAGAGCGACTACCTGATCATCAGCCTGCTCTACGACACGCTGGCCGTTCCCGGATCCACCGCCAACACCGTCCCGCGCCTGGCCTCCTGGAAGCCGTCGGAGGACCTGAAGACCTGGCGCTTCACGATCGCCGACGGCGCGACGTTCCACGACGGCACCCCGGTCACCGCCGCCGACGTGGTCTGGTCGTTGCAGCGCCTGCGCAACACCCCGGCGGGCAAGAGCCGGCTGCCCGGCATCCAGCCCGAGGGCATCAGCGCCGAGGACGCGAAGACCGTGGTCCTGGTCTCCGACTACCCCAACGCGGATCTGCCGCTGCTGACCCGCCTGACCACCTTCGTCCTGAAGAAGGACACCAAGGACGACGCGATCGCCGGCGCCCCCGGCACCGGCCCGTTCAAGCTCGACTGGTACCGCGACGGCAACGCCCGGCTGGTGCGCAACGACAACTGGTACGGCGGCAAGGTGCTGCTCGACGCCGTCGAGGTGCGCCTGTTCGAGAGCCCGCAGGCCATGGCCAACGCCCTGCTCGCCGGGCAGATCGACCTCGCCTCCAACGTCGGCGCCGTCGCCGCCCGCACCGCCGAGGCCCGCAAGGACGTCCAGATCCTGCGCCGCCCCAACGACATGGCGATGCCCGTCGTCATGCGTACCGCCGACGGCCCGTTCGCCGACGCGAGGGTGCGCGAGGCCCTGAAGCTGGCGGTCGACCGCGACGCCATGGTCAAGCAGGTCCTCTCCGGCTACGGCAGCGTCGCCAACGACGTCCTCGGCACCGGCGACCCCGCCTTCGCCAAGGACATACCGCAGCGGGGGCGCGACCTCGCCAAGGCCAGGCAGCTGCTCTCCGACGCCGGGTTCGACACCTCCCGGACCTACGACCTGATCACCACCGAGGACGTCTCCGGCCTCGCCGAGTCCGCGACCCTCTTCGCCACCCAGGTCCGCGAGGCCGGCGTGAAGATCAACGTCGTGAAGCAGGACTCCAAGACCTTCTGGGACGCCACCTGGCTCAAGGCGCCGCTCTACACGACGTACTGGGGCACCAACGACTCGGTCGTCTTCTTCGCCTCCAAGACGATGCTCTCCGACGCCGGCCAGAACGAGTCCGCCTTCAAGGACCCCGCATTCGACGAGGCCTACCGCACGGCCATGGGCACCGCCGATGCCGCCGCGCGCGACAAACTGCTGCACCGGCTCCAGGAGATCGAGTTCGCCCGGTCCGGCTACCTGCTGTGGGGCATGGCCGACGGCATCGACCTCGCCGGAGCCGCCGTGCGCGACCTGCCCAGGCTTCCCGGCTACGGCCGCGTCCAGCTCGAGAAGACCTGGCTGGCGCGTTGACCACGCTTCAGCCGGCCGGCGCCCGCGCGCCGCAGGGCGTCCCGGCCCGCATCCTCCCCGGTGCGGGCCGGGTCGCCCGTCAGGCGGCCCGGCGCCTGGCCCTGCTCGCCGTCCTGCTCGCCGGCGTCTTCGCCGCCGTCGAGCTGCTCCCGGGCGACGCCGCCGGCGCGACCGCCGAGCGCGGGGTCACCGCCGCCGACCTCGCCGCCCGCCGCAGCGCCCTCGGGCTCGACCGCCCGGTGGCCGAACGCTTCTGGGACTGGATGACCGGCCTGCCCACCGGCGACCTCGGCGTCACCGCGCGCGGCCAGCACGTCACCGACATCCTCGCCGGCCCCTTCCCCAACACCCTGCTCCTGGGCACCCTCGCCCTCGCCCTGAGCACCGTCGGCGCCCTCGCGCTCGGGAGCCGGGCCGCCCTGCGCCCCGGCGGACGCACCGACCGCGCCATCGACGCCGCCTCCACCGCCGCGTTCGCCCTCCCGGAGTTCGTCGTCTCCGTCGCGCTCCTGCTCCTGCTGTCCCAGTGGACCGGCTGGCTGCCCGCCGTCACCCTCACCGGCCCCGACGGAGCCCCCGAGTCCTGGACCATGCTCGTCCTGCCGGTGCTCTCGCTGGCCATCCCCCAGATCGGCTGGAACACCCGCATCGTGCGCGGCGCGCTCGCCGACCAGGCCGCGCTGCCGCACGTCCAGGCCGCCGTCCTCGACGGCCTCGCGCGCCGACGCATCCTCAGCCACCACATGCTCCCCGGCGCCCTGTCCGCCATCGCCGTCGGCATCGCCACCTCCGCCGGCATGCTGCTGGGCGGCACCGTCGTCGTCGAGACCCTCTTCAACTACCCCGGCATCGGCGCCGTCCTGGCCGGGGCCATCGCCGACCGCGACACCCCGCTCGTCGCCGGAGTCGTGGCCGCGGCAGGCGCCGCCATCAGCCTGCTCCTGATGCTGGCCGACCTCATCCGCACCACCGCCCTCGGAGAGGAGCGCCGATGACCGCCGATGCCCCGACCGCAGCGGCCCCCGCGCCCGCCACCCGGCGAAGCAGGCGCGTGCTCGTCCGCGCCGTGCCCGCGCTCCTGCTCGTCCTCCTCGCCCTCGCCGGACCGCTCCTCGCCCCGCACCCCATCGACACCCCCGTCACCTTCCCCTACGCCGAAGCCGGCGGCGACGCGCCGCTCGGCGGTGACCAGCTCGGCCGCGACGTCCTCAGCCGCCTGCTGACCGGCGGCGCGCCCCTGATCGCCACCGCCGTGGCCATCGCCCTGGTCGTCACGGCGGCGGCCACCGTCCTCGGCATCCTCGCCGTCCTGCGGCCCCGGCTCGGCCGGTGGATCGAACGCGCCGCCGACCTGACGATCCTCCTGCCCTCCGTCCTCGCCATCATGCTCATCGCCCTGGCCTGGCCCGCCGGGGGACGCCTGGCCGTCGCGGCCGCCGCCACCCTCCTGGGCATTCCCTACGCGGTGCGCATCGTCGCCGCGGCAGCCGCCCCCATCGCCGCCACCGGCTACGTCGAGGCCGCGGCCGTCGGCGGCGAACGCCTGTGGCACCTGACGGTCCGCGAGGTGCTGCCCAACCTGCGCTCCACCCTCCTCGCCCTGTTCGGCCTGCGCTTCGTCGAAGGCGTCTACATCGTCTCGGTCGCCGCCTTCCTCCAGCTCGGCCCCCAACCCCCGGAAGCCGACTGGGCGTTGATGATCCGCGAGAACGCCGCCGGGATCACCCTCAACCCCTGGGCGGTCGGCGCGCCGTGCCTGGCCATCGGGCTGCTCGCCATCAGTGTCAACCTCGCCGCCGAAGCCCTCGTCCCCGCCCGGCCGACCCCGGAGACCCCGCTGTGAGCACCGCCGCCCCCGCCGCCCGCGCCACGGGCCTGTCCATCACCCTCGCGGACACGCCCCTGCTCACCGACGCCACCCTCACCCTCACCCCGGGCCGCGTCACCGCCATCACCGGCCCCTCCGGCGCCGGCAAGACCACCCTCCTGCGCGCCCTCGTCGGAGCCCTCCCGCCGGGCGCCCGCGTCACCACCGGCACCCTCGACGTCCTCGGCCACGACATCCTCGCCCTCCCGCCCGAGGACCTGCGCCGCCTCCGCCGCCACCAGCTCGCCTTCGTCGGCCAGGACCCCGGCTCGGACCTCAACCCGCGCATGCGCGTCGACCGCCTCCTGACCGAGACCGCCGCCGACCGCCGCCGGACCTCCGTACCCGACCTGCTGCGCGCGGTCCGCCTGCCGGTCGGCGAGCGCCTCGAACACCGCCGCCCCGCGGGCCTGTCCGGCGGTCAGCAGCGGCGTGTCGCGCTTGCCCGCGCCCTCGCCCGACGGCCCGAGATCCTCCTCCTCGACGAACCCACCGCCGGCCTCGATGCGGCGCTGCGCGACGACATCGCCGACCTGCTGCGTGAGATCGCCGACTCCGACGGCCTCGCCATCGCCCTCACCAGCCACGACCCCGACTTCGTCGCCCGCTGCGCGGACGACGTTCTGGCCCTGGGGCCCGACCGCCCTGCCGCAGTCCCGGCCGGGGCTGCGTCGGCGACGGGCGCGCAGGCCGCGCGCGTTCGTACCCGGGCCGCCGAGATGCCGCCCGTCGTGGAGGTGAAGGCGCTCAGCGCCGGCATCGGTACGGCCCGCACCCGCCACCGCGTCTTCGCCGCCGTCGACCTCGTCCTGATGCCCGGCACGCTGACCGGGATCACCGGCCCGTCCGGATGCGGCAAGACCACGCTGCTCCGCACCCTGGCCGGCCTTCACCGGCCCGAGTCCGGCAGCGTCATCCTCCACGGCGAGCACCTGGCCCCGTCCTACCGGCGCCGCAGCCGCGACCAGCGCCGCCGCATCCAGCTCGTCCCCCAGAACCCCCTCGGCGCCCTCAACCCGGCCCACACCGTCGGTGCCACCCTCACCCGGCCGCTGAAGCTGCACTTCGGCCTTCCCGCCGCCCGGTGCGAGGAGCGCGTCGCCGACCTGCTCACCGCCGTCGGCCTGCCCCCGCACCACGCGACCCGCCACCCCCACGAACTCTCCGGGGGCCAACGCCAGCGCGTCTCCCTCGCCCGCGCCCTGGCCGCCGAACCCGACGTCCTGCTCTGCGACGAGGTCACCTCCGCCCTCGACACCGACACCGCCGCCGCGCTCATGGAACTCCTCGACGACCTGCGCACCAGCCGGGGCCTGGCGGTGGTCCTCGTCAGCCACGACCTCCCCCTCGTCACCGGCCGCGCCGACCACGTCCTGCCTCTCGCGGGCCCCCACCCCGCACCGCTCACGGCGCAGCACCCCGCGGGCATCCGCTGACCCCTACTCGGCGACCCACCGTCGGCGCTGTCCGCCGATGAGCTCCCGCTCGGGGCCCGGCCGCGAGGGTGTGCGGCGCCCCGCGCCGCGGGCAGCCGCCGTGCACACCCGCCGCAGCAGGGAGTTGAGTTCGGTGCGCTGGCCCTTCGTCAACGAGGCGAGCAGGTCGCCCTGTACGGCGGACGCGTCGTCGTGCAGCACGTCCAGCGCGGCCTGCCCGGCCGGGGTGATCGTCAGCACCTCCTGCCGCCCGCCGATCTGGACGACCATGGAGTGCACCAGGCCTGCCGACAGGAGGTCGTCCAGTGCCCGGGCGGAGTCGGTCTCGGGTGCGGCGGCGTGCTCGGCGAGGTCACGGCGCCCGTGCGGCCCCAGCCGGGAGAGGGTGGACAGCAGCGCCTGGTGGGCCGGGCCCAGTCCCCTCGCGTCGAGCCGGTCGGCGAGCAGCCGGTCGACCGCCCGGCCGGCCGTCGACAGGAGGTAGACGGTCTGTTCGAAGGGGCTCGTCGAGCCCGTCCTCCCGTCGTACACACCAGGTCCCATCGTCCGGTGGCCGCCGTGTTCTCGGGTCGGGGCCGTGGTGGCGGCACCGCGCGGGGGTGCCGAGCCCGGAGGCCGGGGTGGACACGGCCTCCGAATCGCCGGCGGGCGGCTGCGCCAAGGCCCGCGCGGGTAAGCCGAGCCTCACGATACCCGGACCCGCACGGTTGGTCTACATCGATGTCGTCAGACCGTGCCGTGAGCCCTCAAGGTCCGGGCCGCGTACTCGACGTACTCGTGCAGCCCGTAGGCCAGGGCCAGGCCGAGCAGGGCCGCGACCGTGACGGCGGCGACCAGGGCGACGGCGGCGTGCGCCCTGCGGCCGGTCGGGCGGGCGGGTTCGGGGCCCAGGAGGGCCTGGACGCGCTGGGGCACGGGGCCGGTGTTCACGGACAGCAGGGGCCCGGCGCCCCGGTGGGCGGCCGGCGATCCGGCCAGGGCCGCCCGGGCGATGGCGGTCGCGGCGGTGCGCCGGTCGGCGACCGCGGCGGCGGCCCGCTCGTCGGCCCAGCGCTCCAGGTGGTAGTCGAGGTCGGCCCGCAGCCGGGCCAGCGCCGGGTGTACGGCGGCGGCGAGGTCGGCGGCGACGGACAGCAGGTGGTGGCGCCCGCGCAGGTGGGCGCGCTCGTGGGCGAGGAGCACCGCGCGCTCCGCCGGGCCCAGCGCGCTCAGCATGCCGGTCGAGACGACGACGCGGCCGGGGCGCCCCCGGTGGCCGGGCAGGGCGAAGGCCTCGGGCTCCTTGCCCGCGACCACGAGCAGGTCGCCGTCGCTCGTGGCATCGGCGGTCAGGCCCCAGGCGCGGGCGAGGAGCACGCGGTGCCCGCGCCACCGCAGCGTCAGCCGTACCGCCTGGACGGCCAGCGCGGCCCCGGCGGCGCAGGACACCGGTACCACGGCGGGCCACCGGGTGACGACGTCGGACAGCGGCAGGTGCTCCAGTCCTGCCAGGAACGGGACGTGGAACAGCCCGACGAGTGCCGCGACGGTGCCGCCCGCCAGCAGGGCGGCCGCGCCCGTGAGTGCGAGCGAGGCCTCGCGCGGGGGGAGCAGCGGAGCCAGGCGGCGGGCGGCGGGCGCCGCGGCCCAGGGGAGCAGCAGGGCCAGGGCGACGACCACCAGGATCAGGCCCATGCGTCGTCCTCGGGCTCGGGCCTGCCGGAGTCCGTCGCGGTCGCGGTCGCGGTCGCGGTCGCGGTCGCGGCCTCGGCAGCGGCATCGGTCTGGGCCTCGGCCTCGGTCTCGGCATCGAGGAGCAGACGGCGCAGGACGTCCTCGTCGTCCTCGGACAGGGAGGAGACGAACCGCTTCAGCACGAGGTCCCGCTGGGGTTCCTTCTCCAACTCCCGGCGCATGCGCCCGGCCGCCAGCCCGGCGGCGTCCTCCACCGGGGCGTAGGCGAAGGACCGCGCGGGGCGGCTGCGGACCAGGGTCCCCTTCTCGTGCAGGCGGGTGAGGATCGTCGCCACGGTGGTGCGGGCCAGCCCGTGGTCCAGCGCCGCCTTGACCTGCTGGGCGGTCAGCGGCTCGCCGGCCGCCCACAACACCGCCAGCACGTCCGCGACCAGCTCCCCGTGCGGACGCCTGGCGTCCCGACCGTCCCTCACATCGTTCTCCCTGTCCCGACACTCCCGGCAGACACACCCCCGGCGCCGACAGCGGTCGGCAGTCGAGGCCCACCCGCGCCGGTATGGCGAGGATGGGCTCGGCCTGTGTTGCTTAGGTGTGCCTCAGCTAACTTTACGGGCTCGTGGCCCCGCGCTGCCGGGCGCCTGATCGCGGACCCCGTCCGGTCGCGTGTCGCTCGGCGCGGTGGAAAGCCGGTGGCGCAACGCGCGTGCGGGCCTCTGGACTTACTAGGACGTCCAACTATATGGTCGATGGCAGGTCCGCGGTGTCAGGGAAGCCGGTGTGAGTCCGGCACGGTCCCGCCACTGTGACCGGGGAGTTCGTCCTCGCAGACGAAGGCCACTGGCAGCCAGCCGGGAAGGCCTGGGGGCGTGCGGTGATCCGGGAGTCAGGATACCGGCCGCGGGTGTTCCGTGTTTTCCACGAGGATGGAGACGACACGCATGACCCCGGGCTGCTCCCGCTCCACTGCCGCTCCTGGTTGTCCCGTGCCCACGGCCGCCGGGGCGTCCACGCCCTGACGTTCCGTTCCGCCGCCGCACGCCCGTGCCGCGGGGCGCACCACCGTGTGCCCGCCGACCCGCGGCGGCCTCCGATCCTCCTCCTCTCCCCACCCCTGTCGAGAGAAGGAACCCGATGGTCCGAGAACTGACCCACTTCGTCGCCGGCAAGCCCACCGCCGGCACCTCCGGTCGCTTCGGCGACGTGTACGACCCCAACACCGGCCGGGTGCAGGCCCGGGTGCCGCTGGCGAGCCGGGCCGAGGTCGAGGCGGTGATCGCCGACGCCGCGCAGGCCCAGCCCGCGTGGGCGGCCTGGAACCCGCAGCGGCGGGCCCGCGTCCTGCTGCGCTTCCTCCAGCTCGTCGAGCAGGAGAAGGAGGAACTGGCCCGGCTGCTGTCCGCCGAGCACGGCAAGACCGTGGCCGACGCCCACGGGGACATCCAGCGCGGCCTGGAGGTCGTCGAGTTCGCCGCCGGCATCCCGCACCTGCTGAAGGGCGAGTTCAGCGACAACGCGGGCACCGGCATCGACGTGTACTCGATGCGCCAGCCGCTCGGCGTGGTCGCGGGCATCACGCCGTTCAACTTCCCGGCGATGATCCCGCTCTGGAAGGCCGCACCCGCCCTCGCCTGCGGCAACGCCTTCGTCCTCAAGCCCTCGGAGCGCGACCCCTCGGTGCCGCTGCGCCTGGCCGAGCTGTTCCTGGAGGCCGGGCTGCCGCCGGGCGTGCTGAACGTGGTCAACGGCGGCAAGGAGGCCGTGGACACCCTGCTGGAGGACCCGCGGGTGCAGGCGGTCGGGTTCGTCGGCTCCACGCCGATCGCCCAGTACGTCTACGCCACCGCCGCCGCGCACGGGAAGCGGGCGCAGTGCTTCGGCGGCGCCAAGAACCACCTGATCGTGATGCCGGACGCCGACCTCGACCAGGCCGCGGACGCCCTGATCGGCGCCGGCTACGGCTCGGCCGGCGAGCGCTGCATGGCGATCTCGGTGGCCGTCCCGGTGGGGGAGGAGACCGCCGACGCCCTGGTGGCCAAACTGGTCGAGCGGATCGCCGCGCTGAAGGTCGGGCGCTCGGACGACCCGGCGGCGGACTTCGGCCCGCTGGTCGGCGCCGACGCGCTGGAGCGAGTCCGCGGCTACCTCGACCTCGGGGTCGAGGAGGGCGCCGAACTCGTGGTCGACGGGCGCGACTTCCGGCTGGAGGGGCACGAGGGCGGCTACTTCCTCGGCGCCTCGCTGTTCGACCGGGTGACTCCCGACATGCGGATCTACCGGGAGGAGATCTTCGGCCCCGTCCTGACCGTGCTCCGCGCCGCCGACTACGAGGAGGCGCTGCGCCTGCCCAGCGAGCACGAGTTCGGCAACGGCGTGGCCATCTACACCCGGGACGGCGACACGGCACGGGACTTCGCCCGCCGGGTGAACACCGGCATGGTCGGCGTCAACGTGCCGATCCCCGTGCCGGTCGCGTACCACACCTTCGGCGGCTGGAAGCGCTCCGGGTTCGGCGACCTCAACCAGCACGGGCCGGACTCGATCCGCTTCTACACCCGCACCCGCACCGTCACCTCGCGCTGGCCCTCCGGGGTCAAGGAGGGCGCGAGCTTCACCATCCCGACGATGGGCTGAGGGCGTCGTGCACGACCTCACAGAGGACCAGCTCGCCATCGCGGCGACCACCCGGGCCTTCGCCCGCGAACACCTGGCGCCGAACGCGGTCGCGTGGGACCAGGCCAAGCACTTCCCGGTGGACGTGCTGCGCAAGGCGGCGGACGTCGGCCTGGCCGGCGTCTACGTCCGCGAGGAGTCCGGCGGCTCCGGACTCACCCGCGCCGACGGCGTGCTCGTGTTCGAGGCGCTGGCCACCGGCTGCCCGTCCATCGCCGCCTACCTGTCCATCCACAACATGGTCGCCTGGATGATCGACCGCTACGGCGACGACGCCCAGCGCGCCCGGTGGCTGCCGGGTCTCAGCGCCATGGCGACCCCCGCCAGCTACTGCCTCACCGAGCCCGGCGCGGGCTCGGACGCGGCGGCACTGACCACCCGGGCCCGCCGGGACGGGGACCACTGGGTCCTCGACGGCGTCAAGCAGTTCATCTCGGGTGCCGGCGTCTCCCGGATCTACCTGGTGATGGCCCGCACCGGCGGGCCGGGGGCCGGCGGGGTGTCCGCGTTCGTCGTCGAACGCGAGGACGCCGGCGTCTCGTTCGGTCCCGACGAGAAGAAGATGGGCTGGAACGCCCAGCCCACCCGCCAGGTGCTCCTGGACGGCGTCCGGCTCCCGGCCGACCGCCTCCTCGGAGCCGAGGGCGAGGGCTTCCGGATCGCCATGAACGGGCTGAACGGAGGCCGGCTCGGCATCGCCGCCTGCTCCCTCGGCGGAGCGCAGGACGCCCTGGAACGGGCCACCGGCTACCTGGCGGACCGCGAGGCGTTCGGCGCCCGGCTGCTGCACGCCCAGGCGCTGCAGTTCCGGCTCGCCGACATGGCCACGGAGCTGGAGGCGGCCAGATCGCTGCTCTGGCGGGCCGCCTCGGCGCTTGACCGGGGGGACCCGAGGGCCCCGGAGCTGTGCGCGATGGCCAAGCGGCACGCCACCGACACCGGCTTCGAGGTCGCCAACCAGGCGCTCCAACTGCACGGCGGCTACGGCTACCTGGCCGAGTACGGCATCGAGAAGATCGTCCGCGACCTGCGGGTGCACCAGATCCTGGAAGGAACCAACGAGATCATGCGCGTCATCGTCGCCCGCGGCCTGATCGGGGCCGCGTGATGGCCGGGACCGACCTCGACGAGGTCCTGGTCCACCGCGAGGGCCGGGCGGGCCTGATCGTCCTCAACCGCCCCGCGGCCCTGAACGCCCTCACCCACGGCATGGTGCGCAGGATCTCCGAAGCGCTGGACGCGTGGGAGGAGGACGAGCGGGTCGCGACCGTGGTCATCACCGGCGCCGGTGAGCGGGCCTTCTGCGCCGGCGGCGACATCGTCGCCATCCACCGCGCCGCCACCGGCGCGGACCCGGGCGCCGTCGAGGAGTTCTGGCGCGACGAGTACCGCCTCAACGCCCGCATCGCCCGCTACCCCAAGCCCTACGTCGCGCTCATGAGCGGCATCGTGATGGGCGGCGGGGTCGGGGTCTCCGCCCACGGCAGCGTCCGGATCGTCACCGAGACCACGCGCGTCGCCATGCCCGAGGCCGGCATCGGCTTCGTCCCCGACGTCGGCGGCACCTACCTGCTCGCCCTCGCACCCGGCGAGTCGGGCACCCACCTGGCCCTGACCGCAGGTTCCGTCGAGGCCGGTGACGCGCTGCTGTGCGGCCTCGCCGACCACTTCGTCCCGGCCGAGCGGCTGCCCGCGCTGCTGGACGACCTGGCCGAACTCCCCGTGCACGACGCCCTCGAACGCAACGTCGGGCCCGCACCGGCCGGCGTGCTGGACGGCCGGCGGGCCTGGATCGACCACTGCTACGGGGCCGACACCGTGGAGGAGATCCTCGACCGCCTGCGGGACAGCGGCGAACCGGAGGCCAAGAAGGCCGCGGACCGGATCGCCGCCAACTCGCCCGCCGCCGTGAAGGCCACCCTGGCGGCGCTGCGCCGGGCCCGCACCCTCGGTCCGCTGGAGGCGGTGCTCGACCAGGAGTACCGGACCTCCTGCGCGGCGCTCTCCACACCGGACCTGGCCGAGGGGATCCGCGCCCAGGTCATCGACAAGGACCGTTCCCCGCGATGGAACCCGTCGACGCTGAGCGCCGTCGGGCCCGCCGCGGTGGCCCGCTACTTCGCCCCGCTCGGCGACCGGGAACTCGGCCTGGCCCCCACCACACCCCTGGAGCGCTGGTGACCCACCGCAACGGATTCAACGGAGTCAACGGAGTCATCGGATTCATCGGACTCGGCAACATGGGCGGCCCGATGGCCGCCAACCTCGCCACGGCCGGACACACCGTGACCGGCTACGACCTGGCGCCGGAGGCGCTGCGGCGGGCGGAGCAGGGCGGCGTCCGTCCGGCGCCGTCCGCGACCGAGGCGGTGCGGGAGGCCGACGTCGTCATCAGCATGCTGCCGGCCGGCCGGCACGTACTGGCCGCCTACGCCGACCTGCTGCCCGCCGCCCGCCCGGGAACGCTCTTCGTCGACTGCTCCACGATCGACGTCGCGGACGCCCGGGCGGCGCACGCCCTGGCCGTGAACGCCGGGCACCGGGCGGTGGACGCGCCGGTCTCCGGCGGGGTGGTCGGTGCCACGGCCGCGAGCCTCACCTTCATGGTCGGAGCCGCCGAGCCGGACTTCGAGGCGGCCCGACCCGTACTGGAGGCGATGGGCCGCAAGGTCGTGCACTGCGGATCCCCCGGCGCGGGGCAGGCCGCGAAGATCTGCAACAACATGATCCTGGGCATCTCGATGATCGCGGTCAGCGAGGCCTTCGTGCTCGGGGAGAGCCTCGGGCTCAGCCACCAGGCCCTCTACGACGTCGCCTCGACCGCCTCCGGCCAGTGCTGGGCGCTCACCACCAACTGCCCCGTCCCCGGGCCGGTGCCGGCCAGCCCGGCCAACCGCGGCTACGCGGCCGGGTTCGCCGCCGCCCTGATGGCCAAGGACCTCGGACTCGCCGCCGGGGCCGCCGACGCCGCCGGCCTGTCCACGGACCTCGGACGCAGGGCGGCACAGCTGTACGCGGACTTCGCGCAGGCCGACGGCGGCGCCGGCCTGGACTTCTCGGCGATCATCACCACCCTGCGGGAGGACGGCAAGTGACCGGCTACGAGACGATCCTGGTCGAGCGCAAGGGCCGGGTGGGGCTGATCACGCTCGACCGGCCCAAGGCGCTCAACGCGCTCAACACCCGGCTGATGAACGAAGTCGTGTCGGCCGCAACGGAGTTCGACCGTGACCCGGAGATCGGCTGTCTGGTGGTCACCGGCTCGGAGAAGGCCTTCGCGGCCGGCGCCGACATCAAGGAGATGCAGACGCTCGACTTCGTCGACGCCTACCTCGGCGACTGGTTCGCCGCCTGGGACCGCTTCGCCGCGCTGCGCAAGCCCGTGGTGGCGGCGGTGGCGGGCTACGCGCTGGGCGGCGGCTGCGAGCTGGCGATGCTGTGCGACGTCCTCCTGGCGGCGGACACCGCGAAGTTCGGGCAGCCGGAGATCAAGCTCGGCGTCATCCCCGGCATCGGCGGCTCGCAGCGGCTGACCCGGGCCGTCGGCAAGGCGAAGGCGATGGAACTGTGCCTGACCGGCCGGATGATGGGCGCCGAGGAGGCCGAGCGGGCCGGCCTGGTCTCCCGGATCGTCCCGGCCGATCAACTGCTTTCCGAGGCGCTGACGGTGGCCGAGACCATCGCGGCGATGTCCACCCCGGCGGCGGTCATGCTCAAGGAGAGCGTCAACCGCTCGTACGAGACCACGCTCGCCGAGGGCGTCCGCTTCGAACGGCGGCTGTTCCACGCCACCTTCGCGACGGCGGACCAGAAGGAGGGCATGGCGGCCTTCGCCGAGAAGCGCCCGCCGGAGTTCCTCAACCGCTGACATCCCGCCCGGTGCGCCGCCCCTCGCCCGGGGCGGCGCACGCCGGTCAGCTCTCGGAGCGCCGCAGCAGGTAGGTGTCCATGATCCAGCCCTTGCTCTCGCGGGCCGACTCGCGCAGCTCGCGGATCCGCGGGGCGGCCTCGGCAAGCGGGCCGGCGACGAGGATCTCGTCGGGGGTGCCGAGGTAGGCGCCGTAGTGGATCTCCAGCCCCTCCGGGTCGATCTCGGCGAAGGCGGCCCGGCCGTCGAGCATCACCACGACGTCGTCCACGCCCTCGGGGAAGCCCTCGGCCAGACGGCGGCCGGTGGTGATCTGCACCGGGCGGCCCACCCGGGTCAGCGTGGTGCGGTGGCGGGCGGCGAGTGCGGAGACGCTGCTGATGCCCGGGACCACCTCGTAGTCGAAGACGACGGCGCCGCGGGCCCGTACGTCCTCCACCACGGCGATGACGCTGTCGTAGAGGCTCGGATCCCCCCAGACCAGGAACGCGCCCGTCTCGCCCTCACCGAGGTGCTCGACCGCCAACCGCTCGACCAGATCGGCACGGCGGACGCGCCAGTCGTCCACGGCGGCCGCGTACGCCGGGGTGGTGCGGTCCCGCTCCGCGTCCGGCACCTCCACCACGCGGTGCCCGGGCCGCCCGTGCTCGGTCAGCATCCGGCGCCGCAACCGGATCAGGTCCTGCCGTTCCTCGCTCTTGTCGAGGATGAAGAAGACGTCCGTGCGGGCGAGTGCCTTGACCGCCTGCAGGGTGAGGTGGTCGGGGTCGCCCGCGCCGATGCCGATGACGAGAAGGTTCCGCATGTTCCGCATGGGAGGAATTCTGCCGTCCAGGACACCCTGATCACGCCGGCAGCCGGGAGGAGCGCGTCGCGAAGCCGGGTGCGGACCACCGTGAGATGACGCGCGAACCCTTGACCGGATCTTTTCCGTATCGCCATGATGGGCCGTCATGTTGTGACTCCGCCGCTGGGGGAAGTCCGGTCCGAATCCGGCGCTGACCCGCAACGGTAGGCCGCCGATTCACGTCGGCGGCGAGCCCGAGTACCCGGCGGCGGAGGTGTGTCGTCCCCTCCTCCCGTCGTGGTCTGCGGGCCGGAGCTCCGAGGGCTGCCCGGCTTGTCGCCGCCGTCCTCCGGGCCCCTGCGTGCGGGCCCGGAAAGGCCCACCGTGTCCTCGTTCCGACGCCCCCTGCGCCTCTTCGCGATACCCGCGCTCGCCCTCGCCACCGTCCTCCCGGCGGCCGCCGCCGCCCAGGCCGCGCCCGCTGCCGCGACCTCGTCCCCGACGCTCCGCCCCGACGCCGCCGCGGGCGGCTGGCTCGCCCGCCAGCTCGTCGACGGCGACCACTTCGAGTCCGTCTTCAACGGGACCGCCTACCCCGACCAGGGCCTGACCATCGACGCCGTGCTGGCCTTCGCCGCCTCGCACAGCTCCGACCAGGCCGCCGCGAAGGCCACCGCCTGGCTGGCCAAGCCCGAGATCATCACCGGCTACCTCGGCGACGGCACCACCGAGGCCTACGCGGGCGCGACCGCCAAGCTGCTGCTCGCCGTCGAGGTGCGCGGCGGGAACCCGACGGCCTTCGGCGGCGTCGACCTGCCCGCCCGGCTGCGCTCGCTCCAGACCGCCGACGGCCGGTTCTCCGACCGCTCGCAGTGGGGCGACTACAGCAACGCCTTCGGCCAGTCCCTGGCCGTGATCGCCCTGCACCGCACGGCCGGTGGCGCCCCGGCGGCGGCTGTCGACTTCCTCGCCGACAGCCAGTGCGCGGACGGCGGTTACCCGCTGTCCTTCGGCCAGGCCACCTGCGCCAGCGACCCGGACGCCACCGCGCTCGCCGCCCAGGCCCTCGCCGCGACCGGCCGCACCGCCAAGGCCGGCGCCGGGCTCGGCTGGTTGACCGCCCACCAGAACGCCGACGGCGGCTTCTCGGCCGCCGGGGCCGCCGCGTCCAACGCCAACACCACCGGCCTCGCCACGCAGGCGCTGCTGGCCGGCGGGCGCTTCGGGGCCGGTCTCAAGGGCTGGAGCGGTCTCGTCAAGCTCCAGCAGGGCTGCTCCGCCGACCCGGCGGTGCGCGGGGCCGTCGCCTACGACGCGAACGGCTTCAACGCGGCCACCGGTGCCCGGGCCACGGCGCAGGCCGTCCTCGGCCTGGCCGGCACCCCGCTGGCCGCCCTCTCCGCCGCCGGTGCCCGCCGGGACGCGCCCGTGCCGGCCTGCCCGGCGACCACCCGCTGACCACTCGCTGACCACTCGCTGACCCCGAAAGGAGAGCTCCGATGACCGACACCCTGGCGCCCGCGCGCCCGGCCCGCCGTACCCTCGGCTCGATCGCCGCCGCCGCCGCTCTGACCGCAGGCCTGCTCGGCGTCTCCGCCGTCCAGGCCCCGCAGGCGCGGGCCGCCGCCTGTGACGGCACCACCGGCGTCACCGTCGTGGTCGACTTCACCGCCGTCGGCGGCGGCATCCAGACCGGCTGCGCACCCGGCGACCCCGCCAGCGGCCTGGCCGCGCTGACCGGCGCCGGGTTCGCGTACACCTTCCACCCGCGCTACCCGGGCTTCGTCTGCACCATCAACGCCCTGCCGACGACCTGCACCAACCCCACCGGCAGCGCCTACTGGTCGTACTGGCACGCCCAGCACGGCGGCCCCTGGTCCTACAGCAACCTGGGCGCGGGCAGCTACAACCCGGCACCCGGCGACGTCGAGGGCTGGTCCTTCGGCGCCGGCGCCCAGCCGGGCGTCACCGCGCCCTGACCCCCGGGGACACCCCGGTGCCCCGGCCCCTCCGGAAGGGGGGGCCGGGGCACCGCGTACCCGTGGCTCAGCTGCCGTGAGAAGCCCTCCGGCGGCGGACGAAGCGCTCGACCAGCAGTACGGTGGCGACGGCCGCCGCGGTGAACAGCAGCGCGTTGGCCACGATGCCGCCCGTGGTCAGCCAGCCGGGTTCCTCGCCGTTAGGCAGTGTGGTGTCGGTGAACAGCCCGCCGATGCCGGTCAGCACCCCTCGTGCGAGGTAGACGGCGGCCAGCGCAGCAAGGCCGACGGGAAGGGTGAGGACGATCGACGCGAGGTAGTAACGCCCGTTCTCCGTCAGCCCGCCCAGGACGGCCAGCCCGCCGACCAAGGCCACATAGCCGCCCGCCACCCATCTGGAAACACCCGTCGGCATCCGTTCCCCCTGTCCTGTCGGTCCGGCGGCGGATCCGTCGGGCCATCGTGGTTCTGCCCCGCCGGAGGGGAGGCGATCCGTGGTCGGCTCCCCTCCGGCGCAGTGCGATCAGCTGCCGTAGCGCAGCGAGACGGTGTCGCCGAGGTGGACGGTGGTGGCCCGGGTGGCGCCGGTCGCGGCGCCGCCGTCCAAGCCGACCTGCCAGGTGGACGAGCCGCTGTTGGCCGTGCCGTTGAGCGCGGTGACGGTGCCGCCGCCGGTGGACGGCGTGACGGAGGTGACGCAGCCGCCCGGGGTGGCGCTGCCTGCCGCGTCGAGGACGTCGCCGAGGGTTGCGGTGGTGCCGGTCGGGGTGAGGGTGACGGCGCAGACCTTGAGCGCGCCGGTGCCGTCGTCGACGACCAGGGCGAGCCTGGCGGCGGTGCCGGCGGTGAAGCCGGTGGTGGCGGCCCAGGCGGGCTCGCCGGCGGTGGTCGGGGTCGGCGGGGTGGCGGTGAAGCCGGCGCCGGCGACGGCGCGCAGGCCGTCGACGGAGGCGTAGGGGGAGGGGTTGGTGTCGGTGGGCAGGTACTTGAAGCCGCCGCCGGGCTTGAACTGCTGGGCGATCAGGAAGTCGACGGGGCTCTTGCCGGTGCCGCTGGTGAAGTCGGTGCCCTGGGGGTTGATGCCGCAGGCGTTGAGGCCGGAGACGGCCCAGCCGTTGGAGTCGGTGTTGACGCCGAACATGGCGTTGAAGGCGCCGGAGGCGGTGAGCTTGCCCTTGAGGAAGTTCTTGGCGGCGACGATCGCCGGGTCGGTGGCGGCGACGCCCCCGGTGCAGAGCGAGGCCATGGCGGCGCCGGTCATGTCGATGTCGCTGCCCTGGGCGAGGGCGTTCGGGTCGCCCGCGGCCTTGCTGAAGTTCCAGCCGCCGTCGTTGTGCTGGTTGGCGCGCACCGCGGTGACGGAGGCGTCGAGCAGCGGCTGCGGGACGCGAGGGCTGCCGGCCTGGGTTCTGGCGCCCGCGAGGGCGAGGAGGCCGAAGACGGTGCCGTTGAAGTTGGCGGACGGGCCGTAGTAGCCGGGTTCGGCGGTCTGCCAGTAGGCGGCGAGGTCGGCGACGAGGTTGCGGCCCGGGCCGACCCGGGAGGGGTCGATGCCGGCGGCGTAGGCGTTGAGGATGCCGCGCTCGTAGTCCGTGACGACCGGCGAGGCGCTCGGCCAGCCGGGGGCGGCGAGCTGGCCGCGGTAGACCAGGCGGGCGTTCTTGGTGGGGTCGCCGCCGGGGGTGACGTCCGCGGCGGCCGTGCCGGCGGCCGCGAGTGCGCTGAACGCCCACTCGTTGGAGAGCCCGCCGCCGGTGACGTAGCTGCCGTCGGCGGCCTGGAGCGACTTCAGGTAGGTGACGCCGGTGCTCTTCGAGGTGGCTATCTGGGTCGGGCTGGCCGTCGCGTGGGCGGGGACGGCGGAGAGCAGGAGCGCGCCGGCCGTCAGGGCGACGGTGACGGCGGAGGCGGCGCGGGAAGGTGTGGTCCGCGCGGGGGCGAGGAGGGACATGGGACAGGCTCCTTGGGGTGGCGGGCGCCGACCCTGCCCCGGAGTTCCGGCGCCCGTTCGAGGGCGCGCGACTGCCGGAGCGGTCGCCGCCCGGATCGCGTGGGCCGGCTTTCGCCATGGTGCGTGGCCGGTCGGGCATTCGGGCTCAGGGCGGCGTGATCGCCGCCCCACACCGCTGCGCGTCAGCCCCGGATTCGCACCGGGTTCCCCCGCTCGGCCACCGCGGACGCTACCGCACGGCGCACCGGCGCACGAGGTGGTGTGATCGACATGACGACCCGTTGACTCCCGTTCGACCGGCGTGGTCTGATGAACCGATTTTTTGCCCTCGGCATTCAGGGGAAGCCGGTCGAACTCCGGCGCTGACCCGCAACCGTGGACCCACCTGTGGTGGGTGAGCCGGAATGCCTGGACCGGGGGCCTGTTCACAGAGCACTTGCGTCGTCGCGGACTACGACGCGGTCCGGACGGTCCCTGCCCAGGAGACCGTGGGCTGCGCCGTTGCGTCCTGCGTCGACCGACCAGGGAGTCGTCGTGAGGGTCAGCAGCAGTCGCACACGTCACAGGAACCGGGACCTCGCCTCCTTGGTGGTCGCCGGTGCTGTCGCGGCCGCCGCCTGCGGAAGCGTCCTGTTCGGGCGCCCCGGTACCGCGGCCGCCGACCCGATCGAGCAGTGCACGGCGACGACGGGCGCGATCGTCGCCGTCGACTTCACCCACTGGGGCGGCGGCGTCGTCCGGGGCTGCGACGCCCACCCCACGACCGGGATGAACCTGCTGCACGCCGCCGGCTTCACCACCGCCGGAACCGAGCACGACGGACCCGCCTTCATCTGCCGACTCGGAACCGGGACCTTCAACAACGGCACCCAGTACCCGACGCCGGCCGAAGAACCCTGCGTCAACACCCCGCAGGCCACCGCGTACTGGTCGTACTGGATCGCCGAACCCGGCCAACAGGCGTGGTCCTACAGCCGGTTCGGCGCCGGGACGCAGAAGCCCGAGCCCGGCGAGGTCGAGGCCTGGGTGTACGGCGGCACCGACATCGGCGGCACCAGCGGGGCGCCGGGCTTCGCGCCGGACTCCGTCCGGGCGAAGAGCGGCGGCTCGTCGGCTTCGCCGTCCGCCCCGCTGTCACCCTCGGCGACCCCGAGCCCGACCCCGACCCCGAGCCCGACTCCGACCTCGACTTCGACCGGGCCGTCCGCCACCGGAGACCCGGCGGCCGCCGCAGCCTGGCTGGCCCGCCAACTCGTCGGCGGCGACCACATGGAGAACTGGGCCGTCGAGGGGCCGGACCACCCCCGGACCGCCCTCACCGCCATCGCCCTCGCCGCCGCCGGCACGCAGGACCCGGCGCTGCGCCGGACGACCGCCTTCCTCTCCGCCCACGCCGACGCCTTCCTGTATCCCGACGGACCGGCCGGCCGGCCCGATGCGAAGGCCGCCGCACTGCTGGCCCTCGTCGCCGAGAGCACCGGTGGCGATCCCCGGGCCTTCGGCGGCCGGGACCTGATCGCCGCGCTCACCGGTCACGTCTGCACGGCGGCGGGGGAGAACGGCAAGTGCACCGCCGCCGGGGACTTCCTCGGCGCGGCCTCGCCCTGGGTCCAGTCCCTCGGTGTCATCGCCCTCCAGCGCGCCGGCGTCACGCCACCCGCCCCGGCGCTCGCCCGCTTCACGGTGCTCCAGTGCGCCGACGGCGGGGTGGCCGGATCGATGATCGTCGCCGGCGACCACTGCGAGTCCGACCCGCTCACCACCGGCCTCGCGGTCCTCGCCCTGCGCACGGCCCCCGGGTACGAGACGGCCGCGAAGAAGGCGTCGGACCAGCTCGCGGCCGGACAGCAGGCCGACGGTTCCCTCCTCCCGTACCTCGGCGCCCCCGGTGACACCATCAGCACCGCGAGCGCGGCCCAGGCGTTCAGGGCCACCGGACAGGACACCCGCCGGGCCGCCGCCACGGCCTGGCTCGCCGCCCGGCAGGGAACGGACGGCGGCTTCGGCCCCGACGCGTCGACCACCGACCCGGACCCGGCGGCCACCGAGCAGGCGATCCTGGCCCTGACCGGCACCGACCTCACCAGCGTCCGGCACAACCCGGACGCCACCGCCCCGCCGACGACACCCGCCACCACCCCGCCGACCTCGCCCGCGACCACGCCGCCTGCCGGGCGAACCCCCGACGCCGCCAAGGGCAGCGCCTACCTCACCGACCCGTCCCGCCTGATCAACGGCCGCTACTACGAGGGCTTCCCGGCCTTCGCCGACTTCGGCCTCACCATCGACGGCGCCTACGCCCTCGCGGCCACCGGCACCGACGACGCCGCGCTGCGCAGGATCGTCGACTTCCTGGACCAGCCGGGCAAGGACGCCGGCGAGCGCACCGTCAACGACTGGACCGGCATCGGCACCGAGTACGCAGGCGGCGGCTCGATCGGAAAGGAGGCGCTGCTCGCCGAGGCGGTCGGCCGCAACCCGCGCGCCTTCGGCGGCCACGACCTGATCGCCGCCCTGGCCGCCCTCGTGTGCACCAAGGCCGACCAGAGCACCGGCTGCGCGGCGCCCGGCAACTACACCTACGCGACCTCGGTGTTCTCCCAGGCGCTCGGCATCATGGCCCAGCTCCGGGCCGGGGACTCGACGAACGCGGCTCCCGCGATCGCCTACCTGAAGGGCCTCCAGCACCAGGACGGCTCGTGGCCGAGCCTGATCCCCGCCACCGGTGACTCCGACGTGGACAGCACGGCGATGGCCGTCATGGCCCTCGCCCTCGTGCCGGGCGACGAAGCCGCGCGGGCCGTCGACCAGGGCCTCGACTGGCTCGCCGCGCGGCAGCTGCCCGACGGCGGCTTCCCGGGAGCGGCCGGCGACTCGACCAACTCGGCCGCGCTCGCCATCCAGGGCATGACACTGCGCCAGTCCACGTACGGCGCCCAGATCGCCAAGGCGCGCGACTTCCTGTCGGGCCAGCAGAACGGCGACGGCGGGTTCAACGTGGCCTCCGCCGGGCAGCCGGGGTCGGACGTCCGCGCGTCCACGCAGGTGCTCGGCGGTGCCACCGGGATCTCGTTCGGCACGCTGTTCCGGGAGCTCGGGGGAACGTCGACGCCGACGCCCACTCCGACCTCCACCGGGACGGCGACCCCGACGGCGACCCCGACGGGTTCGCCGACCGGCACCCCGACCGGCACGCCCACGGGCACCCCGACCGGCACACCTACGAGCATTCCCACGAACACGCCGAGCCCGACGGGCTCGCCCGCCACGGCTGGGCCCTCGGACACCGCCGCTCCCTCGACCGGCGACGGCTCGGCCACCTGGTCGGCCGGCGGCATCGACGCCCCGGCCGATGGCAGGGGCGCCCCCGCCGGTGGCGCGGCGGCGCAGACCGGCTCCGGCAGCCTGGCCGGGACCGGAACCCAGGCTCTGACGCTGACGGCGGGTGCGGGTGTGCTGACCGCGCTCGGTGCGGCGGCGGTCCTCGTCGCCCGACGCCGCGCCGCGGCCGCCCCGGGGCGGCACCGGTGAGCCGGGGACTCGGCGGCCGGCTCGGCCGGCTGTCCGGGGCGGCGGCCCTGACCTTCGCCCTCGCGTTCGGCGGCGTCGCCGCGGGCACCGCCCCGGCGTCCGCGGCGCCGCTGCCGATCGACCAGTGCACCACCACCTCCGGCGTGGTGCTCGCCGTGGACTTCAGCAAGTGGGGCGGCCCGCTGCTGCGCTCCTGCGGGACCACCCCGACCACCGGCTTCACCCTGCTCAACCAGGGCGGCTGGAAGACCACCGGGACCGGGCACGACGGTCCGGCGTTCATCTGCCGGATCGGCTACAGCGGCTTCCAGGGCGGCAAGCAGTTCCCGGCCCCGGACCAGGAGAAGTGCGTTCTGACGCCCCCGGCCACGGCCTACTGGTCGTACTGGCACGCCGATCCGGGCCAGAACGAGTGGTCCTACAGCCAGCTCGGCGCGATGAGCTACCAGCCGAAGCCCGGCAGCGTCGACCTCTGGATCTTCGGTGGCACCAACGTCGAGGGCACCGAGGGGCGGCCGGGCTTCTCACCGGACAGCGTTCGCGCGAACAACTCCAGCCCCGGTGGGCAGCCCGCCGACCCCGGCCAGGGCACCACGGGCGGCTCCGGCGGCTCCGGCGGCTCCAACGGTTCCGGCGGCGGGTCGACGGGTGCCACGGGGACGACCGGCGGCGGCACCGGTTCGAGCAGTGGCACCGGTTCGAGCGGCGGGACCGGGAACGCGAGCGGAACCGGCAGCAGCGGCGGGAGCAGCACCGGCAGCAGCGGCGGAACCGCCGGCACGGCCGGTGGCACCGGATCGGGCCGGGCCCCGGCGCCCGCCAAGCCCCCGGCGGGCGGAGCCCGTCCGCCCGCGCCCGCCACCACCCCGGGGCCCGGCGCCGTCGTCACCCCCGAGGAGGGCATCACGCCGCCCGGAGCGCCGACGCCCGTGCCCGCCACGCCGGTGCCGGTCGAGCCGTCCACCGCGCCGGCGGCGGACGCCCCGAGCGACCAGCCGACCCCGCAGACGGTCGAGGCAGCGGCCGCGCCGACGTCCACCCCCGCCGTGCCCGGCGGCGTGGTGGACGCCAACCCGGTGGCCGACGCCCCGCACGACTCCGGGTCGATGGCCCCCGCCGTCATCGCGACCGCCCTCGTGGGGGTGCTGGGCGCGGCCACCGTGGTCGTCGCGCGACGGCGCCGCCGCCGGGCCGAGTGATCCGGTGACCATGCCCGACCAGCACGCCGCCGTCCCCCCGAAGCCCGACCCGAAGCCCGACCCGAAGCCCGACCCGAAGCCGAAGCCCGCCCCCGGACGCGACGCCGGGAGCCGGCGCAGCCCCCGGAACCTGCACCCGCTGGCCTGGTGGACCTGGGCGCTGGCCCTGGCGACGGCGGCCAGCCGCACCACCAACCCGCTGCTGCTCCTGCTCGTCCTCGCCGTGCTCGGCTACGTGGTCACCGCCCGCCGGACGGAGGCCCCGTGGGCGCGCGGGTTCACCTACTATCTGTGGCTGGCCCTGACCGTGGTGGCGATCCGGGTGGTGTTCCGGTGCGTCTTCGCCACCGGTATCACCCCGCACGACCATCTGCTCTTCTCGCTCCCGCACCTGCCCACCCCCGCCTGGTACGCGGGCATCCGGATCGGCGGGCCGGTCTCCCTGGAGGCGACCCTCTCCGCCGCCTTCGACGGGCTGCGCCTGGCCTGCCTGATCTGCTGCATCGGCGCCGCCAACACCCTCGCCAACCCCAAGCGCGCCCTGCGCGTCCTGCCCGGCGCCCTGTACGAGCTGGGTGTGGCCGTGACGGTGTCGCTGAGCGTCGCCCCGCAGCTGGTGCAGAGCGTCCAACGCGTCGCCCGGGCACGGCGGTTGCGTGCCGGGCAGCGCAAGGGCGTCCGCGCGCTGCGCAGCATCGTCGTCCCGGTGCTGGAGGACGCGTTGGAGCGTTCGCTGCACCTGGCCGCCGCGATGGACTCGCGTGGCTACGGCCGCTCCGGCACCGCGACCCGCCGCTCCCGTCGCGTCACCGGCGCCCTGATGCTGCTCGGCATGTGCGGCCTGTGTGCCGGGGTGTACGGGCTCCTGGACGGGACCGCCCCCGCTGCCCTGGGGCTTCCGGCCTTCCTCGCGGGCGCCCTGCTCTGCGTGGCGGGGCTGGTCCTCGGCGGCCGGCGCGTACGGCGCACTACCTACCGGCCGGACCGCTGGCGGGCCGCCGAGTGGGCCGTCGCGGGCTGCGGGGTGACCGCCGCCGTCCTGCTGTTCGCCACCGTCGGCTACGACGCCACGGATCTCAACCCGTCGCTCTACCCGCTCAGTTGGCCGAGCCTGCCGCTCGTCCCGGTGCTCGCCCTGCTGCTGGCCGGCGCCGCCGGGGTGATCGCGCCGCCGCCGGGCGGTACCCCGGAGCCCGCCACCGGTACCCGCCGTACCGGCACCGACCGTACGACCCCCGAGGTGAGCACGTGATCCGATTCGACCAGGTCGGTGTGGTGTACGACGGCGAGACCACCCCCGTCCTGCGCGACGTCGACCTGCACATCCCGGAGGGCGAGCTCTGCCTGGTGGTCGGCCGTACCGGCGTCGGCAAGTCGACCCTGCTCGGCGCCGTCAACGGCCTCGTGCCGCACTTCACCGGCGGCACCCTGCGAGGCAGGGTCACCGTGGACGGCCGGGACACCGCGCACCACCCGCCGCGCGAACTGGCCGACGTGGTGGGTGTGGTGGGGCAGGACCCGCTGGCCGGCTTCACCACCGACACGGTGGAGGAGGAACTGGCCTACGTCATGGAGCAGTTGGCCGTCCCGCCGGAGGTGATGCGCAAGCGCGTCGAGGAGACCCTCGACCTGCTCGGCCTCGCCGACCTGCGCCACCGCGCCCTGCACGAGCTCTCCGGCGGCCAGCAGCAGCGCGTCGCCATCGGCTCGGTGCTCACCGCGCACCCCCGCGTCCTGGTCCTGGACGAACCGACCTCGGCGCTCGACCCGACGGCCGCCGAGGAGGTGCTCGCCGCCATCACCCGCCTGGTCCACGACCTCGGCGTCACCGTCCTGCTCGCCGAACACCGCCTGGAGCGGGTCGTCCAGTACGCCGACCGCGTCGCCTACCTGCCCGGCGACGGCACGGTCGTGCACGGGCCGCCCGCCGAGGTCTTCCGGCACACCGCGATCGCGCCGCCGGTCGTCGACCTCGGGCGGCTGGCCGGGTGGCGGCCGCTGCCGCTCTCCGTCCGGGACGCCCGGCGCGCCGCCGCCCCGCTGCGGGAGCGGCTCACCGACGTGCCCGTTCCTCCGCCGCGCCGGGCAGCGGTGGTGGGGGATCGGGTGCTGGACGCCCGGGGGGTGGTCGTCCGGTACGGGCCGGTGGCCGCCGTCCGGGAGGTCGGGCTGGACCTGCGGGCCGGTGAGGTCACGGCGCTGATGGGGCGCAACGGCTCGGGCAAGTCCTCGCTCCTGTGGGCCCTTCAGGGCTCGGGCCCGCGACAGGGCGGCAGCGTGCGGGTCCTCGGAGCCGACGGCGGGCCGGCCGCGGACCCCAAGCGGCTCTCCGCGACCAGGGCCCGGCAGCTCGTCGGGCTCGTCCCGCAGACCCCGACCGACCTGCTGTACCTGGAGACGGTCGCCCAGGAACTCGCCCAGAGCGACCTGGAGGCCCGCGGCGCCGCCGGCCCGACCGCAGCAGGCCGGACCGCAGCAGGCCCGACCACAGCAGGCCGGACCGCAGCCGGCCCGACCGCGCGGCAGATCCTCGACCGGCTCGCCCCCGGGATCCCCGACGGCACCCACCCCCGGGACCTCTCCGAGGGCCAGAAGCTGGCCCTGGTCCTGGCGATCCAACTGGCCGCCGCGCCAAGGGTGGTGCTGCTGGACGAACCCACCCGAGGGCTCGACTACCACGCGAAGGAGGCGCTCACCGGCATCGTGGACGCCCTCGCCGCCGAAGGCCGTACGGTCGTCGTCTCCACCCACGACGTCGAGTTCGTCGCCGCCACCGCCGACCGGGTGGTGGTGATGGCCGAGGGCGAGATCGTCGCCGACGGCCCCACCGCCGAGGTCATCGTCGCCTCGCCCACCTTCGCCCCCCAGACCGCCAAGATCCTCGCCCCGCTGCCCTACCTGACGACCCGGCAGGTGGCCGAGGCCCTGGCGCCCGCCGAGACCGCCCGGTGAGCGCCGTCCGGATCCCCGGCCGGGCCCGCGTCGTCGCGGCCCTGGCCGCCTTCATCGGCTTGGTCGCCTTCACCTGGCCGTTCGTCGTCGCCCCGGGAAAGTTCGGCTCCTCCTACGCCCCGCCGCTGATCTTCGGCGCCCTGCTGATCCTGGTGCTCGCCGTCGTCATCGCGGAGATCGCGGCCGGCGGCATCGACGCCAAGGCCCTCGCCATGCTCGGCGTCCTGTCCGCCGTCAACGCCGGGCTGCGCCCGCTCGGCGCCGGCACCGCAGGAGTGGAGACGGTCTTCTTCATCCTCGTCCTGGCCGGCCGGGTCTTCGGCCCGGGCTTCGGGTTCACCCTCGGCTGCACCTCGCTGTTCGCCTCCGCGCTGCTCACCGGCGGCGTCGGCCCCTGGATGCCGTACCAGATGTTCGGCTGCGCGTTCGTCGGCATGCTCGCCGGGCTCCTGCCGAGAACCCGGCGGCGGCGCTGGGAGGTGGCGATGCTGGCGGCGTACGGGGCCTTCTCCGGGTACCTCTTCGGCTTCCTTCTCAACCTCTCCTTCTGGCCGTTCTCCACCGACCCGAACAGTTCCATCGCCTACCTGCCGGGGCTGCCGTTCACCGAGCAGTGGCACCGCTACCTGCTCTTCGACCTCGCCACCTCGCTCGGCTGGGACACCGGCCGGGCCGTCACCACCTTCACGGCCGTGCTCGTCGTCGGCCCGGCCGTCCTCACCGTCCTCCGCCGCGCGGCCCGCCGCGCCAACTTCGAGCCCGTGGTGCGCTTCGAAGCCCCGGACGGTCGACGAGTCACCACGAACGGCACCGCCAGCGGCACCGCGAACGGCGCCGCGAACGGCGCCGCGAACGGCGAGGGAGTCTCACCATGCGGACGGCTTCCGTGAATTCCGCGTCGGCCCCGGTGGTTTGCCCCTAAGCTGGCCACGCAGCTGGTTCGTCCTGTCCGCCAGGCAGGACGTCGCAAGAGGGAACCCGGTGGGAATCCGGGACTGCCCCGCAGCGGTGAGTGGGAACGACCGCCGTCATACGCACTGGACCCGGGACGGGTCTGGGAAGCGATGGCCAGTAGGTACCGGACGCCGACAGGCCCGGTGCGCCCACGAGTCCGAAGACCTGCCCGTTGCCCGCCCGCGGACCGTTCCGCGTGCGGATACCCCGGTGACCTCGTGGGCGGGTCGGCGACCATACCAGGCGGATCGGGCACACGCGTCGACGTGAGCCGCCGCCCGGTTCGTCATCCCTTCGCGCTCTCGTCCCGTCCCCGGGCACTTGAGGAGCCAGACTCGCGAAGGAGAGTCCCTTGACCACGAAGTCCGCAGCCGCGGCGACCAGGGCCACCGTGTACGGCTACCCCCGGCAGGGCCAGGGCCGGGAGCTGAAGAAGGCCATCGAGGGCTACTGGAAGGGCACGGTCACCGCCGACGCCCTGCGGGAGACGGCGGTCGGCCTGCGCCGGGAGAACTGGGCGCAGCTCGCCCAGGCCGGGGTCCTGGAAGTGCCCACCGGCGACTTCTCGTTCTACGACCACGTACTGGACACCACGGTCGCCGTCGGCGCGATCCCGGCCCGCCACCGGGCGGCCGTCGAGGCGGACGCGCTGGACGGCTACTTCGCCATGGCGCGCGGCACCCAGGAGGTCGCGCCGCTGGAGATGACCAAGTGGTTCGACACCAACTACCACTACCTGGTGCCCGAACTCGGCCCGGACACCGTCTTCACCGCGGACCCGGCCAAGGCCGTCGGGGAGTTCCGGGAGGCGCTGGCGCTCGGCCACACCGCACGCCCCGTGCTGGTCGGCCCCCTCACCTACCTGCTGCTCGCCAAGCCCGCCCCCGGTGTCGCCGAGGACTTCCAGCCGATCACCCTGCTGGACCGGCTGCTGCCGGTCTACGCGCAGCTGCTGGCGGACCTGAAGGCGGCCGGCGCCGAGTGGGTGCAGCTGGACGAGCCCGCGCTGGTGCAGGACCGCACCCCGGCCGAGCTGAACACCGCCGCCCGCGCCTACCGTGAGCTGGGCGGCCTGGCGGACCGTCCGAAGCTGCTGGTCGCGAGCTACTTCGACCGCCTGGGCGAGGCCCTGCCCGTGCTGGCCAAGGCCCCGGTCGAGGGCCTGGCGCTGGACTTCACGGGGCCCGCCGCTGCGAACCTGGACGATCTGGCCGCCGTCGGCGGGCTGCCCGGCAAGCGGCTGGTGGCCGGGGTGGTCGACGGGCGCAACATCTGGATCAACGACCTGGAGAAGTCGCTGGCGACCCTGGCGACCCTGCTGGGCCTGGCCGAGCGGGTCGACGTCGCCCCGTCCTGCTCGCTCCTGCACGTGCCGCTGGACGCCGCCGCCGAACGCGACGTCGACCCGCAGATCCTGCGCTGGCTCGCCTTCGCCAAGCAGAAGGCCCGGGAGGTGGCGCTGCTGGCCCGGGGTCTGCGCGAGGGCACGGGGGCGATCGCCGCCGACCTGGCCGCCAACCGCGCCGACCTCGCCTCGCGCGCCAACTCGCCGATCACCCACGACCCGGCGGTGCGCGCCCGTACCGCCGCCGTCACCGCCGACGACACCCGCCGCGCCCAGGCCTACCCGCAGCGGGCCGAGGCCCAGCGCGCCCGGCTCGGCCTGCCGCTGCTGCCGACCACCACCATCGGCTCGTTCCCGCAGACCTCCGAACTGCGGGTCGCGCGGGCCGACCTCACGGCGGGCCGGATCGACGCGGCGGCCTACCGGGAGCGGATGGAGACCGAGGTCCGGGAGGTCATCGCCTTCCAGGAGAAGGCCGGACTGGACGTCCTGGTGCACGGCGAGCCCGAGCGCAACGACATGGTCCAGTACTTCGCCGAGCAGCTCACCGGCTACCTCGCCACCCGGCACGGCTGGGTGCAGTCCTACGGCACCCGGTACGTGCGCCCGCCGGTCCTGGCCGGGGACATCTCCCGCCCGCACCCGATGACCGTCGACTGGTTCGGCTACGCGCAGGGCCTCACCGACCGCCCGGTCAAGGGCATGCTCACCGGCCCCGTCACGATGCTCGCCTGGTCCTTCGTCCGCGACGACCAGCCGCTCGGCGACACCGCCCGGCAGGTCGCCCTCGCCCTGCGCGACGAGGTCACCGACCTGGAGGCCGCGGGCGCGGCCGTCGTCCAGGTCGACGAGCCGGCCCTGCGCGAGACCCTGCCGCTGCGCGCCGCCGACCGCCCGGCGTACCTGGCGTGGGCCACCGAGTCCTTCCGCCTGGCCACCTCGGGCGTCCGCGCGGACACCCAGGTCCACACCCACATGTGCTACGCCGAGTTCGGCGCGATCATGACGGCGATCGACGAACTCGACGCGGACGTCATCTCGCTGGAGGCCACCCGCTCGCACATGGAGGTCGCCGGAGAACTCGCCGGGGCCGGCTACCCGCGCGAGGTCGGGCCGGGCGTCTGGGACATCCACTCCCCGCGCGTCCCGAGCACCGAGGAGGCCGTGGAACTGCTGCGCGCGGGCCTGGCCGCCATCCCCGCCGAGCGGCTGTGGGTCAACCCCGACTGCGGCCTGAAGACCCGCGGCTGGACGGAGACCCGCGCCTCGCTCGACAGCCTCGTCGGCGCCGCCCGCCACCTGCGCGCGGAGCTCGCCGGCTGACCCGCCGGTGACGCGACCCGGCCGGGCCCCGCACGGCGTGCGGGGCCCGGCCGGGTCGGGCCGCTTCCCCGACGGCGGCCCGGCCGGTTTCACCCGGACCCGGGAAGCCCGAGGTTCTGGTAGATCTCCGTCGTCACCGTGGAGAAGTTCATGGTCATGAAATGCAGCCCGGGAACACCCTCGGACAGCAGGCGCCGGCACATTCCGGTGGCGTGATCGATACCGATCGCCCGGACGGCGTTCGGGTTCTCCTGCTGCTTCAGCATGCTTTCGGAAAGCCCATCGGGAATGGCGGCGGTGGTCAGCGTCGGAATCCTGCGAAGTGACCGGATGCTGGTCACCGGCATGATCTCCGGAATGATCGGAACGGTGCAGCCGGCCGATTCCAGTCGATCCCGGAAACGGAGGTAGCTGTCCACGTCGAAGAACATCTGGGTGATGGCGTAGTCGGCTCCCGCCCGGCACTTCTCGATGAAGTGCCTGATCTCGGAATCCCAGTCGGGGGACCTCGGGTGGAGGTCCGGGAAGGCGGCCACACCGACGCAGAAGTCGCCGGACTCCTTGATCAGCCGCACCAGGTCGGCGGCGTACTCCACCCCGTCGGGGTGGCGGTGCCAGGTGCCCAGCGGATCGCCCGGCGGGTCGCCGCGCAGCGCCAGGATGTTGCGAACTCCCTGGTCAGCGTAGTGGCCGAGAATGTTCCGCAGTTCGGCGACGCTGTGGTCGACCGCGGTCAGGTGGGCGGTCGGCGTGAGGGTGGTCTCCTGCGCGATGCGGCCGGTGACGTTCACCGTCCGCTCCCGTGTCGACCCGCCGGCGCCGTAGGTCACGGAGACGAAGGTGGGGGACAGCGCTTCCAGGCGCCGGATCGCATTCCACAGGCCGACCTCCGATTCGGCGCTCCGGGGCGGCATGAATTCGAAGGAATAGGAAAGCCTGCCGGTCGCGAGGAGTTCGCGGACGGAGGTCGCCCGATCCGTGCGCGTGGAGGGAATTCCGAGTGTCATGGCAGGAGGTTAACCAGCCGGGCTCGCGATAGTCCTCAGGTGTCCACTCTGTGATACGAATTCTCTCGGGGGTACGAGTTGGGAGACGGGTGGGGCGGGCGGCACAATGGGCGCATGAAAAGACCTTCGCAGGTATTGTCGGGGCTGCCCGGATGGGATCGGTGCGCGGTGATGGGAGTCGTGAACGTGACCCCCGACTCGTTCTCGGACGGCGGCCGCTGGCTGGACCCGGGGCGCGCGGTGGACCGTGGACTGCTGCTGGCCGAGCAGGGCGCGGACATCGTGGACGTCGGCGGGGAGTCGACCCGGCCGGGAGCGGCCAGGGTGTCCGAGGAGGAGGAACTGCGCCGGGTCCTGCCGGTGGTGCGTTCGCTCACCGACAAGGGCGTCCTGGTCAGCATCGACACGATGCGGGCCCGGGTCGCCGAAGCGGCGGTGGAGGCCGGCGCCCGGATCATCAACGACGTCAGCGGGGGCCGGGCCGACGCGGGCATGGCCCGCGCCGCGGCCAGGGCCGCGGTGCCCTTCGTCGTCATGCACTGGCGCGGGCAGTCCGCCCACATGGACGAGCTGGCCGCGTACGAGGACGTCGCGGCCGAGGTGATCCGTGAGGTCGCACGGCAGATGGACACGGTGGTGTCGGCCGGGGTCGACCCCTCCCGGGTCATCGTGGACCCGGGCCTCGGCTTCGCCAAACGCCGGCAGGACGACTGGGCGCTGCTGGCGTCGCTGGACGCCTGGCGCGTACTGGGGCGCCCGCTCCTGGTGGCGGCCTCGCGCAAGCGCTTCCTGGGCGAGCTGCTGGCCGACCCGCGGACGGGCGAGGCCCGTCCGGCCCGGGAACGCGACGCGGCCACCGCGGCGGCCAGCGTCCTGGCCGCCGCGCAGGGCGCGTGGGCGGTGCGGGTGCACGAGGTCCGCGACACGGCGGACGCCGTCCGGGTCGAGGCCGCGATCCGAACCAACCGGGTCTGAGAGAGGAAGTACGCGCCATGCCACGTCCGACCGGGCGGAAGATCTACGCCCACGCCAAGCTGCGCCGACTGCGCCGCGAGCACGGCATGAACCAGGTCGAGCTGGCGCGCGAGCTCGGCATCTCGACCAGCTACCTCAACCAGATCGAGCACAGCCAGCGTCCGCTGACCGCCGCCGTGCTGCTGCGGATCGCCGAGGTGCTCGGGGTCGACCCGGAGTTCTTCTCCGAGGCCGAGGAGGAACGCCTCGGCACCGACCTGCGCACCGCGCTCGCGGACGAGGCCTGCGGCGGAGCCGTGCCGACGGAGGAGATCGCGGAGGTGAGCCGCAACCACCCGGAGGTGGCACGGGCCCTGGTCGCGCTGCACCGCGGCTACCGCGAGGCGCTCGCGCGCGTCGTCGACCTCGGCGAGCCCGGCACCGGGGCGGGCATCCGCCCGGCCGAACCCCATGACGAGGTCAGGGACTTCTTCTACACCCACCACAACCACATCACCGCCCTGGACGAGGCGGCGGAGCGGACCGCGCAGTGCCTGGCCACCACGACCGCCGGCCGCACCGCCGCCGCGCTGGCCGCCCGCCTCGGCGAACGGCACGGGGTGCGGGTGCTGGACGCCGACCACCGGCGGCCCGGCGACCTGCGGCGCTACGACCCGGCGGCCGGCACGCTGCGGCTCTCACCGTGGCTGGCCGACGGCCAGCGCGCCTTCCAACTCGCCACCCAGCTGGCCCTGCTGGAGCACCGGCCGCTGCTCGACACGCTCGTGGCGGCGGCCGGGCCCGGCCTCACCTCACCCCAGGCCGCCGACCTGGCCAGGATCGGCCTGGCCAACTACTTCGCCGGCGCCCTGCTGATGCCGTACACCGCCTTCCACGCGGCCGCCGAGGAACTGCGGTACGACATCGAGCTGCTCCAGGCCCGCTTCGGGGTCGGGTTCGAGACGGTCTGCCACCGGCTGAGCACCCTCCAGCGTCCGGGCCGACGCGGCGTCCCGTTCTCCTTCCTGCGCGCCGACCGGGCGGGCAACATCTCCAAGCGCCAGTCCGCGACCGACTTCCACTTCTCCCGCCTCGGCGGTACCTGCCCGCTCTGGACGGTCTACGAGGCGTTCTCCGCACCCGGCCGGATCCTGACCCAGGTCGCCGAGATGCCCGACGGGAAGCGCTACTTCTGGATCGCCCGCACCGTCTCCCACGGCGGTTTCGGCCACCGCGCACCGCGCAGCGAGTTCGCCGTCGCGCTCGGCTGCGAGCTGCGCCACGCCCACCGCCTCGTCTACGCCGAGGGCGTCGCGCTCGACGCTGCGGGAGCGGCCGCCCCGATCGGGCTGGGCTGCCGGATCTGCGAGCGCCGCGACTGCGCCCAGCGCGCCCGCCCGCCGGCGGGCGGGCGCCTGGCCGTCGAGCCGGACCGCCGCAGCCGCGTTCCCTACGCCGTGTTCGGTGACAGCCCCGGCACCGGGCGCTGGCCGGGGCCGTCGTAGCGGGCGAGCGGGCGGATCAGGGAGTTGTGGGCGAGCTGTTCGGTGATGTGGGCGGTCCAGCCGGTGATGCGGCTCATCACGAAGAGGGGTGTGAAGACGGGGGTGTCGAAGCCCATCAGGTGGTAGGCGAGGCCGGCGGGGTAGTCGAGGTTGGGGTGGATGCCCTTGCGTTCCAGCATCGCCTCGCGCAGTGCGGCGTGCAGGGCGGCCAGCCGGGCCGTCCCGGGGTCGGCGCTGCGGGCCACCAGGTCGTCCAGGGCGGCCTGCATGATCGGGACGCGGGAGTCGCCGTGCCGGTAGACGCGGTGGCCGAAGCCCATGATCCTCCGCTTGGCGGCGAGTGCCTCGTCGAGCCACCGCGCGGCCCGGGCGGTGTCGCCGATCTCCTCCAGCATGTGCATCACGGCCTCGTTGGCGCCGCCGTGCAGGGGGCCCTTGAGTGCGCCGATCGCTGCGGTGACGGCGCTGTAGAGGTCGGAGAGGGTGGAGGTGACGACGCGGGCGGTGAAGGTGGAGGCGTTGAAGCTGTGCTCGGCGTACAGCACGAGGGAGATCTCGAAGCAGCGGACCACCTCGGGGGCGGGCACCGCGCCGAAGCACATGTGGAAGAAGTTCTCCGCGTAGCCGAGCCCGGGGTCCGGCGGGATGGGCGCCAGGCCCCGGCGGCGGCGCTGGTCGGCGGCGACGACGGTGGGCAGTTTCGCCAGCAGGGTGAGGGACTTGACGAGGTGGGGCGCGGGGCGGCCGTCGTCCTCGGTGGGGTCCTCGGCGCCGAAGAAGCTGACGGCGGTGCGCAGCACGTCCATCGGGTGGCAGGTCTCGGGCAGTTTGGCGAGCAGTTCGGCGGTGGTGCGGTCGAGCGGGCGCAGGGCGGCCTCGCGGGCCCGGAACTCCCGCAGCTGTCCGGGGTCGGGCAGTTCGCCGTGCCACAGCAGGTGGGCGACCTCCTCGAAGGAGCGCCGGGCGGCGAGGTCCTGGACGGGGTAGCCGCGGTAGGTGAGGGAGTTGGTCTCCTGGATGACGGTGGAGATCCCGGTGGTGTCGACGACGACTCCGGCGAGTCCGCGGTGGATCCCGGGCGCGGTGGTGGGCATGGCTGGTCTCCGATGCGGGGTCAGGCGCCGGGCGGGAGGGTGAAGTCGAAGACGGCGGTGTCGAAGGCCGCGTACTGCTCGTAGCCGAGGAGTTCGTACAGCCGGGAGCGCGGTTGCATGCGCGGCAGCAGCGACTCCTGGGTGCCCTCGGCGGCGAGGGTGCGCAGGCCGTCCTCGACCGCGCCCATGGCCAGGCGCAGCAGGGTGACGGGGTAGAGCGCGATCTCGTACCCGAGGTTCTGGAGGGTGCGGGCGTCGAGCAGCGGGGACTTGCCGAACTCGGTCATGTTGGCGAGCAGCGGGACGTCGACGGCCTTGCGGAAGGCCTCGAACTCGGCCTCGTCGGCGAGGGCTTCGGGGAAGATCGCGTCGGCTCCGGCGTCGACGTAGGCCTTGGCCCGGTCGATCGCGGCGCGCAGTCCCTCGACGGAGCGGGCGTCGGTGCGGGCCATCAGCAGGAAGTCGGGGTCGCGCCGGGCGTCGACGGCGGCGCGCAGGCGGCGGGTCATGTTCTCGCGGGGGACGACGGCCTTGCCGTCGAGGTGGCCGCAGCGCTTGGGGTTGACCTGGTCCTCCAGGTGCAGGCCGGCGAGGCCGGCGTCCTCCATGAGCTGGACGGTGCGGGCGGCGTTCATGGGTTCGCCGAAGCCGGTGTCGGCGTCGATCAGGACGGGCAGGTCGGTGACGCGGGTGGTCTGCTGGGCGCGGGCGGCGACCTCGGTGGCGGTGGTGAGGCCGATGTCGGGCAGGCCGAGGTCGGCGGCGAGGACGGCGCCGGAGAGGTAGGCGGCCTCGAAGCCGAGGTCCTGGACGAGCCGGGCGGAGAGCGGGTTGAGCGCGCCGGGCATCGTCAACAGCCGCCCGGTGGCGAGGCGTTCGCGCAGGGCGCGGCGGCGCTGGGCGGGGGTGGTGCGGGTGTGCAGCATCAGAACAGGCCCTTCGGGAGGAGCGCGTCGAACGCGCGCACGGCCTCGGTGTCGACGGCCGGGAACAGCTCGTCCAGGTCCGCGGCCTTCAGCTCGGCGAGGTCGGCGGCGGCTGCCAGGAAGCGGTCCTGGTCGGCGGGGGAGACGACGCCCTCGGCCAGGGTGCGGAACTTCCGCTGGTACGCGGGGCGGTCGAAGGGGCGCGCGCCGGCGGGGTGGGCGTCCGCCACGCCCAGCTCGTCCTCGATCACCGTGCCGTCGTCCAGGGTGATCACCACACGCCCGCCGAAGGCCCGCCGGGCCGGGTCGGGGTCGTGGTAGCGGGCGGTCCACTCCCGGTCCTCGACGGTGGTGATCTTCTGCCAGAGCGTCACGGTCTCCGGGCGTCGGGCCCGCTCGGGGGCGTAGGAGCGCTCGTGGTGCCAGGCGCCGTCCTCCAACGCGACGGCGAGGATGTACGGGATGGAGTGGTCGAGGGTCTCCCGGCTCGCGGTCGGGTCGTACTTCTGCGGGTCGCCCGAGCCGGAGCCGATGACGTGGTGGGTGTGGTGGCTGGTGTGCAGGACGACCGAGCGCACCTTCTCCAGCGGCCCGGCCTTCTCGCGCAGCCGCCGGGCCAGGTCGATGATCGCCTGGGCCTGGTACTCGGCGGAGTGCTCCTTGGTGTAGGTGTCCAGGATCGCCCGCCGCGGCTCGCCGGGCCCGGGCAGCAGCACGGTGTAGTCGGACTGCGGGCCGTCGAGCAGCCAGGCGAGGAAGCCGTCCTCACCCTCGTAGACGGGGGACGGGGAGGTCTCGCCGCGCATCGCCCGGTCCACCGCCTCGATCGCGGCCTTGCCGGCGAAGGCGGGGGCGAAGGCCTTCCAACTGGAGATCTCGCCCTTGCGGGACTGCCGGGTGGCCGTGGTGGTGTGCACGGCCTGCTGCACCGCCTGGTACACCGTCTCGGTCGGCAGCCGCAGCAGCGCCCCGAGCCCGCAGGCGGTGGCCGCGCTCAGGTGCGCGACGTGGTCGATCCGGTGGGCGTGCAGGCAGATGCCCCGCACCAGTGCGACGTGGACTTCGTAGGCGGCGACGATGCCGCGCAGCAGGTCGGCCCCGCTGCGGCCGGTGTGCTGGGCGACGGCAAGCAGCGGCGGGATGTTGTCTCCGGGGTGGGAGTAGTCGGCGGCGAGGTAGGTGTCGTGGAAGTCCAGCTCGCGCACCGCCGTCCCGTTGGCCCAGGCCGCCCACTCCGGCGAGACCCGGGCCGGGCTGCCGAACACCCGGGCGCCCGGCGCGCCGCGGTGGGCGAGCGCCTGGGCGCGGGCCACCGCCACGGGCCGGCGCAGCAGCGACGCGACGGCCACCGCCGCGTTGTCGATCACCCGGTTGACGGCCATGTTCACGCTGGCCGGGTCCAGCTCCTCGGTGCCGGTGGCGACGGCGGCCAGCTTCCAGGCGAGCTGCTCCTCGCGCGGCAGCCGGTCGGCACTGGGGTGGACGCGGACGTGGTGCTCGATCACGGGACTCCTCGGGAGTGTGTGACGACTCTGGGGGCTTGCGTGATCGAGCCTGCTGGTCGGACGGCCGATGATCCAGCATGCCGATCGGTGGAATCCGTACGGCGGATTCCTGTGAAGCTGCGAAACCTGCGAACCCGGCCGGGGAACCGGCTCCTCGCGGCGGCCCGGGACAGCACGGCGCCCCGGAGAGCGCGCGGGTGGCGCGTTCTCCGGGGCGGTGGGCGTAGCGGGCGCCGAGCGGGCCGAGAGACCGTCAGGCCGCCTGGTGGACGTGGAACCCACGCCCGCTCTTGCGGCCGAGCAGTCCGGCCTCGACCATGCGGGAGAGCAGGGGCGGCGGCGCGTAGAGCGGCTCCTTGTACTCCTCGTACATGGACTCGGCGATGGCCTGCACGGTGTCCAGGCCGATGAGGTCGGCGAGTTGGAGCGGGCCCATGGGGTGGGCGCAGCCGTGGACCATGCCGGCGTCGATGTCCTCGGGGCTGGCGTGGCCGGCCTCGGCCATCCGGACGGCGGAGAGCAGGTAGGGCACCAGCAGGGCGTTGACGACGAAGCCGGCCCGGTCGCGGGAGCGGATGACGTGCTTGCCGAGGGCGTCCCGGGTGAAGGCCTCCACCCGGTCGAGGACGGCCGGGGCGGTGTGCAGCGAGGCGACCAGTTCGACGAGCGGCATGACGGGGGCGGGGTTGAAGAAGTGCAGGCCGAGAACGTGGGAGGCGCGGTCGGTGGTGATGCCGAGGCGGGTGACCGGGATGGCGGAGGTGTTGGTGGCCAGGACGGCGTCGTCGGCGACGAGCACCTTGTCCAGGGCGCCGAGCACCTCGGTCTTGACCCGTTCGTCCTCGACGACGGCCTCGACGACGAGCTGACGGTCGGCGAGCGCTTCCAGGTCGTCGGCGAACAGCAGGTGGGCCCAGGCGTCCGTGCGCTGCTGCTCGTCGATCCGGCCGCGGTCGACGGCGCGGTGCAGGGAGCGGTCGATCCGGGCCCGGGCGGCGCGCAGGGCGCCCCGGCCGGCCTCGCAGACGACGGTGTCGAGGCCGGCGCGGGCGAAGACCTCGGCGATGCCGGAGCCCATCTGCCCGGCGCCGACGACCGCTACGCGGCGGATGTCGTTCATCGGATACCTCCGTGGTCGGGCGGCTCAGGCCGCGGTGCGGATCCGCACGAGGTGGCGGGCGTAGGCCTCGGTGGTGAGGAAGGCGGGCAGTTCGGCGCCGAGGGCGGTCTCCTCCAGGATCCGTACGGCGTCGTCCACCAGTGCCGGGTCGGCGCCCTCGGCGAGCAGGGTGGCGCGCTCGCGGTCGATCAGCCGCCGTACGAGGTCGGGGGTGGCGAGCGATCCGCCGGTCAGCCGGGAGCAGTGGTGCTGCCACTGCCAGATCTGGCAGCGGGCGATCTCGGCGGTGGCGACGTCCTCCATCAGGCCGAAGACGGCGACGGCTCCGGAGCCGCCGAGCCAGGCCGTCAGGTAGCGCAGGGCGACGGCGACGTTGGAGCGCAGGCCCTGTTCGGTCGGCAGGCCGACGGACAGCCTGTGCACGCCGAGCAGGTCGGCGGCGGTGACCTCGACGTCCTCGCGGGTGCGGTCGAGCTGGTGCGGGCGGGCGTCGAGGACGGTGTCGAAGGCCGTCCGGCAGGTGGCGACGAGGCCGGGGTGGGCGACCCAGGAGCCGTCGAAGCCGTCGCCGACCTCGCGCTCCTTGTCGGCGCGGACCTTGGTCAGGGCCGCCTCGTTGGCGGCGGGGTCGCGCTGCGGGACGGCGGCGGCCATGCCGCCGATGGCGTGGGCGCCGCGGCGGTGGCAGGTGCGCACCAGCAGGTCGGTGTAGGCGCGCAGGAACGGCTGGGTCATGGTGAGGGTGGCGCGGTCCGGCAGGACGTAGCGGGGGCCGTGCGTGGCGAAGTTCTTGATCAGGCTGAACAGGTAGTCCCAGCGCCCGGCGTTGAGGCCGGCCGCGTGCTCGCGCAGCTCGTACAGGATCTCGTCCATCTCGAACGCGGCGGTGATGGTCTCGATCAGCACGGTGGCGCGGATCGTTCCGTGCGGGATGCCCGACTCGTGCTGGGCGAAGGTGAAGACGTCGTTCCACAGCCGGGCTTCGAGGTGGTTCTCCAGCTTGGGCAGGTAGAAGTACGGGCCGCTGCCGCGCTCGATCTGCCGCCGGCCGCAGTGGAAGAGGTGGAGGCCGAAGTCGACCAGCGCGCCGATCGCCGGGCGGCCGTCGATCAGCAGGTGCTGCTCGTCGAGGTGCCAGCCGCGCGGGCGCACGACGATGGTGGCGGGCGTGTCGCCGATCCGGTACCGCTTGCCCTCCGGGGTGGTGTCGTCGATCCGGCGCTCGATCGCGTCGAGCAGGTTCAGCTGGCCGGTGAGCAGGTTGTGCCAGGTGGGGGAGGTGGCGTCCTCGAAGTCCGCCAGCCACACCTTCGCGCCGGAGTTGAGCGCGTTGACGGCCATCCGGCGTTCGGGCGGGCCGGTGATCTCCACCCGGCGGTCCGCCAGGCCGGGGCCGGCGCCGGCGACCCGCCAGGTCGGGTCCTCGCGGACGGCGCGGGTCTCGGGCAGGAAGTCCAGGGTGCCTCCGGCGGCGAGGAGCGCACCGCGGCGGCGGCGCTCGGCGAGGAGTTCGGCGCGGCGGTCGGCGAAGGCCTCGTGCAGGCGTGCCACGAAGTCCAGGGCGGCAGGGGTGAGGATCTCGTCGAAGCGGTCCTCGTGTTCGCCGAGGACGTCGATGCGGCTGGGCTGGCTCATCCGGTTTCTCCAAGGGAGTGGGCCCGGGGCCTCGTCCCTCAACGAGGCCCCGGGCGGCGGGGTGAAGGGCGGTCTCTCCCCAGGGAGGCCGCCAGGGAGGCTCAGTGGAACTGCTCGGCCTCGGTGGAGCCGGTCAGGGCGAGCGTCTCGGCGTTCGGGTTGAGCGCGGTGGAGACCAGGTCGAAGTAGCCGGTGCCGACCTCGCGCTGGTGCTTCACGGCGGTGTAGCCCTGCGGCACGGCCGCGAACTCGGCCTCCTGGAGGTCGACGTAGGCCGTCATCCCGTGCTCGGCGTAGCCGCGGGCGAGCTGGAACATCGAGTGGTTCAGCGCGTGGAAGCCGGCCAGCGTGATGAACTGGAAGCGGTAGCCCATCGCGCCCAACTCCCTCTGGAACTTGGCGATCTGGTCGTCGTCCAGGGCCGCCTTCCAGTTGAAGGACGGCGAGCAGTTGTAGGCGAGCATCTTGTCCGGGTACTCGGCCTTGAGCGCCTCGGCGAACTCGCGGGCCTGGGCGAGGTCCGGGGTGCCGGTCTCCACCCAGATCAGGTCCGCGTACGGGGCGAACGCGAGGCCGCGCGAGATCACCGGGGCCATGCCCGGCTCGACCCGGTAGAAGCCCTCGGCGGTGCGCTCGCCGGTGCAGAACCGGGCGTCGCGCTCGTCGACGTCGCTGGTCAGCAGGTTGGCGGCGAGCGCGTCCGTGCGGGCCACGATCAGAGTCGGCACGTCGGCGAGGTCGGCGGCCAGGCGGGCGGAGTTGAGGGTGCGGACGTGCTGGGCGGTGGGGACGAGCACCTTGCCGCCGAGGTGGCCGCACTTCTTCTCGGAGGCGAGCTGGTCCTCGTAGTGGATGCCCGCCGCGCCGGCCGCGATCATGCCCTTGGTGAGCTCGAAGGCGTTCAGCGGACCGCCGAACCCGGCCTCCGCGTCGGCGACGATCGGCACCAGCCAGTCCGGCCCGCCGTCCGTCCCCTCCGCCGCGTCGATCTCGTCGGCGCGCAGCAGCGCGTTGTTGATCCGACGCACCACCTGGGGAACGGAGTTGGCCGGGTAGAGGCTCTGGTCCGGATAGGTCTGCCCGGCCTGGTTGGCATCGGCCGCGACCTGCCACCCGGACAGGTAGATCGCCTGCAGTCCGGCCCTCACCATCTGCACGGCCTGGCCGCCCGTCAGCGCGCCGAGGGCGTGCACGTAGTCCTGCTCGTGCAACTGCCGCCACAGGCGCTCGGCGCCCCGGCGGGCCAGCGTGTGTTCCTCGCGGACGGTGCCGGACAGCCGCACGACCTCGGCCGCCGAGTACGTGCGCTCGATGCCCGCCCACCGCGGGTCGGACGCCCACCGAGCGGCCAGCGCCGCCGCCTGCTGCTCCTGCTGCTGCCGAACCGACTGAGTCATGGGTCTGCTCCCCAGGGGTGCTCGTTGCGAAGGTTGTGAGGTGTCTCACCGCGAGGGCGAGTGGGCGGCCGGGCGGTGCCGGGCGGCGGCGGAACACCGCAGGACGTGGACGCCCGGACAGCCTGCCCGGCCGCGACCGACCTGGTGTTTCGCCGCTGTCCTGCGCACCTCCCGGCCGCACCACCGACTCTGGCACCCGGCGAAGCCGCCGTCACCGATGGACCACTGCCAACTTCTGCGAACGGTCCCCGGCGAATCTGCGAAGGTTGCGACGACGCGACCTCTCGCCGTGCGGCTAGGCTTCCCGCACCAGGCCCTGTCCGGCAAGATCGGCTAGGTGGGCCGACGGCCGGTGAGGGGAGAACGACACGATGGGAAAGGCTTTCGCCGGCGCCCGGCTGCGCCGCCTGCGCGAGGAACGCGGACTCAGCCAGGCCGCCCTCGCCCGGCTGATCGACCTGTCACCCAGCTACCTCAACCAGCTGGAGCACGACGCCCGCCCGCTCACCGTGCCCGTGCTGCTGCGCCTCACCGAGGCCTTCGGCGTCGAGGCCGGGTACTTCGCCCCGCCCGGCAGCGCCCGGCTCACCGCCGAACTGCGCGACGCGCTCGGCGAGGAGCTCGCGGCCGGACGGGTCACCGCCGGGGACCTCGACGAGGTGGCCGCCCGCCTGCCCGCCGTGGCGCGGCTGCTGATGGACCTCGGCCGCGGCCGACGGGCGGTGTCCGAGCAGCTCGCCGTCCTCGCGGGGGACCGCGGCCCGGCGCCCGACACCCTCACCCCGCACGAACAGGTCCGCGAGTTCTTCTACCGCCGCCAGAACTACCTCCACGAACTCGACACCGCGGCCGAGGAGTTGGCCGCAACCATCGGCCTGCGGCGCGGCGAGGTCAGGGCGGTGCTGGCCGACCGGCTCGCCTCCGGCCACGGCGTACGGACCGCCGCCGGAGGCGAGCACCTGCACCGGTACGACCCGCGCAGCAGGATCCTGAGCCTGTCGGACCGGCTGCGCCCGGGCCAGCAGGCGTTCCGGATGGCCACCCAACTCGCCTACCTGGAACACGATCGGCTGCTGTCCGAACTCGCGGCCCAGGACAGCCCCGAAGGCTCCACCGCCTGGTCGCTCACCCGGATCGGCCTGGCCAACTACTTCGCCGCCGCCCTCGTGCTGCCGTACGCCGCCTTCCACGCCGAGGCCGAATCGGCGCGCTACGACATCGAGCACCTCGCCGACCACTTCGGCGTCGGCTACGAGACGGTCTGCCACCGGCTCAGCACCCTCCAGCGGCCCCGGCTGCGCGGCGTACCGTTCTCCTTCGTCCGGGTCGACCGGGCCGGCAACGTCTCCAAGCGCCAGTCCGCGACCGACTTCCACTTCTCCCGCACCGGCGGCACCTGCCCGCTGTGGAACGTCTACGAGTCCTTCGCCGCCCCCGGCCGGGTCCACGTCCAGGTCGCCGCCATGCCCGACGGCCGGCGCTACCTCTGGACCGCCCGCGCCGTCACCCGCTCACCCGGCGGCTGGGGCCGCCCCGGCAAGACCTTCGCCATCGGCCTCGGCTGCGAACTCCGCCACGCCGCACGGCTCGTGTACTCGGCGGGACTGGACCTCGGCGACGTGGCGGCCGCCACCCCGATCGGGCTCGGCTGCAAGGTGTGCGAACGCCCGGCGTGCCCCCAGCGCGCCGCGCCCGCCATCGGCCGGCCGCTGGCGCTCGACGAGCACACCAGCACCTTCGTCCCGTACCCGGCACTACCCGACCCCCGGCGCTGAAGGCCGGGGGCGCAACTCCACTGCCGCGACCGTCTGCGGGCAGACCGCCGGGGGTGTCGACGATCGTCGACACCCCCGGGAACCGCCGGAACCGGGCGGGCGGGTCAGCCGGTCTTCTCGACGCGGGTGGCCCAGCGCTGCTCGACGTTGCTGAAGCGCCAGTAGGCGAGTGCGCAGGCCCAGACGACGACGAACATGCCGACGAGGATGTAGCCGACGTTGTCGAGGCTGATGTCGGCGATCCAGCCGGTGACCGGGTCGGTGAGGTCGAGCTTCTCGTGCAGCACGCCGACCAGTTCGATGGTGCCGATGACGAAGGCGACGGCGATGGACAGGCCGGTGATGGTGAGGTTGTAGTAGACCTTGCGGACCGGGTTGGAGAACGCCCAGTGGTAGGCGAAGTTCATGAAGGTGCCGTCGAGGGTGTCGAACAGGCTCATGCCGCAGGCGAAGAGCAACGGCAGGCAGATGATGGCGTACCAGGGCAGGCCGGAGGCGGCGCCGGAGCCGGCCATCACCATCAGGGCGACCTCGGTGGCGGTGTCGAAGCCGAGGCCGAAGAGCACGCCGACCGGGTACATCTGGCCGGGGCGGCGGATGGACTTGGTGAGCTTGCCGAGGATGCGGTTCATGAAGCCGCGCTCGTCGAGGTGCTTCTCCAGCTGCTTCTCGTCGAACTGGCCGGCCCGCATGGCCTTGTAGACCTTGTAGATGCCGGCCAGGGCGATCAGGTTGAGCGCGGCGATGAGGTAGAGGAAGGTGCCGGAGACGCTGGTGCCGATGACGCCGAGCCACTGGTGGGCGGTGGACTTGTCATCGACCAGGGTGCCGGCGATCTGGGCGCCGCCGGCGACCAGGGCGGCCATCGCCATGACGATGCTGGAGTGGCCGAGGGCGAACCAGAAGCCGACCGAGACCGGGCGCTGGCCGTCGGCCATCAGCTTGCGGGTGGTGTTGTCGATGGCGGCGATGTGGTCGGCGTCGAAGGCGTGCCGCATGCCGAGGGTGTAGGCGGTGATGCCGAGGCCGACGCCGAAGGCCTGGTTGCCGATCGTGTAGTGGTTGGGCGCGACGAGCAGGAACAGCATGCCGAAGGCGACCACGTGCATGGCGAGGATGACGCCGAGCAGGCTGGCGGTGCGGACGGTGTCCTGGCGCCGCCAGCGCGGGGGCAGGGGCAGGGCGGATGACGGGGTGTCGTCGGTGAGGGTCATGACGGGCGGCCTCTCCAGCTCCTCGATGGGGGCACCCCCGGTGAGGTCGGGGGAGTCGTGCGCGCCGTGGCCGGTCTCCTGACTGGGGGATGGACAGTTCTGCCCGCGTCCGGGCAGGGCTGAGCGCACCCCGCGGCTCGTCTTCCCGTGCGCCGTACGGCACCGGTGACTGCCCGCAGTGGCTGCGGGCGCGCCGGGGGCACTTCCCGTTCACAGTGGCGAGGGCCGCGCCGGATTGGGCCCCTGAGGAGCTGTCACCGGACTTCCCGAACACCACGGCGGGGAACACCGTAGGGGCTCGGACAGCCAGTCGACAAGGCTGCGCAGTTGCGCATATGTTGCAATAACGCAAAGTGCTGACAAAGCCGTGACGAGGGGGAAGGGCAGCACATGCCCGAGGCAATCGATGCCCGAGCGGTCCAGGCGGCCGCCGCTGCGGTGGCCGACCGTGACCGGCTGCGTTCCGTGGCCGAGCGGTTCGCGCTGCTGGCCGAGCCCGGAAGACTGGCCCTGCTGGCGGCGATGCACGCTGCCGGACCGATCCCGGTCTCCGACCTCGCCGGCGCCTGCGGCATCAGCCCGACCGCCGTCTCCCAGACCCTCCGCATCCTGAGGGCCTCCGGCGTGGTCTCGGCCGAGCGGGACGGGCGGGTGGTCCGGTACCGGCTTCGTGACCCGGGCATCGCCCGGCTCCTCGACGAGACCCTGCCGAGGCGCGCCTGAGCGCGAGCGCCCGCTGAGCGTGCTGTCCCGGTGAGGTCCGGTCGCCTGGTCGGTGGTGCCGAAGGGCCTCCCCGTCTCCCGGCCGGAACCGGGCCGGGGAGGCCGGGGGGCGTCAGCGCTGGGCGGTCAGGGGCGCGTAGGCGTCGGGGCGGCGGGTGGTGTTGAAGGGGAAGAGCTCGAGCCAGTCGTGGCGCTGGTCGAGGTCGAGGTCGGCGACCAGGACGGCGGCCTCGTCGCGCGGTGCCCGGGCGAGCACGCGGCCGTACGGGTCGACGATGAACGAGCTGCCGTAGAAGGTGAGTTCGCCCTCGGTGCCGATGCGGTTGGGGACGACCATGAAGGTGGCGTTGGCGATGGCGTTGCCGGTGATGACCTGCTGCCACAGCGGCTGGGTGTCGAAGCCGGGGTGGCCCGGCTCGGAGCCGATGGCGGTCGGGTAGACGAGCACGTCGGCGCCGGCGAGGGAGTAGGCGCGGGCGAGCTCGGGGAACCACTGGTCCCAGCAGGTTGGCAGGCCGACGGCGGCGTCGCCCACCTCGGCGAGGGGGAAGGCGTCCTCGCCGGCCGGGCCCTGGCGGAACCAGGTGTCCTCGTAGTAGCCCTCGGTCACGGGGATGTGCAGCTTGCGGGTGCGCTGCACCAGGGTGCCGTCGGGGGCGACGAGGATCGCGGTGTTGTAGCCGAGGCCGTCGGGGCCGTCCGGCCCGTCGGCCTTCTCGAAGAGCGAGGCGTGCACGTGGATGCCGTGCTCGCGGGCGGCGGCCGCGGCGAACGCGAAGGTCGGGCCGGTGCGCAGGTCCTCGGGCTCGACGGCCTGCGGGTGGTCGGACTGGCGCAGCACGGCGAAGTACGGGGAGAGCGTGAGCTCCTGGAGCGCGACGAGGGCGGCGCCCTGCTCGGCGGCGAGGCGGATTCCCTCCAGCAGGCCGGCCCGGTGCTGCTCGGGGTCCGCGTGCCAGCGCTGCTGGACGAGGGCGACCCGCAGGGCGGCGCGCCGGGGCGCGCGGGTGCGGGCCGGGGACGCGGGCGGGTTCAGGGCTGTGATCAGGCGCATGGCGGGTCCTCGGGTCATCTCGGGTCATGGTGCCGGAGCAGCGGCCGAAGCCGTGCCGGAACGTTCCGGCACGGGTGACCCTAAGCTGTGCCGGAACGTTCCGGCAAGGGGGTGCGAGGAGCCTCGCAGGCGCCCGGACCACGGGTGGCCGCCGGTACTGCGTCTAGACTTCCGGGCTGTGACCAGCCGATCCGTGACCCTGTTCGACGTGGCCCGGGCGGCCGGGGTGTCCAAGAGCACCGCCTCCGACGCCCTCCTCGGATCCGGCCGGGTGGCCGAGGCGACGCGCGAACGCGTCCAGGCCGCGGCCCGAGAGCTCGGCTACCGGCCGAACTCGGCGGCGCGCAGCCTGCGCCGCTCCAGCACCGGGGCGGTGGGCCTGTACCTGCCGCGCACGGCGACCCGCCTCGACTACTACATGAAGCTGGCGTTCGGCGCCGTCGAGCGGGCCCGCGAGGACGGCCTCGACGTGGTGCTGCTCGCCCCGGGAAAGGCGGCGGAGGGCGGGCTGGCCGCCCGGGTCGACGGGCTGATGGTCATCGACCCGGAGGTCGACGACCCGGCCGTGCCCGGTCTGCTGGCCGCCGGCGTACCCGTGGTCACCGGGGAGCGCTACCTCGGCGGGGGGGCCGCGCCCAGCGGATCGGTGGTGTGCGACAACGCCACCTCGCTCGCCGCCCTGCTGGACCACCTCGCGCAGCGCGGCGCACACCGCCCGGCACTGCTGGCCCCCGGCCCGGGATCCGACTGGGCGGCCGCCCTGCGGGCCGCCGCCGCCGACTGGACCGGGCGCCACGGTGTCGAGGTCGCCGTGCGAACCGTCCCGTTCGCGGCCACGCCGACCGAGGCCGAGGCCGCCACCACCGACCTGCTCGCCGGCACCCCGGGCCTGGACGCCGTGGTCTGCGCCCCCGACGGCGCGGTGCCCGGCGTGCTGGCAGCCGTGGCCCGGGCAGGCCTGCGGGCCGGAACCGAGGTGCTGGTGGCCGCCTGCGTCGACGGCGCCGCGGCACGCGGGTCGAGCCCGCAGGTGACGGCGGTGGACCTGCGCGCGGCGGAGTACGGCCGCGAATGCGCGGCCCTGCTCAGCGACCTGCTGTCGGGCGCGGCGGAACCGGGCGTGGTACGGACCCACGCCTGGGAACTCCACGTCCGGTCCTCCACCGCCGGCCGCGGCTGACACCGACCCGAACGGACACCGGCCGCGACCCCGGACGACGACCGGGCGCCCGCGCGGTTCACCCCCGGGCCCGGACAGGGGCCGGTTCCGGTGCCGGGCCGCCGACCGCCCGCAGCCACCTGCGCGCCGCGCGCGCCGAGGTCAGGTGGACCAGCGTCAGCCCGGGGTGGGCCGCGAGCCGGTCCGACGTGCGCCGGCGGTGGACGGAGTGCCTGGCCCAGGCCCAGCGCATCGGGTGTTCCGGGTCCAGCCAGTCGCGGAAGCGCTCACGGTTGCCGTTCCAGAGTTCGCGGCGGCTGAGCGCGCGGGCGAACGAGCGGCGCAGGACGCGGTACATGACGGTGGCCCGGGGCAGGTCGAGCCAGACGTAGGTGTCGGCCCGAGCAGTCAGCAGGTCACCGAGCAGCCGGGTGTACTGGTCCTCGACGACCCAGCGTGAGGTGCTCGCGAACGCCTCGACGTCGGAGCGGAACTCCGGGCGCGGAGTCCAGTTCGGCCCGTGGTGCAGGGCGTCCAGCTCGTACCGCGGCAGACCGAGCCGCTCGGCCAGCCGTCCGGCCATCGTCGTCTTGCCTGCCCCTGAGATCCCCGCGATCAGCACCCGTTCCACGACCGCCACCCTAGGCCGTGGCGGCGGCCCCGGAGGACGGCCGTCCTCGTGACGGCCGTCCTCGTCCCCGGGGCCGAGGGCGAATACGTTCGTTCGGGTGGATTGGTACCGATAACGGCAGGTGGGGCACGGCCCGGCCGCCATGATGCCGTCACGGAACGACCACCCGTTGGGAGCGCCTCACCATGACGACGCAAGGCCGGGCCACCACCGAGACCGGCGACGAACCACTGGACCTCGCCGATCAGGAGCTGGTCCGCGATCCGTTCACCTCCTACGCGCACATCCGCGAACGCGAGCAACTGGTGCGGGGCCGCGTACGAGGCGTCGACCCCATGTGGGTGGCCACCCGCCACGACGACATCCGCACGATCATGAGCGACCCCGACTTCACCATCGACGCCGCGACCGTCCCCGGCGCGCCGGTGGCCCACCGCACCGAACAGACCTGGCAGGCCCGCGGCATGTACGCGGGCCACGAGAAGTACCTGCGCGCCGGGATCTTCGACTCGGACGGCTCCGATCACCGCCGGCTGCGCGGCCTGGTCGCCGCCGCGTTCTCCCCGCGCCGCGTGGCCGCGCTGCGGCCCCGGATCGAAGCCATCGCCGCCGACCTGCTCGACCGCCTGCCGGACCACGCCGAGGACGGCGTCGTCGACCTGATCGAACACTTCGCCCGGCCGCTGCCCATCACCGTCATCTGCGAACTCATCGCCGTCCCCGAAGCCGACCGCGACCGCTGGCGGAGCCGCAGCGCCACCCTGGCCGCCGGCACCTGCGGCGAGGAACTGGGCGACGCGCTCGCCGGCATGGTCGCCGACGCCCACCTCCTCGTCGGCCTCCACACCGCCGACCCGGGCGACGACCTCATCTCCGAACTGCTCGCGCCCCACCACGACGACCGCCTGAGCACCGACGAACTCGTCTCGCTCATCACCAACCTGGTCGTCGCCGGGCACATCACCACCGTCAACCTCATCGCCAACAGCACCGAAGCGCTCCTCGCCCACCCCGACCAGCTCGCCCTGCTGCGCGAGGACCCCGCCCTCATGCCGCACGCCGTCGACGAACTCATGCGCTACTGCGGGCCCGTCGTGCGTGCGCTGCCCCGCTACGCCACCCGCGACACCACCGTCGGCGCCACCCCGGTGTGCGCCGGAGAAGCCGTCCTCCCGATCGTGTCCGCGGCCAACCGGGACCCGGCCGCCTTCGCCGACCCCGACCGCCTCGACCTCGGCCGCACCCGCCACAGCAAGGAGCCCCACCTCGGCTTCGGACACGGCGCGCACCGCTGCCTGGGCGCGCACCTCGCCCAGGAGGAGACCGCCGTAGCCCTGGCCGCGCTGTTCAGCCGGGTACCCGACCTGCAACTCGCCGTCGACCCGGAGCACCTGCAACGCGGCACCAACCCGCTCAACTGGCACTTGAAGACCCTCCCCGTACGCCTCCAACCCCCGACCCACACGGCGCCGCTCTAGCCGGTGCGGGTCGCGTCTGCCAGTGGACCTGGCCGACGCGACCTCGCTGACCGGCGACTTCTCAGCTGTCCTCCCGAACGGTGTGGTAACCCAGCGCGCGGGCCAACGCGGCGACGGTGTCGAAGTTCGCGGTGGGCGAGAGCGTGGAAACCGTCCGGCGGTCGAGCGGGGCGTCCGCCAGCACGGCCGCCACCGCCTCCCGGTCGACGGACCGCTCGTGGTAGTCCTCGGCGTAGTCCACGAACGCCTCCGTACCGTCGGCGGCGGTGAGTAGGTCGAACAGCCAGTCGGCGCCGTCCGTCTCGCCGTCGGCGAACTCGACCGGCCCGCACCGCCAGTCGGTGCCGCCCGTCTCGCGCCAGGCGCACACGGTCGCGTCGAAGAAGCCTTCGAGCTGGAACTCCGGCGCCCGCGCGTAGTGCGCGAGCGGGCCGGGCAGGCCGTCGAGCAGGCCGGGCCAGTGCGCGCGGTCCTCCTCCCGCCACGGGGTGGCGTCGCTCTCGTGGTCGAACCCGTAGAGGAACACCCCGGCCGGGTCGAAGACGATCGCGTACTGGTCACCGGAACCGTTGTCCATGCACGCCAGATCGACGCCCGGACGCCATTCGGCCACGTACGAGTGGTCGGGTGCGTAGGGGGCGGAGACGATCGAGTCCAGCAGCGCCAGCGCCCGGCAGCGGGCGCGCAGCTCGTCGGGCCCGGGCAGGGCGGCCAGCAGGTGGTGAACAGTCATGGCGCACACTCAACAGCACGCCACCGACACTCCCGGTCCGCCCGCGCGCGGGGGCCGGGGCGCCGGGCGTTCGTGCGTTTGGGGGGCACAGTGCGTGGCGTGTCGTGGAAGCGCCCTGACCGTGCGTCTTACTGGGGAGCGGCTGCTGGGACCGGCGGCCTCTGACCGCCGCCCCCAGCAGAGGAGAGCACAGTGGCGCAGAGCAAGGCAGCCCTCGATCTCATCCCTTCGTGGAGCCACGCTCCGAGGGTTGACGTCGTGCCGGCCCGGGATTCGGAGGCGGTGCGGGATGCGGAGGCGGTGGGGCTGCCGGTGGTCCAAGGGGCGGTGGCGGTGCCGGCGTGGATCGGGCTGGGCCCGGCGGCCGTGGAGGCCGCCGGGATGACGGGGGCGGCGGGCCGGGTGCTGCTGGTGCCCCGGGAGGAGGGGCCGGACGTCGTGCTCTACGGGACGGGGCCGGAGGGCGCGGCAGGTCCCGATGTGCTGAGGGACGCCGGGGCGGCCGTGGCGCTCGCGGTGCCGGGCCGTTCGCGGCTGGCCGTCGTGGTGCCGTCCGGGGCGGGTGCGACGCCGGCGGAGGCGGCGCAGGCGTTGGTGGAGGGGGTGCTGCTGGCCCGTTACGCATTCGATCCGCTCAAGCGCGAGCCGTCCGGCACGGCGCTGGACGTCGTCACGGTCGTGGCGGATGCGGATGCGGATGCGGATGCGGATGCGGACTCGCGCGGGGCCGTCGAGCGGGGCGTGGAGCGCGGGGTGTGGCTGGCCCGCGCGACGATGCTGGCCCGGGACCTGGCCAGCGCGCCGCCCAGCCTGCTGACCGCGCCGGACCTGGCCGAGGTCGCGGTGCGGCTCGGCGCGCAGTGCGGCCTGAAGGTGGAGGTGTTCGGGCAACGGGAGCTGGAGGAACTGGGCTGCGGCGGCCTGCTGGGTGTGAACCGGGGCGGCGTGGACGAAGCCCGCATGATCAAGCTCACCTACCTGCCCTCCGGCGCCGGTGACGGGACGCCCCGGCTGGCCCTGGTGGGCAAGGGCATCACCTACGACTCCGGGGGCATCAGCCTCAAGCCCGCCGACGCCGTGCACGCGACGATGAAGAACGACATGTCCGGTGCCGGGGCGATCCTGGCGGCCCTGTGCGTCCTGGCCGGGCTCGGCTGCCGGACGGCCGTGACGGGCTACCTGATGTGCACGGACAACATGCCCTCGGGCTCGGCGCTCAAGCTGGGCGACGTGCTGTGGATGCGCGGCGGCACGAGCGTGGAGGTGGTCAACGCCGACGCGGAGGGCCGCCTGGTCATGGCGGACGCCCTGGTCCTGGCCGGCGAGGAGCCGGGGGACGCGATCGTGGACATCGCCACCCTGACCGGCGCGTGTCTGCGGGCGCTCGGCGCCGAGACCGCGGGCGTGTTCGGCAACGCCCAGCCGCTGGTCGACCAGGTCCTGGACGCCGCCGCCCGCACCGGCGAGCCGGCCTGGCAGCTGCCGCTGTCGCGGCGCTACCGGCCGGAGCTGGACTCGGAGGTGGCGGACCTGAAGAACATGGGCGGCCCCAACGGCGGGGCGATCCATGCCGCGCTGTTCCTGGAGGAGTTCGTCGCCGGCCGACCCTGGGCGCACATCGACATCGCCGGGCCGGCCCAGAACGACAAGCCGAGCGGCTGGCGCACCAAGGGCTGCACCGGCTTCGGCGCGCGCCTGCTCGCAGAGCTCGCGCTGGCCTTCACCCCTCCGTCGACGGCCGCGCGGACCGACTCCACCCGCTCGATCAGTGAGGAGGCCGGCCGGTGAGCGCCCTCGCCCACGCCCAGGCCGACGGCCCGCAGGACAAGAGCGCCACCGCCTCCGGGAGCGGGAAGTCCGGTGGCGGTTCGGGGCGCGTCCTGGACGCCATCGAGAAGATCGGGAACAAGGTCCCGCACCCGGCCATCATCTTCCTGCTGCTGTGCGTCCTGGTGATCGTGCTGTCGGCGGTCCTGGCCGCGTTCGACGTCCACGTCACCAGCGAGACGGTCAAGTCCGTTCCCTACCCGGCGACGCAGGTCCACGAGGGCGGCACCGAGTACCCGGGCACCCACCTGCCGCCGGAGTCGACGTACACCCACCGCTACGAGACCGTCGTCGAGACGACGAAGGTCGAGAGCCTGCTGTCCGGTGACGGCGTCCGGTTCCTGTTCACCTCCGCGGCGCACAACTTCAACGACTTCGGCGTCGTCGCGGTCATCCTCGTCATCATGGTCGGCGTCGGGCTCGCGGAGGAGGCCGGACTGATCGCGGCCCTGATCCGACGCCTGGTCAGGATCTCGCCACCGGAGACCCTGACCGCGATCATCGTCTTCGCCGGCATCCTGTCCAGCATCGCCTCCGATGCCGGCTACCTCGTCCTCATCCCGCTGGGCGCGGTCGCCTTCATCAGCGCCGGACGCCACCCGCTCGCCGGGATCGCCGCGGCCTTCGGCGGGGTGAGCGCGGCCTTCAGCGTCAACCTGCTCATCGCCCCGATCGACGGCATCATGACCGAGATCACCAACCAGGCGATCAGGCTCGTCAACCCCGGGCAGTCCCTCAACCTGACCGCGAACTACTACTTCGCGATCGGCTCCACGCTGTTCCTCACCATCGTCATCACCTTCATCACCGAACGCATCATCGAACCCCGCCTGGGCCCCTGGCAGCCGGGGGACGCCGCCGCCGTCGCGGACAGCGAGGAGCCCTCCGTCGACACGGCGGCCGAGGCCCGGGGGCTGCGCTACACCGGCCTCTCGCTGATCGCGCTCGTGCTGGCCGTCACGCTGCTCGCGTTCATCCCCGGCGCGCCGCTGCGCAACCCGGAGACGGGGAGCCTGTTCGAGGACTCGCCGTTCATGGACGGCCTGATCGTCATCATCATGATCGCGTTCCTGGTGATGGGCCTGGCCTTCGGCGCGGGCGCGAAGACCCTGCGCGGCAGCGCCGCCGCGATGGACGCGATCACCAAGACCTTCGCCGGGCTCGGCGGCCTGATCTTCCTGCTGCTGATCATCGCCCAGTTCATCTCGTACTTCAATTACAGCAATATCGCCACGGTGGTCGCCGTGCAGCTCGCCGACCAGCTGGAGAGCGCGAACATCGGCCCGATCTGGCTCCTGATCGCCTTCATCCTGCTGACCTACGTCATCAACCTGATCATCCCGGGGATCATCCCCAAGTGGGCGATCTTCGCGCCGATCTTCGTGCCCCTGTTCATCCGCCTCGGCGTCGCGCCGCAGACCGTGCTGGCCGCCTACCGGGTCGGCGACTCCCCGACGAACGTCGTCACCCCGCTGATGGTCTACCTGCCGTTCATCGTCCTGCAGTGCCAGAAGTTCAGGAAGCAGGCCGGTGTCGGCACCGTCATCTCCCTGATGCTCCCCTACACGGTCGTCGTGGCGGTGGCCTGGCTGCTGTTCTTCGTCGCGTGGTACGCCATCGGCATCCCGATGGGGCCGGGCGCACCCGTCAGCCAGTGAACCGGCACCTGTCCCTCCCACCAGCAGGGTGAGACGGTGAGCGACGCCGTCCTGTGCCTGCTCGTGCTGGCCGTGGTCATCGCCCTGTTCGTGTGGAACCGGTTGCCCGTCGAGCTCGTCGCGCTCGGCTCAGCCCTGCTGCTGCCGGCCGTCGGGCTGCTGCCCGTCGACCGGGTCTTCGCCGGGTTCGGCGATCCGGTGGTCGCCCTCATCGCGGCCCTCTTCGTGGTCAGCACCGCCCTGCAGGCCACGGGCGTCACGACCTGGGCAGGCCGGGCACTGGCGGCGCTCGCCGGCACCGGCGAGCGCCGCCTGCTCGTCCTCACCATGCTCGCGTCCGCCCTGCTCACGGCCCTGATCACGGTCAACGGCGCCGTCGCGGCCCTGCTGCCGATGACCGTGCTGCTCGCCGTCCGCCACCGTCTGCCCGTCTCCAGGCTCGCGATGCCGCTGGCCTTCGCCGCGCACGCCGGCTCGCTGCTGCTCCTCATCGGGTCACCCATCAACGTGATCGTCTCCGAGAGTGCGGCAGCGGCCGGTGCCAGGCCCTTCGGGTTCTTCGAGTTCGCGGTGGTGGGACTCCCGGTGCTGGCCGGCACCGTCGCCATCTGCGCCTTCCTCGGACGGGCCCTGCTGCCCGCCCGCACACCCGACGCCCTCCCGGCCGACCTGAGCCGGCACGCCCGCACCCTGATCGACCACTACGCGCTGACCCGGGACTCGGCCGCCCGGCAGGTTCCGCAGGGCTCGGACGCGATCGGCGCGTCGGTCGAGCAGCTGGCCGCCACGGCCCAGGACGGGGTGCTGGTGCTCGGAGCCATGACCGCCGACGGCCATGACCCACGGGGCACCGGGCCCCTCGCCGCCGGGGACATCGTCATCCTCCGGGGCACCCCGGCCGCCATCGACGGTTTCAGCGACCGCCACCGTCTGGAGCCCCTGCCCCCGCCGTTGGACGACCACCTCGCGAGCGTCCTCCTGGACCAGCACACGGGCCTGCTCGAACTCGTCGTCAGCCCGCGTTCCTCCTTCACGGGCATGACCGCCTTCGCCGGTATGACCGACAGCACCGGCGACCTGGCCGTCCTCGCCGTCCACCGCCAGGACCGACCCGTAGGCCCCCAGCCCCTGACGCTCGCTCCGGGCGACCACCTGCTGCTCCGCGGCCGGTGGGACGAACTCGAGCGGGCCGGCGCCCGCCCCGGTGTGCTGGCCGTCGACCAGCCCTCCGCCATCCGCGGCCAGGCCGCCCCGCCGGGGCGCGCGGCCGTGCGCGCCCTCGCCGTGCTCGGCGGGATGATCGCCCTGCTCGCCTCCGGCGCCACGCCGCCGGCCGTCGCCGCGACCCTCGCGGCGCTGCTCCTGGTCGCCCTTCGCGTGGTGCGCGTCGACCAGGCCTACGGCGGCATCTCCTGGACCACCCTGGTCATCGTCGGCGGCATGTTCCCGCTCTCCGAGGCCATGCAGTCCTCCGGGGCGGCGGAGAAGGTCGCCCACCTCGTCGTCACCGCGGCCTCCGGCAACGGCCGGCTGCTGCTGGTCGCGGTGTTCGTCCTCACCGCCGTACTGGGCCAGTTCATCAGCAACATGGCGACCGCGCTGATCGTCGCCCCGATCGCCGTCAACGCCGCCCGCGATGCCGGGGTCTGCGTCCTGCCCGTCCTGATGTGCGTCGCGGTCCCCGCGGCGGCGGCCCTGCTCACGCCGGTGGCCACCGCCGCGAACCTCATGGTCATGAGCCCCGGCGGTTACCGGTTCGGTGACTACTGGCGGCTCGGCCTGCCGGTCCTGGCCTGGTACCTCGTCGTCGCCACGACCGTGGTTCCCCTGGTCTGGCCGCTGTGAACGGAGCCGGCCGCCGTGATCGGGCTCGTGGACGGTTACTCGGCCGGGGTGTCATGCCGGTCCGCGGACGGGCCGCGGACCAGGCCCGCGGGGTCGACGAAGCGCACCGTCGTCCGGGCCCGGAGGCCGGCGGCGCAGTCGGCCAGCAGCCTGCGGGCGATCGGGCGCACGGCGGTGACGTGGGAGAGGTCGACCGTGACCAGCGGGCGGGGCTGGTCGCGGGCCAGGCGACGGACGCGGTGGACGATCTCCTCGGCGGCGGCGAAACCGAGGTCGCCCAACAGCTCCAGGTGGTGCGCGCCGTGGTCGGTGCGCACCGCCTGGAGCGGTGAGCGCGCGCGCTCGGTGTGCCGCAGGACGTGCAGGCCCAGTTCGGCGGACAGCTCCCGCAGGACGGCGCTCGCGCGGACGCTGTTGCCCTGAGGGTCCAGCGGGGGACTGAACACGCCGACGCCGAACTGGCCGGGGCTCACGGCGCAGACCCCTCCGCCGACACCGCTCTTGGCCGGCAGGCCCACCCTCAGCATCCATTCGCCGCTGTGGTCGTACATGCCGCAGGTGGCCATGACCGACAGCGTCGCGCTCGCCGCGTCGGCGTCCACGACGCGGCGACCGGTCACCGGGTTGCGTCCGCCGTTGGCCAGGGTGGCGCCCATGACGGCCAGGTCGACGGCGGTGACCTCGACCGCGCACTGGCGGAAGTAGACGTCGCAGGCCTGCTCGGCCGGGCGCTCCAGCACGCCCTGGGAGAGGGTGAGGTAGGCCAGCGCCCGGTTGCGGTCCCCGGTGGCGGCCTCGGACCGGTAGACGTCCTCGTCGACCGTCAGCCGGCGGCCGGCGAAGCCCGACAGGGTGTCGCGGATCCGTTCGAACGCGGCCTCGCCGTCGCCGCCGATCAGCGCGGTCGTCACGATCGCCCCGGCGTTGATCAGCGGGTTCGCCGGGCGCCCGGTGCCCGCCTCCAGGCTGATCGCGTTGAACGGCTCGCCGCTCGGTTCGAACCCGACCCTCCTGGCCACCTCCGCCAGGCCCAGCTCCGACAGGGCCAGCGAGTACACGAAGGGCTTCGAGACCGACTGGATCGTGAAGGCGGCCGACGCGTCACCGGCCTGATAGGCGTGGCCCTGGACGCTGACCATGGCGAGGCCGAAGGCGTGCGGGTCGGCGCGGGCGAGTTCGGGGATGTAGCGGGCGACGTCACCGGCGGTGTCGGCGCGGTGCCGTTCGACGAGTTCGGCGAGCACCGCCGTCACGGGCTCCATCACCGCACCACGGCGGCGGAGCGCGCGGGCCCGGTCGGGCCCCGCCCCCGTGCGGGCGCCGTCCGGCGGAGGGGGTTCACGAGGTGAGCAGGCGTTGCTTGGCCGCCGTGAACTCGTCGTCGGTCAGCATCCCGCTCTGCCGCAGTTCGACGAGGCGTTCGAGCCGGGCGAGCGTCGGGTCGTCCGAGGCGGTGCCCGGTGCGGCCTGAGGCGCGGGTGGGGGAGAGGGCGGGGCCGGGGCCGCCTGCGCGGTGGCCTGCTGGTGCCGGGCGGCGACCCTGCTCGACACGGACGTGGCGGTCCCGGCGATGACGGCGGTGCGGGCGGCGGTGCCGATGAGCCCCGGGCGCCCGCCGCGCGACAGACGGCGGCCGATCATGACAGCCTCCTTCTCGGAGTCCGGCTCCCCTTGTGGAGCCCGGTCCTTCAGAGCCCGATCGCGGCGAGGTCGGCCGCCACCACGGTGTGCGGCACGTGCTCGCGCGTGACCAGGATCCCGTCCGCGTCGTCGATTGCCCGCAGCAGCGGCGCGGCCCAGCGGTGCTCCCAGACGATGATCGCCGCCGAGCACCCCGCCGGGATCTCGTCGCAGATGCTGGCCAGGTCCTCGTCGCTCAGCAGGCCCATGATCTCGCCGTCCAGCTCGGCGAACCCGGCGGCTTCGTCGCTGTCCAGGGCATCGAGTTCGAGCACGCGGACCGCCCCCTGCTCATCCCTCTTGATGAAGGTGAGGTCGAGGATGCGGATGATCCCCTCGGAGGTCAGGCGCTTGAGCTCCGGCAGGATCGCCCCCCGGAACCGGTTGCCCGGGAAGGCCATGACGGCGTATTCGACCGGCCCGACGTCCATGGCGTCACGCCCCTTCCGCGTCGCGTTCCGCCCGTACCCTCATCCTCCGCCGGGCCCGGCGCCGCCGCGACCGCGCGGACGGCTCACCCGTACTGATGACGTACCGAGGGTGCGCTGTTGACCAGTGGAGTCGCATCGCCGGGGGCCGGGCCACCGCCCCGGCGATCCGCCGTACCACCGGGACCTGCGGAAAGCCGCCGCGGACGGGTGAGCACGGGCGGGCGGCCGGGGCGTGGGCGAGGGGCGGGAACGGGCGCCCGGCCGCGACGGCGAGCGGTACCGTCGGGCGGGTGACCCTACCGGCCGGAGAACCCTGCGTCCGGACCTGCCGCGCACCCGCCGCGGCCGTGTGAGAAGGAGTCCCGTGTCATCGCCTTGTGACCCCCGATACGCCGCCGTCGGCGATGTGAGCACCGCGCTCATGATGATCGACTCCCGGCTCAAGGCCGTCTACGACGGCAGGACCGGGACGGACCCCGAACAGCAGCGGCTGGTCGACGAGTTCGCCGCATCCGTGGGCCCCGAAGAGTTCAACGAGCTGCTGGACGGCGCGTGCACGCTCATCTACCTGTTCATGAACTGGCTGCGGTCGGCCTGCGAGGAGCACGACAAGGACGTCATCGAACACGTGGTGCCCACTCTCGTCGCCACGATGCGGATGATGCCCAGGACCTTCCGCCCCGAGGTCATCCCCACCATGGCCGGCCTGGTGATCGCCGCGGGCAGCGGCCTGAGCCCCAACCTGTGGCGCGCGCAGTACGGACCCTGGACCGACGCCGAGATGAACCCGCTGGAAGCCACGGCCACCCTGCTCGCGGAGCACGTCAACCGGGTGTCCGGCGACGACCACGACTTCGCCACCCGCCTGATCACCGACGCCCTGTCCAAGCTGGACCAGGACTGACGCGCCACCGCGTGCCCTCGACCAAGGGGTCGGGGGCCGGCCCTCCGGTGATCGAGGGGAGCCGCCGTCGCGGTGTCACGGCTGCTCCCCCGCCCGCAGTTCGGTGGCGATCTGGCGTCGGCCGGCGACCAGCGTCTCCAGCACCACCCCGAGGCCGACCAGCAGGGCCAGGCCCGCGGTGGGCAGCAGCACCGGCATCAGCGCGGGGGTGACGACCTCCCCGACCCGGGCACCGACCAGGGTCGAGATGTCGAGCGCGCCGCCCAGCAGGGCCACCGCCGCCACCGCGACCAGCCCGCCGCCGACGGCGGCTGCCAGGGTCTGCGGCAGCGCCTCGGCGACGATCAGCGCCAGCCCCTGGCGGGGCCGCAGGCCCATGGTGCGCAGCCGGGCGAGCACGGCCGTGCGGTCGGGCGCGGCCCGGAACAGCGTCAGCAGCACCGCGAGCAGGGCGAACCCGGCGCCGGCGGCACCCGAGTACCAGAACAGCCGCCCGGCGGCGTGCTGCAGCGGGTCGTCGCCGAGCTCGGCGACGGTCTCCCGGCTGCTGTGCACCGTGTATCCCGCGGGCAGGCCGCGGACAGCCTTGCCGACGGCCGCGGCGTCGTCCGCGATCATCTTGGCCAGGCCGGTCGGCTGGACCCCGCCGTTGTCCCGCAGCGCCGCCCTGACTCCTTCGGGGTCGATCCCGCCGACGGCGAACCACTGGTTCACCCGCTTGGCGTCCGGCAGCCGCTCCCAGGCGGGGCCGGCGGGAACGACGGCGAACGGCTTGCCCGGGTCCGGCAGGGCGGGGGTGGCGCCGACGGTCCCGGCGACGGCGAGGCGCAGGTCGTTGCCGTTGGGCGTGCGCACCTGGGACGAGCCTGCGGCCAGGCGCTCGGCCAGGTCGCGGCTGACCAGCGCGGGCACCGGGGTGTCCCGGCCGCCGGCCGCCCCGGCCAGCTTCGCCGGATCGAACTCGCCGGCCCCGAGGGTCCGGGCGATCTCGGCGTACGCCGCCGGATCGACCACCATGATCAGGTAGGCCTCGGTGTAGCGCTGGTCGGCGCCGACGACGCGGGCGTTGGGCTCGACCCAGACCGCGGTCGAGGCCCGCACGCCCGGCAGGGCGTCGGCGGCCTTGGTGAACGGCTCGGACAGGGTGGCGTAGCCCGGGAGGGAGACGCCGATGTCCCCGCCCGTGGCGATGCGCGCGGCGCGGGTCCGGGCGTGATCGACGGTGTCGAGCACGGTGGCGCCGAAGCCGGTCGTGGTGACGGCGATCACCAGGGCGAGCAGCGGCAGCGCGGAGGGCCGGCGGCGGCCCGAGTTGTCGCGGGCGACGCGGGCCAGGCCGAGGAAGCCGATCAGGCCGCGGCCCCGGCCGACGAGGGCGGCCAGCCGGCCGACCACCACCGGCTCGATCCGGGCGAGCAGCAGGCCGCCGGTGACGGCGAGCAGGAGCGGGGCGGCCACCAGCAGTGGATCCAGCCCGGAGCCGGTGCCGACGCCCCGGTGCCGGACCTCTGCCACGGCCGCGGCGGTGACCGCGAGGACGGCGAGTTCGCCGACCAGCCGGCGTCGGCCGCCGGCCGGCCGCCGGCGCGCCCACAGCAGGGCCGCGCGGGCCGGGAAGGCCAGCAGCGCGATCAGGGCCGCGGCCAGGGCCGCCAGCACCGAGCGGTCCCAGCGGGGGGTGGGCAGCAGCACCAGGGCGAGGGCCGTTCCGAGCACGGCGGCCGGCAGGACGGTGACCGCGCCCTCGGCGACCAGCCGTCGCAGCACCCCGGCACGGGAGCCGCCGCGGGCCTGGAGCAGCCTGATCTCGGCGGTGCGCCGGTCGGTGGTGAGGGCGGCGGCCAGGAACAGCACCACGGCGGCGACGCCCGCGACGGCGGCCGGGCCGATCGTGCTGAGCGGCAGCGAGGCCTGGTAGCGGTCGTCCGCCCGGCTGAGGATCTCGGGAAGGCCCGAGGAGGTGTGCAGGTCGGGACGCCCGGTCGCGGCGGCCAGGGCGGTGGCGTCGCGCCCGGTCAGGAAGGAGTTGAGGATGCCGCGGGTGCGGTCGAGCCGGTCGGCGTGCAGCGAGGCGGCGTCGACGGGCAGCCGCCAGAAGTTCTCGGCGTTCGAACCCCAGCGGGCCATCGCGGGCAGGCTGTCGCCGTCGACGAATCCGCTGGTCATCCAGTGCTCGTGCTCGGGCTCGGCCCTCAGACAGGCGCGGGCCGGGCAGCCGAGCTCCTCCCAGAACGGGTCCTGGGGGTCGTTGACCTGGTAGAGGCCGACCACCACGGTGGTCCGCTTGGCGCCCGAACCCTCGGTGCCGTTGTCGATGACGTCACCGAGCTTGATGTGGATGCTCTCGGCGGCCTTCTTGCTGATCACGATCGGCAGTGGACCGCCGACGGCGCCGGGGGTCGGCCAGGTGCCGTCGGTGAGGGTGGCCCGGGCGGCCAGGTCGTGCAGGTAGAGCAGGCCGAGGACCGGGTCGGTCCTCCTTTCCGCGAACCGGTCGTACTCCGGATTGCCCATGCCGCGGTCGCCCAGGGCGCGGGCACCGTAGGCCTGGCCCGGCTGGGCCAGCGTCAGCTGCCGGCCGACCAGCTCGGTGAGCTGCCGCTGCACCCGGTCGAGTTCGGCGGCCTTGTCGCCGTCCTGCGTCTTGGACGTGGTCTGCAGGCTGGTCTGGTTGAAGCCCCTCTGGCCGACGAAGTCCTGGAGCGCCGTGTCCGCACCCCGGTCCGCGATGCGGGGGAAGGCCGCCGCCAGGAAGACGGCGGCGAACGCCAGGGCCGCCATGAGCAGCGCGGCCAGCGGGTTCGCCCGCAGCCTGGTGTGGACCCAGCGTGCGGGGCGGTGGGCGGTCCCGGGGCTGGGCGCGGTGGTGGGTACGGTGGTGCCGGTCCGGGGGGTCACATCTCCTCCACGTGGCGCGGCCGGGTGGCCACGTCCCGACGGCGGTGATCCGGTCCAGGCGCATCTCGGCCGCGGACGGACACCCGCGGGCGCACCGGCGCGGTGATCACCGACATTCGGTCGCCGGATAGCGGACGATGCTGTCAGATTCGCTCCGGGAACGGAAGGGATTCGGGCGAATCAAGTAAGCAGGGGGAAAATGCCATGCGCACTTCATAATTCCGGTATTGCCGCACTCCGCCGACCAGGGAAATTCCTCTCCCGAATCTTCTGCTCGGGATCGTGAACCCGTGAGCCGCCGCATCCGTTGGCCCGGGCGGCCACCGGCTCGACGGTGGCCGTGACCGCACCCGTTCCGGAGGAGGTTCGACAACGATGTGCTGGCGCACTGTCCGAGAAATCCGGGGTTGCGGCCGGAAAGCGCGGCCATTCGAGATCACCGGCCTGGGCGGATTCCCGGTGTGCCGATCGCAGGCATGAGCCCAGGCGGCGGAGCGAGGAAAGGCTCGGACCAGGTCTCCTGGCGCAGGAGTTCGATCAGGGTCGTTTCCGCCGGGCCCGCAGCGTGGCGGACCACGGCGATGACGGGCCGGCAGACGGGCGGGGACACCGGGCGCGCTCCAGGGCGCGGATCTGCTGGGACACCGACGGCTGGGCGACGTGCGGCAGCTCCGCCGCGGCCGTCACCGAACCCTCCTCGGCAACGGCCAGGGCGTACTCGAACTGACGAAGACTCATCGACTCCCGTCCCCTCCCGGCGTCGTCCTCGGGCGCACGAGGCGGAGCCTTGTCGAGGGCGTGTCCCAGGGTATGCGCTGGTCGAGGAGACGCCGGTCGCCGACCGCCACCGGCGGGCGGGGCCTATAAGACGAGGGGATCCGGGTCCTTGGCCGCCGGATGGTCCTCCGAGGCCGTGGTGCTCAGCGCGCGGGCCTCGCGGTCGAGGGCGAGGTGGAGGCCGACGGCCAGCATGGGAATCGCGGCCAGCACGAACGCCCACTGTATGTCCCAGCCGACCAGCAGGCCCATGGCCGCGATGGAGAGCGGCTCCAGCGTGGCCCGGGGCAGTTCCATCACGCTGCTGACCCGGCCCAGCACGTCCGTCGGGGTCCTGGTCTGGATGAACGTCGGCAGCGCGACGTCGCTGGAGTACGCGACGCCGATCCCCAGCAGGGTGAGCACCACCGCCGCGCTCCACACGCTGGGAAGGAAGCCCAGCAGCACGAAGGCGGTCCCCTCGCAGAGCGTCATCCCGATGATGAGCAGTCCCCAGCGGCGCGGCAGCCCGGTGAAGACCGCGCCGATGGTGCCGATCAGCTGCCCCAGCCCCCAGGCGGACAGCAGGACGCCCAGCGCGAGCGAGCCCTGGGGGAAGGTCTTGGCCAGCGCGGGCAGCCCCACGCTGAAGAGGCCGCTGTAGCTGAGGGCCGCCGCGCCGATCAGCAGGAGGACGGTGCGGATCTCCCGGCTGCGTCCGGCGTAGCGGAGCCCTTCGACGATCTCCCGGCGGATCGCCGTGAACGACTTGGCGCCCTCCTCGGCCTCGCCCGCCTGGTCGGAAGTCTGGTCGCCCGCCTGGTCGGCCGGTTGTCTGCGGGGTGCGCCGAAGACCGTCAGGGCGGCGAAGAAGAAGGTGAAGGCATTGAGCAGGATGGTGGTCGACGTCCCCACCGCGGCCACGAGGGCGCCGCCCAGGATCGGCCCCAGCAGCCGGGCCCCCTGTTCTCCGAAGCCGACGAGCGCGTTGCCCCGGGCGAGGTGCTCGGGCGGCAGGAGGGAGGGGATGATGCTGCCGGCGGCCGGCCAGAAGAACGCCTCGGCGATGCCGGTGAGCGCGCCGAGGGCGTAGAGGTGCCACGTGCTCACGTGGTCCGTCAGGGCGATCAGCCCCAGTGTGGCGACGGCGAGCCCCCTGAGCGTGTGGGAGCAGAACATGACGGCGCGCGGGGAGAGCCGGTCGGTCACCGCGCCGCCCACCAGCATCAGCACGCCCCGGGGGACGGCCTGGACGAGCAGGATCGTGGCCAGTGTGGTCGTCGATCCGGTCTCGTTCAGGATCAGCCAGATGAAGGCGACCTCGAAGCTGTAGTCCCCCACCAGGGAGACGGTCTCGCCCAGCCACACCCGCCGGAAGGGCCGGTGTTTCAGTGGCTGTCGCACCTTGTCGAGCATCGACTACCTCTCTGCTTTTCCACTGTTCCACGATGAGGGACTGCGGGACACTGCGGGGCACCTGCTCTTCGACGCTCTCGGTGGGGCGCGCGCGGCCGGTCTGTGGTGGGGAGCGTTCTCTTCACTGGGGTGCGAACTCCAGGTGGAATCTGTCATGGACGGACGTGATGAGCCGGAGCAGCTCGTCATGGGTGGCGACGGCGCCCCGGACGAACGCCAGGCGCTGCGCGGGGTGGCGCCAGTCGACGGGCTGCCCCGGGGCCGTCGCCACGTCGACCTCGCCGACGCCGGGCAGGGCCCGCACGGCGTCGGCGCCGTCGATCGCCCGGACGGTGCCGACCGTGCGCGGTGGCACGATGAAGTACTCGAAGGTCACCGCCGCCGGCCGGGGGGCCGTGACGGGCTCGACGGTGCGCTCCAGGGCCAACGCGAAGGCGAGGGCGAGCAGATCGATGCCCAGCGCCCGGTCTAGCAGGCCCACGGCACGCCCGCCGACGCGGCCGTTGACCTCGATGACGCGGGGGCCGTCCGGGGTGAGCTTCACCTCCGTGTGGGTCACCCCGGTCGTCACGCCGAGGGCCCGGACCGCGGCCGCCGCGAGTTCGGCGACGTCCTTCTCCACGGCGGCCGTGAGCGTGGCGGGCAGGAACAGTCCGGTCTCCCGCAGCGGGTCGGCCAGGGCGAACTTGCCGGTGACGCAGAGGGTCGTGACCTCGGTGTGCTGCACGACGGCCTCGACGGAGACGTAGTCCCCCCAGTCCGGTCCGGCCACCGCTGGGTCCCCGGGCAGGTATCTCTCCACGACGAAGTCGCGCGGGCCGCCGCCCGGGCCGGCCGGCTCGTCACCGTCACCGGGCCCAGGCTCGGGGGCGAGGCCGACGTCGGCCAGGGCGCGCCGCTGCTGCTCCGCGTCCGCCAGCCGTACGGTGTCCTGGCTGCCCGCCCCGGTACGGGGTTTGAGCACCACGGGGTAGCCCAGGCGGGCCACGGCGGCGTCGACCTCGGCGGCGGAGCGCACCACGACGCTCGGGGTGTGGTCGACCCCCGCCGCCGCGAACGCCGCGCGCTGGTCGGCCTTGTCGGTGAGCAGCCGGACGGTGTCCGGCCGGTGGTAGGGCAGGCCGAGGGCCTCGGCGAGCCGCGCGGTGCCGGCGAGGCAGTACTCGCTGAAGGTGACGATGCCCACCGGGCCGTGCCCGCGCAGCAGTTCGGCGGCGGGGGTGTCGTGTCCGCTGATCTCGCAGACGCGTGCCCGCCGGCGCATCCCCGCGAGCAGCGGCGCCACGCCCGGTACGGCCGGGTCGCAGACGAAGACCACGTCGCACAGGCCGCGGGCGGCGCCGAGGATCTCGGCCGGCCCCGCCGACCCCCTGCCGTAGACGACGGCGACCGTGGGAAGCATGTCGGTCACGGGGACTCCGGGGAGCCGGCCGGGCCCGCGGGGGCCGGTGCGGCGGGGGCCGCCGCGCGCCGGGCGGACTTCGGGGTCATGTCGTCCCACTCCTCCTCGATCCTGCGCAGGCAGCCCTCGCGGGACGCCGGCTCTCCCACCGTCCGCCACCCCTGGGGGACGTCGTGGTAGGTGGGCCAGATCGAGTACTGCTCCTCGTGGTTGACGACGACGTGGTACTGGTCCTCGGTCACGGCGCGTCGTTCTCCTTTGCCTTCGGGGCGAGCTCGGGCAGGCCGTGACGTTCCACAGCGGTCGTGTACAACTCCCGCAGGAGCGGGTCGCGTACGCGGCCCCGTTCGTAGTGGGCGCGGAAGTTCTGATCGTAAATCCTGAACCAGGCGCGGTGCTTGTACAAGAAGAGCACATCGTGGGGCGCCATCCGGCGGATCGCGAACAGGCCGACGGGGGCCACGGAGACGGGGAAGAGCGGGTTGCGCACGGCCCGTTCGTCGCAGTGCGGGTGGAACTGACCGACCATCAGCCCGTGGGCGACCGCGTTGTTCTTCAGGCCTTCGTACGCCTCGTCGAGGACCCGCCAGCCCTCCGGCCCGGTGGCCGGCAGCACCACGATGCGGCAGTCGAGGGAGGCTCCGGTGTGGGTGCGGCTGCGCTCGGTGCCGAGGGCGAACGTGGACATCTCCGCCTCCAGGGCCTCGCGCAGGTGCCGTTCGTCCTTCCCGGTGATGTCGTAGCGGAAGCTGAACTGGGCGTCCTTGCCGGTGAGGGCGGGTGGGATGAAGGGGCAGACCGGCCCGGTGCGGCCGATCTCGTCGTGGGGCCGGCTGATGTACTGGCGCAGCCAGGTGTGGACCCGGGCGAAGTCCCGGGCGTGCCGGGCGGGTGACTGGGGTTCGATCACCCGGATCCACAGGCCGTCCATTCTGGCCAGATCATTGTCCTGATCCTGCATCACCTGCGTCATGCGACGGTCTCCTGGGCTCGGTCGCCGGGGGGTGCCGGGGTGGCGCTCGGGGCGGTCAGCCGGCACAGATCGGCGTACGTGGGAGCGGCGTAGAGCTGGGCGAAGTCGAGGGTCGGTCCGAGCTGGGTGCGCACCTGTTCGACCAGGCGCATCAGCCCCAGGGAGGTGCCGCCGTCGGCGAAGAAGTCGGAGTCGGGCAGCGGGTGGTGCCCCGTCTGGGCCTCCCAGGCCGCGGCGAGTGCGGGATGGCCCGGGGCGGCGGTGCCGTGTGTCCGGGCGGCGGTGCCGTCCGAGTCGTGCGTCCGGGCGTCCGCGTCGTGCGTGTCGTCCGTGTCGTCCGTGTCGTCCGCGAGGCGGGCGAGGGCGGCGCGGTCCACCTTCCCGGTGGGCCCCAGCGGAAGGGCGTCGACCGCGATGATCCGCTCGGCCACCAGATGGCGCGGTGCCCGCTGCCACGCGCCCCGGCGCACCGCGTCGGTGTCGACGGACGCGGGCGTGAGGAAGGCGGTCAGGACGGCGCCGTCGGGCCCGGTGCCGGCGAGGACCACGGCGTCGTCGACGGCGGGGTCGGCGGCGAGGACCGCCGCCGCCTCCGCCGGATCGGTGCGGAAGCCCCTGACCTTCACCTCGTCGTCGGCGCGCCCGAGGAAGTCCAGGGCGCCGTCGGGGAGGTGCCGTACGCGGTCACCGGTGCGGTACATGCGGGCACCGGGCCGCGCGGAGAAGGGGTCGGGCACGAACCGCGCGGCGGTCGCGGCGGGGTCGTGCAGGTAGCCGCGGGCGAGCCGGGGGCCGCCGAGGTAGAGCTCGCCCACCGCGCCCGGAGCGACGGGCCGCAGCCGTTCGTCGAGGACGTGGCACGTCGTACCCGCGATGGCGGAGCCGATCGGGAACGCGGCGGAGTGCTCGCGGTCCCACGCGGCGGCGTCCCCCAGGGTGCTGAAGGTGGTGTTCTCGGTCGGGCCGTAGCCGTTGACCAGCCGGGTGGCGGGGTGGGCGGCGGTGAAGGAGCGCGCGGTGCCGGCCGGGACGGTGTCACCGCCGGTGACGAGGGTGCGCAGGGTGCCCAGCGCCGGGCCGTGGTGGCTGGCCATGAGGCGGAAGAGCGGGGCCGTCAGCCAGGCCGTGGTGATCTGCGGCCGGGCCAGCAGGGCGGCCAGTTCGTGGAGCGCGAGGGGGTGGTGGTCGGCCGCCGTGATCCGGGCCCCGGCCAGCAGCGGGGACCAGATCTCGAACGTGGACGCGTCGAAGGCGAGGGTGGAGTGCAGGAGCACGCCGTCGCCGGGGCCCAGCCGCAGGGACTCCGCCCCGAGCGCCAGCCCGGTGACCCCCCGGTGGGTGACGCCCACGGCCTTGGGGGCTCCCGTGGTGCCGGAGGTGAACATGACGTAGGCCAGGTCGTCGGGGCCGGCCGGTGCGGACGGCACCGCCGTGCCGGTCCGCTCCGCGAGGAGGGAGGCGATGTCGTGCACGGGGACTCCCAGGTCCGCCACGGTCGCGCTGTCGGCGCCGTCGTCGGCGTGCAGGGCCAGGGCCGCCCGGGCCGTGCCGGCCATGAGCCGGACGCGGTCCGCCGGGTACCGGGGGTCCACCGGCACGTAGCAGCCGCCCGCCATCAGGACGGCCAGCATGGCGAGGACGGTCCGGTGGTCGCCGTGCCCGACGATCAGCACGGCGGTACCGGAGTCGACGCCCTTCGCCCGGAGCGACGCCGCCGCGGTGCGCGCCCGCGTCAGGAGCTCCCCGTAGCGGATCTCGCCGTACCGGTCGGCCAGCGCCACGCGCTCGGGGAACGCCTCGGCGACGGCGGTGAAGCACTGCTCGATCCGGGCGTGCGGCGCGGTCGTCATCGTGCCCCCGAGGGGTGCTTGCGGGCGCTGCCGAGGCCGGTGGTCGCAGGGGCGGTGCCGGTGCCGCGGTCGGTGCCGGTGTCGGTGCCGCGGTCGGGTTCGGGGTCGGTGTCGGTGTCGGGGTGCGGGGTGAACACGGCGCGCGGGCTGGGGTCCGGCGTCAGGGCGATGGCCGGTCGGAGCCCGGTCGCGGCCCGGTCGCCCAGCAGGGTGAACCGGCCGTGCGCGAGGATCGTCGCCGTGGCGAGCTGCGCCTCCAGCAGCGAGAACTGCCGCCCCAGGCACTGGTGGGGGCCCGCCCCGAAGGGGAAGTACTGCTGGACGGGCGGGCGCCGGCCCAGGAAGCGCTCCGGGCGGAACTCCTCGGGCGCCTCCCACAGGGCCGGGGCGCGGTGGATGGCGTAGGTGCTGGCCAGGACGAGGTCGCCGGGCTCCAGCCGTACGCCGGCCGCTTCGACGGGGGTGTCGATGCGGCGGAAGAGCGCCCACGCGGGCGGGTGCAGCCGCAGGGACTCCTCGACCACCGCCAGGGTGTACGGCAAGGCCCCCTGGGGGATCGACGGCGCGGCGCGCAGGGCGCCGAGGTCGGTGGAGCGGACCTCGTCGAGGGCGCGGGCCAGGGCCGGGGGCGAGCCGGCCAGGTTGTGGAAGGTCCAGGTGAGCAGGGTGCCCATGGTCTCCACGCCGGCCACGAAGATCGACATCAGTTCCTCGCGCAGCACGTCCTCGGGACGGTCGCCGAGCGTGTCCCCCCGCTGCTGCAGGGCGGCGACGAGCGACGGCAGGACCCCGTCGGCCGTGGCCGCCGCGGGCACCTGGGCCGCCCGGTGCGCGATGAACTCCTCCAGCACCGCCCTGTCCCGGGCGAACGCCTCGCCGTCCGCGTCGGTGACGGTCTCCGGGGCGAACAGCCGCCGGTCCAGGTAGTGGACGGCCGTGTCCACCGTCGAGGCCAGGGAGGCCAGTTCGGCGCCGGTCAGCTCCGGGTCCACGAGCCGGAGGATGATCTCGATGCTCAGCTGCTGGAGGGTGTGTCCGAGGTCGAACTCGCGGCCCGCCGCGGGCAGCAGCCGGCGGCGCACGAAGTCCTCCGCGCTCTCCAGCACCAGGGTGTGCAACTCCGCCACGGCCCGGGCCGAGAACATCGGGCGCAGCAGGGCGCGGCGGTGGCGCCACTGCTCCCCGGAGGCGACCACGAACAGTCCGCTGCCCACCAGGTCGCGCAGCAGCCCGCGGTGGTTGCGGGTGCCGTGGGCGAGGGCCGCGGCGGCGACGGCGGGCTCCGCCGCGACGATCAGCCGCGTGCCGTCGTCCAGCGGGACGGCGCTGACCGTGCCCTCGTCGCGCAGCCGTGTCATCAGCCCCAGGGGGTCGCTGCCGAGCTCCTGGTCGAACTCCTCGTAGCCGACCGGACTCACGGTGATCCTCGCCATGGCTAGCCCCGCCCCTCGGCGGACTTCTCCGCGTCCTCCGCGAGCGTGATGATCTGCTGGGAGTGGTCGTTCATCGTCCAGCCCTCGGCGGTGCGCACGGAGGTGCGCTGCTGCTCCGTGTAGCCCCTGCCCCGGTCGTGGAAGTGCCAGGCGAACGGGGGGCGGAGCAGCCGGCGTTCGACCGGGGTCCACTCCTCGCCCGGGAGGTCCTCGGGCACGGGCGCGGGAGCGGTGTGCTGCACCATGCCCGCGGTGTAGCGGCAGAAGACGACCCGGCGTTCGAAGTCGGCGGCCCAGGGCCAGCTGCCGTGGGTGGCGGTGTCCGCGAAGAGGACCACCGAGCCGGCCCTGACCGGGACGCGGGAGACCCAGTCGCCGACCTTCTGCCAGGTCTGGAAGTCCTCCGGGATCTCGAAGGCCGACTTGTGGCTGCCGGGGACCACCGCGAATCCGCCCTGGTCGGCGAGGGCGTCGGTGAGGCAGAACGCGACGATCAGGTGTCCGCCGTAGATCCGGCCGTCGCGGACCTGGTAGGTCAGCGGCGGGTACTCCCACGGGGTGTTGCCGTTGTGCAGGATCAGCGCTCCGGCGCCCTTGCGCGCGTACAGCACCTGGCCCTCGTCGTAGCGCAGGTCGGGGCCGAGCACCTCCTCCAGGTGCGGCAGCACCTTCTGGTGGCTGATCAGGTCGCGTACCGGGCGGGGGGTGGTGTGGAGCGGACCGGCGTTGGCGATGAACGGGTTGTACCGCTTGAGCAGCGGGTAGTCGAGCTTGTTCTCGCCGTCCCACAGGCCGTGGCCGTCGAGGGCGGCGTTGACGGAGGCGAGTTCCCGTGCGGAGAGGATGTCCTCCAGGACCAGGTAGCCGCGCAGGTCGAACAGGTACTTCTGCTCTTCGTCCATGACTTTTCCCCTTGTGTCGGAGAGCGGGCGGTCGGGGTGCGGGTACGACGGGCGTACCGCGCGGGAGGTGCGGCCGGGGTGGAGCTCAGCTCCGGTCGGGTTCGAGCTCCGCCAGGGCCCGGGCGAGGTGCCCGCGTAGTTCGGCCTGCGGGAAGAGGCCGACGGCTCCGGTCAGGAGCACCGAACACTCTCCCGAGCGGGCCGGTTGCACGTGGAGGACGAGGTCGAGGTCCGACCAGTGCTCGGGCACGGTGTCGTGGGGCAGGTCGTCCGGCACCACGGCCGGGTTCTCCTCCTGCCCGTGGACGACCAGCCCGGCCGCGCAGACCGGCGGCCGGAGCGCGGGGTCGACCGGATCGGCGAGCTCGGCGATGTGCAGCAGCGGCAGGTCGGCGTGGTCCAGGGCCGACAGCAGCGCCCGATGGGCGTGGCCGGCCCCGGTGGCGCCGAGCACCACCGGCAGCAGGTCGACGGCGCGGCCGACGAGCGAGTCCTCGGTGGCCGCCGAGCGGTGGGATACCGGCATGCCGATCACCGTGGACGTGCCGCCCGACATCCGGGAGACGATCCGGCCGAGCAGGTCGAGGAAGGCGGCCGTGGTGGTCGTGCCCGCCGTCCGTCCCGCCCGCTGGAGGCGCGCGTACGCGTCGGCGGGGAGGACCTTCCGCACCCCGTGGTTGCGGAAGGTCCTCGGTCCGGTGCGGCGCTCGGCGAACGGGTCCGGGGGGACCGGGCCCAGGCTGGTGCGCCAGTACCGCTCCAGCTCGGCGCGCCGGGCCGTGCGGCGGGCGGCCCTGGCGCGGGCGTAGTCGCTGTAGCGCGGGGCCGGCCGCGGCAGGTCGCGTCCGGCGAGCAGGGCGAGGAGCTCGTCGGCGAGGATGCCCACGGAGGCGCCGTCGCCCCGGTGGCGGGCCAGCCTCAGCAGCAGGTGCTGGACGGTGCCGTCCTCCCCGGTCAGCAGGACGACCTCCAGCCCCGGTGATCCTGCGGGCAGCGGACGCTCGATCAGCGCGGTGTCCCAGTGAACCTGGGCAGGCTCGTCCGGCAGCGGGGCCACGGGGCAGGGCTGCCACGCGTCGTGCTGTCCCGTTCCGGCGGCCCCCGGTGTCGCCTCCGGTGTCGACTCCGGTGTCGCCTCCGTCGTCCCGGGCGCGGCCTGCGGGGCCGTCGGCCGCAGGGCCTCGTGCCGGGCGACCAGTGCGCGGACCGCCCGCTCCACGTCCCGTGGATCCGCCGGGGCGCCGAGCCTGAGCAGCAGCGGAATCGGGGGAGCGGGGAGTCCGAGGGCCCGCTCCTGCTGGGCCACCAGCAGTTGTTCGGGCGTCTGGGAAGCGTCGGCTCCGGCGTCGGCTCCGGCCGGCGTCGGCGGTGCTGCTGCTGCTGCGAGCAACGTCCTGACCTCGGTGGCGAGTTCGGCGGCCAGCGGATGCGTCAGGACGGTGCGTACGGGGACCTCCACCCCGAGGCGGCGGCTCAGCGCGGAGGCGATCCGGGCCGCCCCCAGCGACGCCCCGCCGAGGTCGTAGAGATGATCGTCCAGGGTGGCCGACGGCCGGTCGAGCGCCGCGGCGAACGCCTCCACCACGGCGGCGGCCACCCGGTCGTGGGCGGTGGCGGGGCCCGCCGCCGTGCGCGCGGAGCGCACCATCGCCAGCAGCGCGCGGCGGTCCGCCTTGCCGTTGGCGGTCACCGGCAGCCGGGGGAGCACCCGGATCTCGCCGGGCACCATGTACGGCGGGAGGGTACGGGCCAGATGGGCGCGCACCGCCGCCGGGTCCGGGGCGGGCTCGCCGGTGACGAAGCCCACCAGGCGGCTGACGCGTTCCCCGACGACGACGGTGGCCGCCTCCCGCACCCCCGGCGCGTCCACGACGTGCCGGTCGACCTCCTCCAGCTCCACCCGCTGGCCGCGCACCTTGACCTGGTTGTCGCTGCGGCCGACGAACTGCACGCTCCCGTCGGCGTTCCACCGCACCCGGTCCCCGGTGCGGTACATCCGCGAGCCCGGGGGCCCGGCCGGGTCGGGCAGGAACCGGGCCGCCGTCTCGGCCGGACGGCCCCGGTAGCCGCGCGCCACCCCGGTGCCGCCGATGTACAGCTCGCCGGTGACCCCGATGGGCACCGGGCGCAGCGCGCCGTCGAGGATGTGCAGCCGCACGCCGGAGACGGGGTGGCCCACGGGGGCGGTGCCGCCCCCGGCCCCCGCCGCGCACCGGTACGAGGTGGCGTCGATGCAGGCCTCGGACGGCCCGTACTGGTTGCGCAGTTCACCGCGGCCGACGCGCAGGTAGCGGTCGGCCTGCGCCGAGGGCAGCGCCTCCCCGCCGCAGAAGACGACCCGGGCCGGCAGCCGGCGCAGATCCTCGTCGTCCAGGGCCGCGAGCAGGGACGGGACGACGTCGACCACGGTCGCGGAGTGTTCCAGGGCGGCCTCCACGAGGGCGGCCGGACGCGCCCCGAGGTCGACGCCGGGGAAGACCACGCCGGCCCCGGCGACGAGCGGTCCGAAGCACTGCCACAGCGACGGGTCGAAGACCAGGGGAATGGTCTGGAGCACCCGGTCGGGGGCGGCGAGGCCGATCGCCTCGCGGCGCCAGGCGAGCTCGTTGGCCAGCGCCCCCAGCGGCACCGGGACGCACTTGGGCGTACCGGTCGTGCCGGAGGTGAACACCGCGTAGGCCAGGTCCTGCGGGCCCGTGCGGGCCACGGGCGGCACCGCCGTGCCGGTGGCCGGGAGCTCTCGCGCGCCCCCTCGGGGGAGCCGGATCGTCCGCAGCGCCCTCCCCGGCGGGCCGCCGTCGGCGTCGTGCGTGTGGGCGTCGTGCGTGTCGGCGTCGTGCCCGGGGGCGTCGGCCGTGCGGACGAGGAAGTCGGCCCGGGCGCTGCGCAGCAGGGCGCGGCGGCGTTCCACGGGGTCGTCGGGGCGCAGCGCGATGATCCAGCCGCCGAGCCGCCAGACCGCCAGGGCCAGCGCCGGGTAGTCGGCGCCCGCCGGTACGTCCAGGGCCACCGCCGAGCCGGGGCCGACCCCGGCCAGGGCGAGGTGGGCCGCCGCGCGCTCGGTGCGCTCGCGCAGCGCCCGGTAGGTGAGGTGACCGTCGGCGGCGTCCCAGACGGCGAATGCCTCGGGGGTGCGCCGCGCCCAGTCCGCGAAGGCGTCGTAGGGCAGGCGGGCCCCGGCCGCGGGCGGCGCCGTCGAGGCGGCCGCGATGGTCGCGCGCTCCGCCGGGTCGCGTGCGTCCAGTGCGGCCAGCGGCGCGTCGGGGGCGGCGAGGACGGAGGCGAGGCAGCGCCGGTAGGCCCGCCCGAGCCGGGCGAGGGCCGCGTCGGTGTAGTGCTGCGGGGAGCCGGTCAGCCGGAGGGCGGCGGTGTCGGCGTGTTCCGTGAGCTGCACGGTCAGCGCGCCCTGGTCGCCCTGGACGCGCACCGGCAGGGGGGTGACCGTGAGGGGGCCGGCCGGGCGCGGCCGGTTGTCCTCGTGGGTCAGGACGAAGGCGGCGGCGGGTACGGGCACGGCGGTGTCGTCGGAGGTCAGGGGGAGGGTCGGGTGCTGGGAACCGGTCAGGAGCTGCTCGCCGGTCCGCCGGGCCAGCGCGGCGAAGTCCAGCGCGGGGGGCAGGGTCAGGGCGAGGGGCATCGCGGAGACGAAGGCGCCCACGGTGAGGTCGTAGCGCTCCGCCGCCCGGTTGGCGGTGGGAACGCTCACGGAGGCCGTCCGGGCGCCGGTGACCGCGCTCCAGGTGGCCGCGAACGCGGCGAGCCACACCGCGTGCGCCGTGCAGGCGTGCCGCCGGGCGAACGCGTGGACGCGCCGGGTGAGGCTCGGGGGCAGTGCCAGCTCGGCGTGCGGCATCCGGGCGGTCTGCTGCGAGGCGGTCTGCTCCGGGGTGGCCTGCTGCGCGGCGGCCTGCTGCGAGGTGGCCTGCTGCGTGGCGGTCGGGTCGACGGCGAAGGGGAGTTCGGCCCCGTCGTCGGCCCCGTCGTCGGCGCCGCCGCCGGAGCGGGCCCAGTGGGCGGCGTGGGCGGCCAGCGCGGCCCGCCCGTCCGGCGACTGCTCCCAGTGGACGTAGTCGAGGTGCTGGGCGGCCGGCGCGGGACGGGTGGAACCGGGGCCGCCCCCGGCGGCGTACGCGTCCAGCAGGTCGTCGATCAGCACCCCCAGCGACCATCCGTCGCAGATGGCGTGGTGGAAGGTCAGGAGGAGGGTGTGCTGCCGCGGCCCCTGGGCCAGCAGGACGGCACGGACGTACGGGGGCCGGTCCAGGCGGAGCGGGCGCGCCGCCTCGGCGTCGAGGGCCCGGTCCCGCTCCGGCGCTCCCGCAGGCAGTTCCCGGACCTCCAGCGGGATGCGGGCGGGCAGGTCGAACCGCTGCCGGGGCACCCCGTTCTCCTGGCCGAAACGGGTGCGCAGGGCCAGATGGCGGGCGGCGAGGGCGTCCAGGCACGCGCGGAGCCGGTCGACGTCGAGCGGGCCTCCGAGCTGGAGGGCCAGGGGCACGGTGTAGGCCGCCGACGCGGTGGGGGACGCCTGCTCGGCGAGCCACATCCGGTACTGGGTGACGGAGAGGGGGTGGCTGCCGGCCACGGCCTCCGGGTGGGGCGGGCGCGCCGGTGCGGAGTCCGCCGGTGACGGTGCGGCAGCCGCCGGTGGCGCGGCCGCGGGGCTGCGCCCCCGGAGCCGGGCGGCCAGTTCGGCGCGCTGCCCGGGAGTGAGCCGGTCGAGGGGTGAGGCGGTCATCCGAGCCCCTCCCCGGCCTCGTCGAGGATCTGCTGGGCGATCAGCCGCTCGACCAGCGCGTACTGGAGTCCGATGGACCGGGCCTGCAACAGCTCGCCGACGGGGACGTCGACGCCGAACCGGCGGCTCATCCCGCGCGCCAGCCGGGCCACGGTGAGCGAGTCACCGCCCAACTGGAAGAAGTCGGCCGTGTCGGGCACGTCGGTCACCCCCAGCTGTTCGGTCCACAGGGCGCGGAGGATCGCGACGGGGGTGTCCGCGACGGGCTCGGCCGCGTCGGCGACGGGTGGTCCGGGCGGTGGTCCTGGCGGTGCTCCGGGCGTCGGGGCGGCCGGCACCGGGTGGCGCGGGCCGTGGAACGGATAGGTCGGCAGGGGGACGGAGCGCCCCGGGCCCTGGAGCGGGGAGAGGTCCAGGGGGAGGCCGGAGCACCACAGCCGGCCGATCGCCGCCAGCACCGGGCGGGCGGTGGAAGCGGCCGGGGCGTGCGACGGCGAGGGGCCCAGCAGCGGGATCGCGGGCAGCCCGGCGGCTTCCGCGAAACCGCTCAGCACCCGGCCGGGCCCCACCTCGACCGCGACGGCGTCGGGGAACTTCGCCCGGGCCGTCGCCAGCGCGTCCGCGAAGCGCACCGGCCGGCGGGCGGCCCGGGCGAAGTGGCCGGGGTCGGTGAGCGAGCCCTCGGGCAGCAGCTGCCCTTCCGTGTTCTCGATCCACGGCAGGACGGCGGGGCGCACCTCGGCGGCCGCGGGGGTGCCCCGCAGCGCGTCGGCCGCCGGTTCGATCAGCGGGGAGTGGAAGGCCCGGGAGGACCGCAGCACCCTGGCCGCGTACCGGCCGCCGATCCGCTCCCGGAAGGCCGCCACCGCCTCGGGGAGCCCGGCGAGCACGGTGCTCGTGGCGGCGTTGACCGCCGCGACGCTCAGCTGGGCGCCGGTCTCGGCCAGCAGGGCCCGGGCCTCGGTCTCGCCGCAGGCCAGGGAGACCATCGCGCCCGGGGCGCAGTCCTGCATCAGCAGGGCCCGGCGTGCCACGAGACGGGCCGCGGTGTCGAGGGCGAGCGCGCCGGCCAGGGTCGCCGCCGTGATCTCCCCCAGGCTGTGCCCGAGCAGGGCGCAGGGCACCAGGCCCAGGGCGAGCAGCGCCGTCCCGGCGGCGTACTCGACGGCGAAGAGCGCGGGCTGGGCGAGCGCCGTCCGGGCGAGCCGTTCGGCGGGGAAGGAGGCGTCGTGCAGCGCCTCGTCCACCTCGCGGGCGAGCCCGGGGGAGAAGGCGGCCAGGCAGTCGTCCAGCGCGTCGGCGAACGCGGGCAGGGCGGCGGCGAAGGGCGCCGCCATGCCGGGGAACTGTGTCCCCTGCCCGGGGAAGAGCAGCAGCGCCGGGGCGGGGTGCGCCGCGGGCTCCGGTGCCGGCCCGGCCGGGGCCCGCAGCGCCGCCACGACCTCGGCCACGTTCGCGCCCACCGCCGAGGAGCGGTAGGGGAGTTCCGGCCGCCGGGTGAGGGTCCGGCCGACGTCCGCCGGCGAGGGCGCGGCCTCGGCGTCCTCCAGGTGCGCGGCGAGCCGCTCCCGCATGCGGGCGAGGGCCCGCGGGTCCTTCGCGGAGAGCACCACCAGCCGTTCCCGCCCGGGCGGCGGGGCGGGCGGAGCGGCGGGCGGCTCCGGAGGCTGCTCCAGCAGCATGTGCACGTTGGTCCCGCCCACGCCGAACGAGCTCACCGCGGCCCGGCGCGGCTGCGGGCCCCGCCACGGCCCGGCCTCGGTGGGCAGGGACAGCGGCGAGTCCTCCCGCTCCAGCAGCGGATTGGCCCGGCTCAGCCCGGGAATCGCGGGCACGTACCCGTGCCGGAGCACCAGCAGCGCCTTCACCAGCCCGGCGAGTCCGGCGGCGGCGTCGAGGTGGCCGATGGTCGCCTTGAGCGCGCCGACCGGGATACTGCCGGGAGCGGCACCCAGCGATCGGTACACCGAGGAGGCCGCGGACCACTCGATGGGGTCGCCGACGCGGGTGCCGGTGCCGTGGCTCTCCAGGTAGCCGACGGACGCGGCGTCGACGTCGGCGGCGGCGAGCGCGGCGCGGATCGCCTGCTCCTGGCCCGCCGCCGACGGCGCGAGGAAGCCCGCCTTGGCGGTGCCGTCGTTGTTGACGGCGGAGCCCAGCAGCACTCCGTGCAGGGGGAGCGGGCCGTCCGCCACGTCCTCGTAGCGGCGCAGGACGACGCCCAGCGCGCCCGAGCCGCCGAGGGTGCCGTCCGCCGAGGCGTCGAAGGGGCGGCAGTGCCCGCTGAGCGACATCACTCCGCCGGCCATGGGCAGGTGCCCCGCCTGGGGGGCGTTGGCCGACGCGGCGAGCACCAGGGCCTGGTCGCACTCCCCGTTGTTCAGCGCCTGGACGGCCAGGTGGGCCGCGACGAGCGAGGAGGAGCAGGCCGTGAGGACGGTGAGCGCGGGCCCGGTCAGCCCCAGTCTGTAGGCGATGCGCGTCGCGAGGAAGTCGCGTTCGTTGACGAGGAGCGCCTCCTCGAACTCCGGGGGCGCCAGCGAGCCGGAGGCCAGGAGCGCCCTCAGATGGCCGCTGCCGCTGGCGGCCGCGTACACCGCCGTCCGCAGCTCGTCGCCGGCTGTGACGCTGTGGCCGGCGTCCTCCAGGGCGGCCCAGGCGCACTCCAGCAGCAGGCGGTGCTGCGGGTCCGTCAGCCCGGCCTCGCGGGGGCTGACGCCGAAGAACGCGTGGTCGAAGCGGTCGGAGTCGTCGAGCGACCCGTGGACGGGGACGTAGTCCGGATCGTCGGCGAGGGACGCGGGGACGCCACGGGCCGACAGCTCCTCCCGGCTCAGGCGCCGGGTCAGCACCCGCCCGTCGCGCAGGGCCTGCCACAGCTGTGCCACATCGGCCGCTCCGGGGAAGCGCCCCGTCATGCCGGTGACGGCGATGTCGAGGGAACGGTCGCGGTTCATCGGTCGGCCTCCTGGGCACGGCGGTCGCGGAGCGTACGGGCCGCGTCGCCGCGTCGGCGACGGGGCGAACCGGCTGAGGGTGAGGTCGGCGGTTCCGCCCCGGGGGCGGGCGGCGGGTCCGTCTTCGCGCGGGCCAGCCGGGCCAGCCGGGCCAGCCGGGCCGCGAGGTCGGCGACGGTGCTGTGGCGGAAGAGGTCGAGGATCGGCAGTCGGACGCCGGTGTGCCGGTGCAAGGCCTCCTGGAGCGCCGGCACCAGCAGCGAATGCCCCCCGAGGTCGAAGAAGTTGACGTCGCCGGGAACGTCGGCGACGCCCAGGACCTCCCGCCACGCCGCGGTGACCGCCGCGTGCCCGGGCGACACGTCCCCGGCGGGCCGGGCGAGCGCCGAGGCCCGGCGCCGGGCCGCCTCCTGCTCCAGGGCCGTCCGGTCGACCTTGCCGTTGGGGGTGACGGGCAGCCGATCCAGCGCGTGGACCACGGCGGGGACCATGAACTCCGGCAGGAGTTCGGCGACTTCGCGCCGGATGGCCTCCGGCCGCCCGCCGCCGGTGACGAAGCCGACGAGGCGCGCGCCGCCGTCGGCGACCACGGCCGCCTCCCGGACGCCCTCGGCGCCGCGCAGCGCCGCCTCCACCTCGGCGGGCTGCACCCGGTGGCCGCGGACCTTGATCTGGTGGTCCAGCCGGCCGACGAAGGCGAGCGCCTCCGGCCCCTGCCACCGCACCCGGTCGCCCGTGCGGTACATCCGGGCCCCCGGCTCGCCGCCGAACGGGTCGGGCAGGAAGGCGCCGGCCGTCTCGGCGGGCCGGCCGACGTACCCCCGGCCCACCCCCGCGCCGCCGACGTACAGTTCGCCGTCGACCCCCGGGGGGACAGGGCGCAGGGCGTGGTCCAGGACGTAGAGGCGGTAGCCCGGCACCGGGCCGCCGATGTCGACGGCCTCCGGCCCGTGGTAGCGGCGGTAGCTCGCCCAGACGGTGGCCTCGGTGGGCCCGTACTCGTTGACCAGCGCCACCCGGGGCAGGACGGCGAAGTGGCGCCGCAGCAGCTCGTCCGGGAGCGGCTCCCCGGCCGTGACGACCTCGCGCAGGCTCCGCACCGCGTCGGGGCCGGCCCGGTCGGCGGCGGTGAGCAGCAGGGCGTGGAGCGAGGGCACGCACAGCAGCCGGGTGACCTGGTGCCGGGCGATCAGGGCGACCAGGGCCTCGGGGTCGCGGACCTCGTCGTCGCTCGCGACGACCAGGCGGCCACCGGCCGACAGCGTTCCCCAGATGCCGGCCGCGGCCGAGTCGAACGCCGCGGGCGAGAGCAAGAGGAAGACCGGCCGCCCCGGATAGACGGTGCGGCGGGCGGCCGTGGAGGCGGCCAGTGTGCCGTGCTCGATCACCACGCCCTTGGGCCGCCCGGTCGTCCCGGAGGTGTAGATGACGTACGCGGGGTCGTGCGGTCCGGGCGGGAGGGGGACGGTGGGCTCGGCACTCCGGTCGGTCGTCGGCCCGGTCGTCGGCCCGGTCGTCGAGGGCAGTGGGCGCAGCGGGACCAGCGGCAGCCCGAACGAGGCCGCCCGCCCGGTCATGGCCGCGTCGGTGACGACGGCGGAGGCCCCGCAGTCGGCCAGGCACGCCGTCATGCGGGAGTCGGGGTGCCGGGGATCGAGCGGGACGTACGCGGCACCGGCGAAGTGCACGCCGAGCAGCGCGGTCAGCAGGCCCGTGGACCGCTCGGTCAGCACCGCCACCCGGGCACCCCGGCCCGCGCCCCGGGCCGTCAGCCGGGCGGCGAGGTCCAGGGCCTCGGCCCGCAGCCGCCCGTACGTGAGCTGCTCGCCCCCGGCGACCACGGCGGTCCGCCCCGGCGCCTCCCGGGCGATCCGGGCGATGAGCTCGCTCACCGGGACCACCGGCGCGAACGGCTCCGGGCCCCGCCCCCACTCCAGGGGGAGGCGCCCCGGGTCCAGCGCCACGGGGAGCGCGGCCGGTGCGGAGGGCTCGCCCACCAGCGCGAGCAGCGCCCCGCGGATCCGCTCGGCCAGCTGCCGGGCCTGGTCCGTCGTCCACCGGTCGGTGCGGTGGAGCACGTCCAGCCGGGCGCCGTCAGCGGTCTCCCGGAGCAGGATCTCGACGTCGTACTTCGCGATGGCCGCCGGGATCTCCACCGGGCGGGCACGGACGCCGGGCGGCGTGGCCGTCGCCGTGGCCGGCTGCTCATGGTCGACCAGCACCTGGAACAGGGGGGCCTGCCCCGGACCGGCCCGCAGACCGAGCTCACGGACGAGTTCGTCGAAGGGGTGCGCGCGGTGCGCGTGCGCCCGCAGGAGGGCCGCGTGCGCCTGGGCGATCGCCTCGCCGGCGGTGCCGCCGGGGCGGGGGCGCAGCCGTACCGGGACGGGGTTGACGAAGAGGCCGACGGCCTCGTCGAAACCGGGCGGTCGGACGTCCATGGTGGTGCCGACCAGGACGTCGCCCGCCGCGCCGTACCGGTCGGCCGTCACCGCGAACGCCGACAGGACGAGGACGAGGGCCGTGGTGCGGTGCGTACGCGCCGCCTCGGCCACGCGCCGCCACTGCGCCGCGTCCAGCGGGACGCCGACCGTCGCCGCGGTGCGCCGGTGCGGGCCCGGCCGGGGCCCGCCGAGGGCGACCGGTGAGTGGGCGCAGACGCCGGCGAGCTCCTCGGCCCAGAACCGGCGCAGCCGTTCGGCCTCGGCGGGCGACGGTCCGGGGACGGCGCCCGCCGGGGCGGGCGGGAGCGCCGGGCCGCCGGCCAGCCGGCTCAGCAACTGCTCGGTGATCAGCTCCGTGGAGCGGCGGTCGAGCACGAGGTGGTGGCCGACGAAGACCAGCACGTGCTCCCCGGGGCCGGTGCTGAGCACCCGCAGCTCGACCAAGGGCTCCTCGAACAGGTCGAAGGGCCGGTGGGCCACGCGCCGCAGGTGCTCCGCCAGGGCGTGCCCGGGCACGTCCCGCACGCTCACGGCGAACGCCGTGAGGGGCCACTGCCCGCGCCCGGGGGCCACGTCGTCGTCGATGACCCGCAGCCGCGTCTCGGGGTGGGCGGTGAGCACGTCGTGCCAGGCCGCCTCCAGACGCCCGGGATCCAGCGGACCGCTCAGCCGCAGCGCCCAGTACACGGTGAACTCGTGGCTGTCCGGCTCCGCCCGGTGCAGCAGCCACAGCCGCCGCTGGGCGGCCGACAGACCGGCGGGCGCGGCCGTGGACGGGCCCCCGCCGCCGGCGGGCGCGGCCCGCGCGACCAGGTGCCGCAACCCCTCCGGTGTGGGGTCGCCGAAGAACGAGGCGAGGTCGACGCGCACCCCGCACTCCTGGTTGACCTCGGCGACGAGCCGGGCCGCGTCCAGTGAACTCCCGCCGCGGGAAAAGAAGTTGTCCCCGTTCGAGGCGGGCGGCCGGCCGAGCGTCAGCGCCCAGAGCCGGACGACGGGGTCCGTGCCGCCGTCCGGCGGCCGCACGGGCGCGGGCACGTGCAGGGCACGCTCGTCGACCTTTCCGCTGAGCGTGAGCGGGAACGCGTCGACGACCTCGATGTGCGCGGGCACCGCGGCGGGCGCCAGCCGCCGGGCCGCGAGGCCGCGCAGCTCCCCCGGCACCGGAACCGGCCCGGGGCGGCGGGGGGTGACCCAGGCGAGGAGCCCCGCCGTCCCGATCGGACCCCGGCGTGCCACGTAGGCGTCCTGGACGCCCGGCGTGCCGCGCAGCACCTCCTCCACCTCGTACGGGTCGACCCGCTGGCCGCGCACCTTCAGCTGGTGGTCGGTCCGACCGTGGTAGATCAGGTGCCCGTCGGCACCGAGGGTGACGCGGTCGCCCGTGCGGTACATCCGGGCGCCGGGCGCCGGGGCGAAGGGGTCCGGGAGGTAGCGCTCGGCCGTGAGCGCGGGGGCGTTGAGGTAGCCGCGGGTGACCAGCGGCCCCGCGAGGTACAGCTCGCCGCGGGAACCGACCGGCACGGGGCGCAGGTCGGCGCCCAGGACGTAGGCCGAGGTGCCGTCGAGGGGCCGGCCGATGCTGGGCGTCCCGTACTCGTCGAAACCGCACCACGTGGTCTGGATCGTGACCTCGGTCGGACCGTAGCCGTTGGACCCCCTGACACCCAGCTCGCGCAGCCTGCTCCAGGTCGTGGCGTCGACCGCCTCGCCGCCGAAGTCCAGCTCCAGGCCCGTGCGTTGGAACACCTCCTCGACGCCGAAGGGGCGCATGGCGGCGAACATCGACGGCGAGGTGCTGAGCAGGCGCACGTCGTTGCGCTCGACCCACTCCACCAGCGCCTGCGGATCGCGGTACGTGGCCTGGTCGGCCACCACCAGGCAGCTGCCCCGGAAGAGGTAGAGGAGCTGCTGGAAGAAGACGTCGAAGGAGACGGCGGCGGTGACGCCGACCCGGGCGGCCCCGGCTCCCGCCGGCTGCGCGTCGACGAGGACGGCGAGACCCCGGTGCTCGACCATGACGCCCTTGGGGCGGCCGGTGGTGCCGGAGGTGTGCAGGACGTACGCCAGATCGTGGGGGCGGGCGTCTTCGGTGTGCGCGTTCTCGGTGTCCGCGTGCGCGTCCTCGTCGACGATCGTGAGCGACGCGTCGAGCCGGTGGCGCGACGCGGGGTCGCACAGCACGAGGCGGGTGCCCGTGTCCGCCACGACGTAGGCGAGACGGGAGTCGGGCTGGGAGGGGTCGAGGGCGACGACGTGGGCTCGCACCCGCCACGCCGCCAGCACGGACGCGACCAGGGCGACGCCCCGCTCGCGCAGGACGCCCACGGCGGTGCCCGGGCCCGCGCCGTGGCGGCGCAGGGCGGCGGCGAGCCGGGCGACCTCGCGGTCCAGGCCGGCGAAGGTGAGGAGGTCGTCGCCGCACCGCACCGCCGGCCGCCGGGGCTGTGTGCGCACCCAGGCGTCGAACCGGTCCATGAGGGGCTGTGCGTGCTCCGACGGATCGGCCGGCGCGACGATCAGGGACGGCGTCGCCGCGCTCGTCGAGCGGGGCAGCGGCGCCCCCGGGTCGCGGACGAGGGCGAGCAGGACCCGGCGGTAGACGGCGAGCAGTTCGGCGGCGGCCGTGAGGGTCGTGCCGCCGCGGATCCGGCGCGTCACCGTCACCGAGGCGTCGTCCGCCCGTAAGGAGAGGTCGAATTCGAGGTCGAAACGCGTGAGGCCGTTCGTCCCGCCGGTGTGCTCGGCCGTGGGATCGGCTTCGGCGGCTGCGGGGGCTTCGAAGGCTTCAGGGGTTCCGGGGGCTTCAGTCGCTTCAGTCGCTCCGGGCGCCTCCGGTGCGCCTGCGACGGGTGCCGCCGGCTCACGCACCGCCTCCATCGCACGGACGGTGAGCCCGCCGAGTGCAGGCCCCGGGAGGGGGTCCCGCAGTTGGAAACTGACGGTGAGTCCGGGCGCCGCGGCGTCGAAGAGGTCCGCGCTCTCGTGGATCGGCTCGTGCGCGTGGGACAGCGCCTCGGCGACGGTGCGCCGCACACCGTCGCAGAGCTCGGCGCCGGAGGCTCCCGAGGGCCACCGCTGGCGCAGCGGGACCATCCGCGCGAAGCAGCCGACCAGCGACACGGTGGCCGGTGTCCGGGAGGCGAACGGTGTGGCGACCATGACGTCGGGGGCGTTGCCCTGCGTGGCGAACGCCGCGTAGAGGGCGGTGAGCCCCAGGAGGTACGGGGTGACGCGCAGGCGGCGGGCCGCCGCGCGCACCGCGTCGGCCTCGTCCGGGGGCAGCGGGAGCGCCAGGACGTCGGCTTCGGCCGTCCGGGGGCCCGGGGTGCGCGGCAGGGCCTCCGGCCACTGGGCGTCCGCCAGTTCGAGGGGCCAGAAGCGGGAGGGCTCCGCCGGCGCGGCCGGGTCGGGTGTCGGGGCCGGTGATGGCGAGAAGGGTGGCCCGCCGGCGGTGCGGGCGTTGTAGGCGGCACCGATGTCCGCCAGCACGTTCTCCAACGACGCCCCGTCGCACGCGATGTGGTGCACCAGAAGGGAGAGCACGTGGTGGTCCGGTCGGTGCCGGAACAGGTCGACGCGGACGGGGCAGTCCCGTCTCAGGTCGAACCGGTGGCGCCCGACGGGCGCCCAGGGCGCGGCGTCGGCCGTCGCGGCGGTGTCCACCACGGTCCAACGCGGCTGCGGCGCGCCGGGAACCCAGGAGGGCACGCCGTCCTCGTCGACGAGCCGGCGGGCGAACACGGGGTGCCGGGCGACGGTCTCCTCGACGGCGCCCTTCAGGGCCTGCTCGTCGAGCTGCCCGCGCAGTTCCCAGACGCGGTGGATGTTGAAGGACTCCGGCTGGTCCCGACACGTGAGCCAGATACCGAACTCCGGGGCCGAGAGCGGGAATGCGAATTCGGCATCCGACGCCGGACCCGAATCCGAAACCAGGTCGCTCCTGTTCACTTCGGTTGCCCCTTCCGTACGTGCTGGCGGCACTCGGCCGGTGGCCCGAGTGCGGGGTGTCGAGAGGAAGAATGAAACTGTGCGGCCATCCGGGTGCGGGGCTCTGCAAACTCGAAGAGTTCGCCCGTGAGCGGGCGGACGCCGGCGACGGCGAATTGTGCGGGGAACCGGGGGCGCGTACGTGAAGGTGCGGTCGGCGCCCTCGGAGATCGGTGCCCCGGGTCGGACCTCCGGCCTGCCGGGGTCCGTTCACGAAACGAGTCTGTATGTGCCCTGGGAATTTTTCAAGAACGCTCAAACGGAATGTCTTATTCTCGCAGGTGCGGGGAGGGCGACTTTCTGGACATAGGGCTGCGCCCGTCTCTCCCGACACCGGATCCGGCGCTTCCGCCGGCCCTCCTGCCGCCTCGGGGCCCGTGCGGGGGTGCACTTTGGGGCGAATCGCACCGTTGATTTGGGTGAAACCTGTGGACCTTGCGAAGGTCGGTTAAAGGATGTTATATGGCTCGGTAAACCAGCCTCAGGCCAGGATTGGCGTACTTCTCGAAGGCTTGACCCCTGTGGTACGTTCCAGGCGAAGGTGCACCGGATCCGCGTCATCGAGTGCGTGCGACGAGCGGACACCCCTTATTTCGACGCGGTTCGAAATGGTCCGGCAGGAGCGGGAAATCCTGTGGATCGCGGACCTGAAGTCGGTATTCAGCTGGCTCTCGCCAATTCATCGACCGCCTGCCCGGTAGGCGTCCGTGCCTTGCAGGCAATATCTCGACAGGGAGGTCTCATGGGTCTGCAATTCGGCTTCTGTTTCGGTACCTCGTTGCGCCATGACGTGAAGCGGGACCACTTGTGGAAATTGCTCGACGCGGTGGAGCGGCACGGATTCGATTCGTTCTGGTTCTACAACAACAACGGGGACGACATGCCCCCGCCGCTCGAGCTGGCACGGGAAGTGGCCCGCAGGACGTCGGCCCTGGTGTTCGGTCCGCACGTCCTGGTCGCCGCCGGCCTGGAACCCGCCGCCGTGGTCCGCGAACTGACCGACCTGTACCGGCGGTCGAACGGCCGGTTCGTCGCCCAGCTCGGCATCGGCGGCCCCCGCGAGGCCCTCATCCGGGACCCCGCCGAGGCGGCCGCCGCCCTGGAGGACATCCTGCGCCGCCTGCGCCGCCTCGTGGGGGAGTCCGCCGGGGAATCCAGCGGCGGCGGCCCGACCGGGGTGCCGCCCGTGTGGCTGGGCGGAGGTCGGGAGAGGACCGTACGGCGCGTCGCCGCCCTCGCGGACGGCTGGGTCCCCGCGTTCATCACCCCCGCCGAGTACCGCCGGCGCCTGAAGGTCCTCGACGAGGAGCGGCAGCACCTCGGCCGCACCGAGCACATCACCCGCGCGGTGCAGCTCGTCTACGTGCCGCCCGCCATCGACACCCCCGAGCTCCGGCGCGAGCTGGACGCCGAGGTCTCGGCCCACAAGCAGGGCTGTACCAGCCGCGACGTCTACGCCGTCGGCGGCGACCGGGCGTTGCGCGAGCGCCTGGCCGAGTTCGCGGCCGTCGGCGTCGAACACGTCATCCTGGTCCCCGCCCGCGCGGTCCCCGACTGGGAGGACGAGATCGCCCGGGTCCACCACACCGTCACCACGTCGTTCGGCTAGGCCCTGCACCAACCTCCGTGGTCAGCGCACCCAGCACTCCCGCGGCTGCCTGGCTCCCGGTTCTCCTGGAGGATCTCCGGCCCTGCCGCTTCGGGAGCGCCAACGTGCGGATCCTGGGCCGGAGATGAGCGACAACCCCCTGTTGTGGTGCGCTTATGTCATCGATCAAGAAGTTCCAAGTCACTTTCGACTGCGGCGGAACCCCAGCGCGTCGCCCGCTTCTGGGCGAGGTGCTGGGGTACGAATCGCCGCCGCCGAAAGGGTCCGCCGCCTGGGACGAGTACGACCGCTCCCAGCCTGCTGAGGACCGGGGTTCGGGGTCCGTCTGCAACGACCCCTCAGGTGTGGGTCCGAGGCTGTTCTTCCAGCGCGTTCCCGAAGGGAAGGCCGTCAAGAACCGGGTGCACCTCGACGTGCGGGTCGGCACCGGGCTCGTGGGCGAGGAGCGCCTCGCCACGCTCGAAGCCGAGTGCACCCGGCTGGTCGCGCTCGGCGCGGTACGCGTGCAACTGCTCTACGACGGCCACGATTCGTGCATCGTGATGCAGGACCCCAACACACGTGACTACCAGTTCTGTGCAGCTCAGCCGCAGGCCGGCACCAACGACAGAGCCCCGCCCGGCGCTTGGCCGAACGGGACGTCTTGATGTCTGACCACCCGCCAGGGCGGTGCACGGCGTTGACCCACGGGTCCGCGTGCGTCAGATCGGCAGGTCCCACCCGGGGCCGTCCTCGGCGCCGAGCCACACCCGCTGACCGGCGGCCGAGACCGTGATCCCGAACCGTTCCTGGTGCGGCTCGTTGGCGGCCTGCCAGCGCTGCACCGCCCGTTCCACCCGATCCCACAGGCGGACGGGACCACGCTGGACAACGGTCCACCCACCGTCAGGGTTGGGCCTCGTCCGAGCCTGCGAACCGGTGGAGACATCCCAGAGGATCTGTTCCGCCCCCGCCCCCATGCGTTCGGCCGAGGGCGCCGCGAGCTGCGCGACCCACCCGCCTGTCCAGTCGTCGAGCTTCGCGGGGTCGATCTGGCTCGGACGCTCCTCCCCGGGCAGCAGGGCCAGCGTCGGGCGGGGTGGCCGGTCGTGCGGCCGGGCGATCATGAAACTTGTGTACCCGGGCAGGAACCGCCCCGTGGCCTCACCGGGGCCGGTCACGTCGAGCCGCGCGAGGGCGTTGGCGTAGCTCCACCCGGAGAGCGTGGCCAGGATCTTCCCGCCGGGCTTCACCTGGTGCAGCCAGGGCAGCGGGACGTACCGAACCGAACAGGTGGCAATGAGCCGGTCGTACTGCCCGCCCTGCGGGTCGCCGCGCAGCCCGTCACCGATGATCAGCCGGGGCGCGAAACCAGCCGCCTTGAGCGCTGTAGCGGCAGCCCCGCCGACCACCGGGTCGTACTCGATGCTGGTCAGGTTGGCGTCCCCGAGGCGGTGCGCACCGAGGGCGGTCGAGTACCCGGTTCCGGTACCGATCTCCAACACCCGCTGACCCGCCTCCGCGCCGAGCTGCTGCCACATCCGCAGCACCAGCGACGGCAGGGTGGACGACGACGACGGGGAGCCGGTCACGGCATCCTCGGTCACATCGTCGGGCCTGATCCGGCCGTCGAGTTGGGTGATCAGCGTCTCGTCGGAGTAGACGCCCTCCAGCCACCCGGGATCGCCCTCGCGGACGGGCCGGTAGCTGGTGGGCATGCTGCCCGCCACCGGCAGGAAGTAGGACCCCGTGAACAGCTCGCGGGGAACCGTGGTGGCCGCGCTGCGCCACCCGGGTTCGGTCAGGGTGCCGTCCTCGGCGAGTCTGTCCGCCAGGGCGCTGCGAAGCTGAGCCGATGTGCTCACGTGTCGGGGCCTTTCTCCAGTTGGTCGGTGAGAGCTTGCGCGATGGCGGCGGTGGTCTGCGCCGGCTGCCACGCCCATTGGCCGTTCGGGTTGCACTCAAGGAAGTACCAGTCACCCGAAGGGGTCACAGCGAAGTCGAACGCGCCGTAATGCAAACGGAGTTCGGCGAGATAGGCCGCGACCGCACGTGCGACCGGCGCGGGTACCTCGATCGGTGTGCACGTCATCAGGTCTTGACGGTAGCGCCAGTCGAGATCGGGACTGTCGATCCGGACCCCGAACAGCCGGGCGCCCACGGCGGTGACCCGCACATCGAACGCCTTGTCCACCTTGGCTTGGAACATGTGGGGACAGACGGACACGGCGTCGGTGATCTCGGCGGCGCGCATCTCCCGGACCCACACGCTGTGCGGCTGACCGTCCACGCGGTAGGGTGTGTTCCACACGGGTTTGTAGACCACTCCGCCGAACTGTTGCGCGGCGAACGTCCGTGCTTCGTGCGGGTCGTCGGTGATCACTGTGCTGGGCACCCGGAACCCGCAGCGCTGCGCGGTCGAGAGCTGCGCGGGCTTGAATTCGGCGGCCCGATTGCTCCACGGGTGATTGACGTAGTGCGCGCCAGGCAGTGACGCGAGGATGCCCCCTGCGCCCCACAGGGTCTGTTCTGCGGCGAACCGGCGGTCCTGGCCGGTCAGCTCCGGCGGTCCCTCGTAGGGCGAGGGTCTGCGTACCCACACGGACCGAATCCGCGCGGTGTCGATCTCCCGGCTCGCTGTGTGCAGGGTGCCCCGCTGGTCGCCCGTGCGGTACGTGGCGGTCAGCGAGGCACCCGCGTGCAGGTCGGTGCCGGGGTCGAGACGGACCACGGGAACCCGGCGCTCGGCGAGAAGCCGCAGCACCACGTCCGCTGTCACGTCGTAGGGGTTGGTCAGCACCAGTACCGACCTGCTGTCGCGCATCAGCCGGAACTCTGGTCCTGGTCGTACGACTCGGTGCTGTCGGAGTCGGTCGCGCCACCCGGGCCGGACCCGTCACCCGGGGTGGTCGTGGTGGGCGTCAGGCCGCTCGTGCTGGTGCCGTGGCTGCCCAGCTCGACCGTCCGGCCGTGCTCGTCCACGATCACCGCGATCTGGGTTTCGGGGTCGATCACGGGCGTGTGCTGCGGAATGGTGGTGGTGGCCGCGTACGGCCCCATCCGCTGGGTGCCCCACGGTGCGGGCGTCTGCGTCATCTGTGCTGTACCTCCGTTTCCTGCGAACATCGAAGTTCAACACCTCGACCGTGAAGCCGAGTTGCCTGTCCCACCTCGGCCGAGTCGCCCTGTCCAGGGCCGAACTGGTCGGGGTGGCCGTGCCCCGCTCCGGGTGTGAGGGTTGATGTGCCCAGAGTGGGAGTTGGGGCCCGTTCCGGCGGGGGTGTTGACCCTTCCCCGCCCGCCGGAACGGGAGTTCATGGGGCACGGCTATCCGCGTCCGAGGGGCCGAGCCGGAGCACGCGGACCGAGGTGCGCCCGCAGTAGAGCCAGCAGTCCCCGGCCGCCCACGTGTTCCCGTCGTCGGCCTCGGGCGGCTCCGGCAACCGTCCCGCGCCGATCTCGGCCAGCGTGGGCAGTACCTCAACAACGAGGGTCACGGCGGCTCTCCGGGACGGACATGGCGAACTGTGACCCGCAACCGGGACCGCCTGGCGGCACGTCTTCGCCGCCACCACGTTTCCCAGTCCCCGCCGTACACAATGCCGAGCATGGCGACGGCCAGGGGGAAGAACCACCAGACCCACTGACGCGCGGCGTACGGGTCGAGCCTGGCCAGGGCGACCACCAGAGCAGCGGGTCCGAGAGCGACCACGACCGCCAGAACGCCAGCCACGATGCTCGGTCGTTTCACTGCTGTCCCTCCGATCGGCGCCGGACTGTGTGATTCACCAGTACAGGGCTGCCGTTCGTACTTGGACAGAGCAGGGATGACGCATCCGTGTGGCATCCATGTCTCAGACTCTCTGCACCAAGGGTCCTGACCTGCTAGAACGGGTAGTCAGAGACCGGGAGGCGGCATGGCAGAGCGGCGCAGGGCCCTTGTCGAAAGGCGAAAGGCCCTTGGATTCACTCAGGAGTCCTTGGCTCAGAATCTTGGTGTGGACCGCTCTACTGTGGCGAGATGGGAAAGTGGGAAGGTAGATCCCCAGGATTGGCAGCGCCCGACCCTGGCCAAGGTATTGCGAGTCACGCTAATTGAGCTTGGCTCTCTTTTGCGCAGCGCGGCGACTCCGAAACCCGCACGGGACGAGACCCCCAGCAATTCGGCAGAATATGACGATGAGATTGAGGCATTGGAGCTTGCGCGCAGGGTCTCCGCCAGCGACGTAGGCAAGGAAACGCTTGAACGTCTTGAGCTGACTTTTCATGACCTGGCAATCAAATATCCGACTGTGGCCCCGCAGGAACTCTTGGGCCAGGTGCGGAAATATGCGCTTTATGTAGCAAGGCTCATGGATTCAAAAAAGACTCTTGCCGAACACCGACAGCTACTAGTAATAGGTGGCTGGTTCTCTCTTCTCGGCGCAACCCTGCACATCGACCTCGATCAGCAGGACGCGGCAACGGCGAGACTGCGAACGGCGATGACGCTAGCGCAACATGCCGAGAATTCGGAAATTCAAGCTTGGTGCTTTGAGACTGACGCCTGGCGGGTTCTCACTGATGGCGACTACTCGAAGGCAGTGGAACTTAGCGCCGCTGCTCAGCAGCTCGCGCCCGCCGGAAGTTCGGTTGAAATCCAGTCCCTTGCTCAGCAAGGGCGATCATCTGCACGCTTGGGCTATTCGGCCGAGACTTATGTCGTAATAGATCGAGTTCAAACACTTTCCGCTTCCCTGGGAACTCCCAATCGGCCGGAAAATCATTTTCAATATGATCCAGCTAAATCACTCGCCTATGCGGCGACCACGCTTGCATGGCTCGGTGACCCGGCAGCCGAAGCATATGCGCGAGAAGTAATTTTGCGACTCTCCCCCCTCGGATGACGTTAGCAAATGGCCTCGTCGGGTGGCATCCGCTAATATCGACCTGGCGCTCTCCTTGGTGGCTACTAATCGATTGGATGAAGCATGTGATTCGGCACAGCGCGCCATGCTGTCTGGTCGAGTGGCGCCGTCTAACCATTGGCGCGCCCTTGAAGTCGTCAAGGCAGTAGAAGTGCGAAAGATTTCCGACGCTCGAGACCTCAGGGAAGTCTATGAAGGAATGCGCCTACAGATATCGCCATCGAGCGATTGGCAGTGAAAACACAAAAAGGCCCCGCCCTGCCTCCATTTCGGGAGAACAGGACAGGGCCCTTGTGTTTTTCGCAGCTTAACTAACTGCTATCGCTTGGCGGGACGATCAATCCCAGATGTCGGAATCGTCGCCCGGCCCGGGCGGTGCGATAGCTGCGCGAGCACTCGGCGACAATCCCAACTCTCGAATATAGCGCGCAAGTTGGGAGCGGTACTGTGTCGCGATGGCGGCGGCGCCGTTCTTCACAGTGCCGCGCTCGGCAGTGACCATGAGTCCGCGTTCGGACAGGTCGCGCTCCGCCTGGTCGATGCGGGCCACGCAGACGCACAGGTCCTTGACGTTCGAGTGGTCCACTTCGCCGAGCCCGGCGGCCACTTCGAGAATCGACACAACGCGCTGCCACTCAGCCGAAGTAATTTCCCGACAGCGGATATTGGCTGCTTGAATCTCGGCGGCCGGCGAGTCATTGAACGGGTTCCCTTCACGGGCCCGTATTGCCGCCGGCTTGGGTCGGTACCGGTCAACCATGCTCTCCTTTCCAACTCGCTCTAACGGCACGCGGGGCTTCCAAGAATGGCCACAGCCCCGGCGCGAGTTTCTTCCCTCCCTGCCGATCACCCTTGGGCATGGACGGGAGTACCCCCAGCGGCAACGGAAGTCGAACACCTGTCGACCCCCGCCCAGCCCCTCGGTGAAGATCAGTAACTTCCACTGTCCGGCACTGTTTTCACCGAGACGCTTCGGGGCGTCCGTCGGGAGACATCGAGGGCAACGAGTTCTGCGTCGACTGAGGCTCCCCTCCTTCCCCGAGCCGGCGAGGAGGGGAGCCCGTCGGGCCGAGCGCGGCGCCGGCCTCGCCGGCCTCAGCCTCGTCCGGCAGGCGTACGTGCCCCGGAACAGTTGGTTCAGAGGGTGCTGTCCGGGCGGTAGACGCTGAGGTTGCCGTAGGCCGGCAGAGCGCCCGCCAGGTCGCCGGGTTTGCCCCGCAGAGTGGCGTCCAGGAAGGCGAGGGTGGCTGCGGCGACGACGCGCGGGCTCTCGGTGCGGCCCAGGGAGCCGACGATCGAGGGCACGGGCGGCAGATACAGGGGGCCGTCCATGAACGTGAGATGCGCGGCGCCGGGGATGGTGAGCCGGTAGCTCGTCGTGGTGCTGGACTTGAGCGCCTCGGTGAGGCGGGGCAGGTAGCGCGGGTCGGTTGCCGGGGTGATGGCCTGGGTGAGCGCGAGCGTCGGCTGGTCGAGGGCGGGGGAGGCGGGGCCGTGCGGGTAGCCGTCCAGGTCGATGACGGCGTGGAAGCGGCGGTCCTGCCGGGCTGCCTGGAGGGCGGCGGCGCCGCCCATGGAGTGTCCGGCCACCGCGGCCCGGCCGGTGTCCAGGTGTCCGCTCAGCGGGTCGGCGGTCTCACCCCGGTCCAGGCCGTCCAGTCGGGTGAGGACGAAGCCGAGGTCGGCGGCCCGAATCGCGGTCCAGTCGGCCGCCAGTTTCTCGTCCTGGTCCGGGTCGCCGGTGGAGGAGGTCTCGGTGGTGATCGTCCGGCCGTCGGAGAGGACGACGGCGGCGGAGTCGTACGGGTGGTCGAGGGCGGCGACCACGTAGCCGTGGCTGGCCAGTTCCTCCGCCCAGGCGGTGTTCTGGGTCCGTACTCCGCCCGACCCGGGAGAGAACAGGACGACGGGGAACCGCCCCCGCCCGCCGTCCACCGGGGCGTCGAAGACGGCATGGGTGTGGGCGCGCGGGACACCGTCGACCAGGAAACCCGGCAGGCCGACCTGGCGGGCGAGGGCGTCGGAGACGGTGCGCGCCTCGTGCTCCGTGCGTCCGAGGTACTGGGCCCACTGCGCGCCGGCGGGGCTCTTCTGCGCGGGGTACCAGAGCTGGACCACGACCGTGCGCCGGTCGTCCGGATCGGTGGTGAAGGTCTCGGGACGGCGCGGGTCGGTCCACTGGACCACGCGGGTGCCGACCGCGAACTCGCCTGTCGGGGTGGGGAACTCGGGTACGGGAAGGGCCCAGGCGGCCGCCGGGCCCGTGGCGATCAGGCCGGCGCAGGCCAGCGATCCCGGCAGCGCCAGCCACCAGCGGGCCCGCCACGCGGGCCGGCCGGGGCGGCGCCGAAGCGGCCGCAGCAGGGGGGAGAGGGCGAACGGCAGCGCGAAGGCGGCGCCTGCCAGCACCGGCAGCAGCTGCCAGCGGATCCCCGTCACGCCCAGCAGGATCGCGGACAGCACGAGAACCGCCCCCGCCGCGATCGTGACGCGTGGACGGGCGGAGGGGGGAAGCCAGCGCGCCACCACCAGTGCGACGGCGCCCAGCAGGGCAAGGATTTCCAGGGGGGACATGTACAGCCCCGTGATGATCTCGGTCACCAGGCCATATTCGGCGCCGGGCACGCGCTGCCACATCGATCCCGGGTCGCCGTCGTGTGCCACCGGGGTCGCAATCCGTGGCAGCTCGCGGTGCGACCGGAGTGGCAATCGGGCACGCCGGATCGGCGGCCGCCCTACGACCACGGGAGGTCGTGGGACTCCTCCTGCGGGCGTATCCGGGCACGGTGCCGTCAGACGGTGGACTCATGTGCTCTGTGGGGCCCGTGGCCTACCGTGACAGGGCCGCGATACGTGCCGGGCGGCGCGAGGCGTACGTTCCCCGTACTCGACTCGGATCCGGCTGTACGCGGTGGCAGCCCCGGCCGGGGCCACCATGACGCCGAATCGACAGGGACGTGTGATGACCGAGGCGGCCGCGGAACCCGGCAGTGCCTACCGGGATCGGGTGCGGGCGTTGACGCGGGCGCGCTGGGCGAGGACGGCCTCACGGCTGACGAGGTACGCCGACCTGGCCTCCGTACGAGCCGCGCGACTGGTGACAGCTGCCGGGCGCCGGTGCTCCCGGCTGCCGCCCGTGGTGTGGGACTCGCTGCTGCCGACGCTTCTCCTGCTCAACATCGTCACCACCCGGGCACCGCACGAGCTGCCGGTGGCCGTCGCCCTCACCGCCGCCCTCGCGCTGCCCCTGGTGTGGCGGCGCCGGGCCCCGCTCGCGGTGTTCGGCGCCGTGGCGGCCGCGGCCTTCGTCCAGTGGCTGACGGACATCCAACTTCCGGCGGACGTCTGCCTGTTGGTGGCCCTCTACACGGCGGCCGCGAACTCGGGCCGGCGCGGCGCGCTTCTCGCCGGTGCCGTCGTGGAGGCGGGGGCCCTGCTGGCCTGCCTGCGCTGGGCGACGGAAGGCGCGTTCCTGACCCCCTTCGTCGCGGTCACCGCGATGGTCGTCGCCGCCGCCGTCCTGGGTGTGAACGTGCGGACCACGCGTGCCTACCTCGCGGCCGTGGAGGAACGGGCCGCACGCCTGGAGCAGCAGCAGGAACAGCAGGCGCGACTGGCCGTCGCCGAGGAGAGGACACGTATCACCCGGGAGATGCACGACATCGTCACCCACAACCTGTCCGTCATGGTCGCGCTCACCGACGCCGCCGTCTACGCGCAGCACCGGTCGCCCGACAAGGCCACCACCGCGATGCTCCAGATCTCCGAGACGGGCCGGCAGGCCCTGACCGACATGCGGCGCTCGCTGGGCGTCCTGCGGACCGACGAACCGGACGCGGAACGCCACCCGTTGCCCGGCATCGCCCAACTGGAGGCCCTCGCCGACCAGATGTGCGCCGCCGGGCTGCCGACCCGCATCGAGGTCCAGGGCGGCCACACCCACATACCCGCCACCGCGCAACTGACCGTCTACCGCCTGGTACAGGAAGCCTTGACCAACACCCTCAAGCACACACCCACCGGCACACGCGCGAAGGTACGGCTACGGTGCTCGACCGGGACCGTCACCGTGGACGTCACCGACAGCGGCCCCCGCCCGCCGCTTCCCGGTGCCACACCGTCCGGCCACGGCATCCCCGGCATGCGCGAACGCTCGGCCGCCTACGGGGGGTCGTTGCGGGCCGGACCGCTTCCGGGTGGTGGCTGGGGAGTCCACACCCGCCTCTTCCTCGACAGCGGTGGAGCGGCATCCGCATGACGATCCGCATCCTGATCGCCGACGACGAAGCACTGCTCCGGATGGCCTTCAGCACGGTCCTGGAGGCCCAGCCCGACATGGCACCGGTCGGCGAGGCCGCAGACGGCGCCCAGGCCGTACGCCTCGCCCGGGAGCTGCGCCCCGATGTCGTCCTCATGGACGTCCGGATGCCCGGGATCGACGGGATCGAGGCGACCCGGCAGGTCATCCGGGCCTCCCCGCACAGCAGGGTGCTGATCCTCACCACCTTCGACCTGGACGAATACGCCTTCGCCGGACTCAGCGCCGGAGCCTCGGGTTTCCTGCTGAAGAACACCAGGCCCGAGGAACTGCTCACCGCGATACGCAGCGTCGCCGCGGGCGACGCGGTGGTGTCCCCGCGGATCACCCGCCTCCTGCTGGAGCAGCTGCGCCCGCACATCCCCGACGGCAGCAGCGTCGGCCCCGACCATCGGCTGAGCCGGCTCAGCGCCCGTGAGCGCGAGGTGCTCGTCCAGGTGGGCTGCGGCCTGTCCAACACCGAGATCGCGGCCGCCCTGCACCTCGCGGAGGCGACCGTGAAGTCCCATCTGGGGCGAATCCTGCACAAGCTCGAACTCCGCGACCGGATACAGGCCGTGGTCTTCGCCTACGAGAGCCGCCTCATCCACCCGGCATGACGCCGCAGGGGCCGACGGCGACGTCCTCAGTCCGGGTCCGGGTCCGGGTCCGGGGCCGGTGTCGGGACGGGAACCGCGTCGTCGTCGTCGGCGTCCCCGTTCAAACCAAGTCGTCTACGACCAGGGCTCGCGGCTCCCCGAGTCGCGAGCGGAAAGACAGTGATGACTCAGCACGATCACCCGGCCCTGCCCGCACCCGGGCCGGACGCTCCCGGGCCGGACGCTCCCGGGCCGGACGCTCCCGGCCGGGCTCCGGGGACCCCGGCCGGAGGGGGCCCCGCGCGGTCGATACGGCCGTGGCTGCCGGCTCTGCTGTGCGCTCTGGGGTTCGTGGCGGTCTACCTGCTCGCCGTCTGGACCCCGTTCGGGCAGCGGGGGGAGAACTCCCTGATGAACGGGCACGGCGGCGAACCGGCGTGGATCTGGGGCTGGTCGGGGTCGGCCTTCGACTCGGCGGCCATGCCGCCGCTGGAGTTCACCGCCCTGCCCACCCTGGTCGTGGGAACGGCCGTGATCGTGGTCGTCGCCCTGGTGCGGCGGTGCTGGTGGCAGGGCGTCGCGGCGATCGGGGTCGTCCTGGGCACGTTCGGCGGCACCGAGGTGTGCAGCAAGATGGTCCTGCCCCGCCCCGACCTGGTGAACGCGCCCGCCATGCTCACCGAGGTGAGCTTCCCCAGCGGGCACGCGGCCGTCCCCATCGGACTGGTCCTCGGCGCCGCCCTGGTCGCCTCCCCTCGCCTGCGCCCCTACGTCACCGCGGTCGGCATGCTGTGGCTCACCGTCACCGCCGCTGCCGTGCAGGCGCTCTACCACCACCGGCCCAGCGACGTGCTGGGGGCCGCGCTGCTGGGCTGCGCCTGCTACGGTCTCGCGCTCCGGCTGCTGCCGTCCTCCGCCGCACCGGGCGTCGCGCGCACTCCTCGCGCTCTGCCGGCCGCCGCCCTCGTCCTGTCGGCGGCCGCCGCGCTCGCCGCCGGCGCGCGGGACGACTCCGTCCAGGGACCGCTGCTCTTCGCGGCCGCGGCCTTCCTGTGCGCGGTCCTGGTCTGGTTCACCGTGGTGGAGGGCCCTGCCCGCGCCGCGCGTCGTACACGGTCTGTGGTCGGCTGACCGTCCGGTGAGCATTTCCCGGTCGGCGGCAGGGCGGAGTGAATCCGGTCGGATGCGGCTGTGGAACAGGCACGGAACAGGCACGGAACAGGCCGACCCGCCGGTGGCACCGGCGGGTCGGCCTGTTGCAGGATGTGCGTTCGCCTAGCGGCGGCTGGTCCGCGCCCGCCGACGGCGGGCCACGAGGGTGGCCGTGGCGCGCAGGGCCAGGCCGATCACCGGTGCGAGGAGCAGGGTGCACCAGGTGCGGGTGGTGGCGTCGGCGGTGAGCCGGTCGGCGAGCAGGTAGGCGGCGAGGAAGGACGGGGCGAGCCAGGCCCCGTTGGTCGCGGCGAGGCGCAGCGGGCTCGCCCGGCGCGCTGCCGGTTCCTCCGCCGACTCCGCCGACTCCGTGGATGTCACACGAACCTCCTGACCACGCCGATCACCTTGTCGACGATCCGCTGGGAGACGCCGCGGTCGAAGACGAAGCCCGCGAGGCAGCCGGCGACGGCCCAGACGATGCGCTGCTTCCAGCCGCCGCTCCCGAACAGTACACCGGCGCAGGCGCCGCCGGCGCAGTTGCCGATGTGGAGCGCCCAGGGTGCCAGGAAGGGGATCCAGGCGGCCACGGCCGCGGTGACGGACAGTTGGACGGCGCGGGCGACGGCGGCCTTGAGCGCGGCCTTCAGCCAGCCGGGCATCCGGCCGTTGAGGTCGGTGCAGTTGACCGGGTCGGCGTTGCAGTAGTCGTAGGCGTTGGCGCTCGCTCCCTGGACCGGGTCGGGGGAGAGGAAGCGGCCGGTGGCCGGGTTGTAGAGGCGCGCTCCCATGAGGGTGAGGGCGCTCGGGGTCTCGTCGGAGCGCTGCTTGTCGCCGAGCCAGGCGTAGCGGGTGCCGGGCTGGCCGGTGCGCGGCTGGCCGTACTCGTCGTAGTCGAGGACGGTGGGCGCGACGGCGGTGTCCAGCGGCAGCCGCAGGGTGATGTCGCCGTGCAGGTTGGCGAGTTGCAGGACGGTGCCGCCGGTCTTCGCGGTGGTGGCGGCGAGGGTGCCGGCGGGGCCGGTGACGTTGCGGGTCAGGGTGCCCGCGGTGTCCTCGGTGATCCAGCGGGGGCTGTCGGTGTCGGAGCCGTAGTGGTTGGTCCGCAGACCGGTCTGGGCCCAGGTGCCGGCGGTGTTGGTCTCGGTGGTCCAGGCGCGGAAGCGCTGGGCCGAGTCGAGGGTCCAGCTCTGCCGGTTGGTGCCGCTGGTCTGCTGCTGCACCAGGTCGGTGTTGTAGTACGCGAGGGTGCTGCCGGGCAGTGCGGTGGTGCGACCGAACGCGTCGTAGGTGTGGCCGGGGCTCACCAGGCGGTCGGCGGTGTCGTAGCTGCCGGTCTGGGTGGTGCCCCCGGTGGTGGTGCAGGTCTGGCCGCGGGCGGCGTCGGCGGTGGCCAGCGCGGTGCGGTTGGTGTCGCGGTCGAAGGTGTAGGTGCGGGTGGTGCAGACGGCGTCGGTCGAGGTGTCCTGGACCTGGAGGAGCCGGCCGGCCCGGTCGTAGGCGTAGGTCTGGGCCGCGGTGACGCCGGGGGTGCCGGTGTGGGTGGCCCGCTGGCCGTGGATGGTCTCGGTGATGCCGTCGGAGACCAGCACGAGGCCGTCGCTGTCGCGGGTGTAGGTGCGGCTGGTGGTGGTGCCGGCCGGGTCCTTGTCGTCGGTCCGGGTGTAGCCGCCGGGCAGGCCCTGGGTGAGCGGCGCGCCGTCGGCGTCGTAGCGGGCGGTGAGGGTGCCGGCGACGGAGTCCGTCACCGAGGTCGCCAGGCCGCGCTGGTCGACGGCGGTGTCGTAGGTGTAGGTGGTGGTGGAGGGGGAGGTGTCGGTGACCTTGGTGGGGCGGTTGAGGGCGTCGTACTCCGTGGTGGTGACGGCGCCGTCGGCGTCGGTGTAGGAGATCAGGCGGCCGAGTTCGTCGTAGCCCTTGGTGATGGTGCCGCCGGTGGCGGACGTCTGGCGGGTGACGGCGCCGGTGCCCGGGTGGTACGTGGTGGTGGCGGCGGGGGCCGGGGTGCCGAGGCCGTCGGTGACGGTGACGGTGGTGGGGCGCCCTGCGGCGTCGGTGTCGGTCACGGTGGTGCGGGTGACGCCGTTGGCCGTCTCGGTGGTGCGGGCGACCTGGCCGAACTGCCCGTACTGGGTTGTTCTGGTGGGCAGTTGTGCGGGGTTGGCGCCGCCGCCGGTGATGGCCGCGGCGGGCCCGGTCTGGCAGACGAGGTCGGCCCACTCGGGGCGGTTGCCGCAGGTGCCGGTGCCGCCGGCGGTGTAGTAGGTGGTCCAGCCGGCCGCCGCGTCGGAGCCGGTGGAGGCCGGCTGCTGGGTCGAGACGACCCGGCCCTGGCCGTCGTAGCCGGTGGTGGTGGTCAGGGCGAGGCCGCCGCTGTCCTTGATCTGGGCGGTGGGCACGCCGAGCGCCCAGTTGTAGGCGGTGCGGTCCTGGCGGGCGTCGACGAGCAGGTCGGGCCAGGCGCGGAGCCGGGCGCCGGTGGAGGTGAGGGTGATCTGGTTCTTGATCTTGGCGGTGCCGTCGGTCGGCCGGCCCTCGTCGTAGGTCTTCACGGTGTGCTGGCGGGCGGGCAGTTGGGTGCCGGCCTTCGCCAGGACGGTCGCACCGGAGGTGGCGTCGGTGGCGAGGGTGATGCGGTGGAGCGGGTCGTAGACGTCGGTCTCCTGCTGGCCGTCCGCGCTGTAGGCGCTGCTGCTCGACAGGAGCCGGGCGCGTTCGGCGGAGGGCAGGGTGTCGATGCCGAGGTCGGCCAGTTGGGCCTTGGCCGCGGTGGTGGCCCCGAGGGCGAGCTCGCGGTTGCCCGCGGTCAGGCTGCGGACCTGGTGGCCCTGGTTGTCGTACTCGGTGGTGGTGACGTGGTGGCCCGGGGTGGCCTGGTTGACCTGGCGGCCGGAGGCGTTCAGGTAGGTGACGCTCGCCCGGGTGTAGTCGCCGGCGCCGAGGTCGGTGCCGTTGTTGGAGGCGGGGGCCTGGTCCGGCGGGAACACCGCGGTGGCGTCGGTCGGCAGGTCGCTCTGGCCCCACGCGGAGGCGGCCGGCGCGGAGAGGTCCTCCGGCGCCTTCGCGCCGGAGAGCGGGACGCCGTAGACGACCGTGGTGGTGGCGGTGCCGTTCACCGTGCCCGTGGTGCCGGGGGCGAGGGTGTCGTGCCAGGTCTTCGTCAGCATGCCCGGGCCCGCGGCCGGGTTGGCGCCGACGGTGCCGTACGCCAGCGAGGTGGCGCGGGTGCCGCTGAGCTGGACGGAGGAGAGCAGGCCGTCGTCGGCGCCCTGGGTGTAGTAGGTGTACTGGTTCTGGCTGCTCTGGCCGAGCCGCGGGTCCCAGGTCTGGCGCAGCCGCCCGGCCGAGTCGTAGCGGTAGACGGCGACGTCGGTGGCGGTGGCCGCGGCGGCCCCGGGCGCGGTGCTCCAGAGCCGGATCGCGCTGACCTGCCCGGCGACGTCACCGAACTCGGTGTCGGCGGTGACGCCGGTGGCGGTGGTCGCGGTGGCGTAGACGAACTGGAGGACGCGGCAGCCCTTGGCGGCGACGTTTGCCGCGCACACCGCCGGGGTGGCCGCGGAGGTCGGCGCGATGACGAGCTTCGGCCGGGCCAGGGTCCTGCCGCCGACCACGGTCGTCTCCGACACCACGCTGGTGGTGGTGTTGGCCAGCCCGCCCTGGAGCGTGGAGGTCACCGTCCAGGTGGCGGCGGCCGGATCGGCCTTGGCGAAGGTGGTGACGGTGCCCTCGGTGCCGGAGAGCGTGAAGTCGGCGCCGAAGGAGCCGCTCAGGGTGAGGTCCTCGCTGCCCGGCTCGGGCGTCCAGCCGTTGCCGGCCGCGTTCGAGGTGAAGGAGACGGCGGAGCCGTCGGCGGACATCACGCTGAGCGAGGTGCCGGAGGTCCTGCGGATCTCCGTGTACTCCGAGGCGGACAGGCTCGACGACACGCTGGACACCCAGTTGGGGCCGAAGACCGCCGCCTGGCCGTCCTGGCCGGCGGCGGCCCGCGGGTCACGCGAGGAGTGCGTGCGGCCGACCGTCATGCCGAACAGCGACACGTCGGTGGCCGGGACCCTGAGGTCGCCGGTGAGCAGGTTCAGCGCACCGGGGCCGACGTTCTCCGTCGCCGCGCCGTCGGCCTTGCGGTCGACGACGACCCGCACCGGCTCCGAGGAGACGGCGGCGGCGCCCGGGCCGGTGAAGTCCGCGCGGAGCTGGACGCTGCCGTCCGGGCTCACCGTGGAGGTGGCGTTCCAGGTGAGTGCCGGGCTCTTCCCGGCGGTGAGGGGCACGGGCCAGGCCGCCGGCGCGGCACCGCCGTTGGTGATGTCGCCGGCGGGGATCCGCGTCCAGGCGTCGGCGTCGGAGCGCCGCCAGGAGAAGGCCACCTGGTCGTACCGGGCGGCGTCGGCCTCGGCGGTGAGCGGCAGGCGCGCCGCCGTGCGGGTGCCGTCGTTCGGGGAGGTGACACCGCCCGCGCCGACCTGGAAGGTGTGGGTACGGGCCTCGGACTTGTTCTCCGCCCGGTCCACCGCCCGCACCTGGAGGGTGTTGGTGCCGGCCTTGGCCGGGGTCACGGTGAAGGTCACCGGCGCGGCGGAGCCGTTCGTCGCGACCTTCGTCCAGGTCGCGCCGTCGAGCGTCCACTCCAGCGCGTTCTGGTCACCGGCCGGCGGGGTCGCGGTGAAGGAACCGGCCTGGCCGGGGCCCTTGACCCACTGGCCCGACGGGTAGTCGGTGGAGGAGAGCGCGGCGGGCGCCGAGGGGGCGGAGGTGTCGACCGTGAAGGTGGCCCACGCCGACCAGTTGTTGTTGTAGTGCAGCCCGTCGTACGGGGAGGTGCGGAACTTGTACGTTTTGCCGTTGGTCAGCACACCGGCCGGGACCTTGACGGAGGCCGGGGCCCCGCTCGGCACGTACGGGGAGACGAGGACGTTGCCCACCTGGGTGTCGGTGGCGGTGTCGAAGATCTGGAAGGTGCCGTCGACCTTGTCGTTGTTCGGGTCGACGAAGGTGTCGCGCAGCGTCGGGGTGGTGGAGTTGACCCACCAGGTGCCGGCGGTGTCCTTGTAGAACGGGGAGCCGGCCTGCTGGTCCGTCCCGGTCCGGGGGCGGTAGTTGTACGTCACCGTCAGCTTCGGGACGTTGGTCGCGGCGTTGGCGGAGTTCACCTCCTTCCAGTACTTGGTGTTGGTTTCGTCCGGGGCGCGCAGCCCCATGCCCGAGGTGGTGTTCTTCGCCGACGTCCAGGTCTGCACCAGGTTGGTGACGTCCGCGGTGATCCAGCCGTCGCCGCCGCAGGCGTCCCGGCCCTTGGTCTCGGTGCCGGTGGCCTTCTTGGCGTTCCAGGAGGGCTGCGCCGTCCAGCGCGAGGCGGTCGAGGCGAGGCCGGTGTCCCAGATGTCCCACGCGTAGGGCTGGCAGTCGCTGTTGCCGGAGTGGAAGTTGTACAGCGACAGGCTGGCGTTGGTGATCAGCGCGTCCGCGATCGGCGCGGTGTTCCAGTTGATGAACGACCGGGCCTGGCGGGAGGAGCCGTCCGCGTTCTTGGTGCCGGAGTTGCCCCAGTAGATCTCGGTGTCGGCCGACCAGTCGACCGTCTCGCCCTGCTGCACCCGGGTGTCGAAGGCGTTGCCGAGGGCCGTGGTGGAGGGGTCGACCGTCACCGGGTACTGCGTCCTCGGGTCCGCGAGGAACGCGGCGTCCGGCGTGAACACCAGGTCGATGCCGTCGCCGCGCTGAACGACCTTCAGGCCGACCTTCGCCTGCCGGGCGTGCTCGCCGGAGCCCTCGGCGGTGGCCGTCGCGTCCCACATCACCGGCGCCGGGAGCACGGCCCGCCGCTCGCCGGTGCGCTTGTCGGTGAACAGCACGCCGCCGTCCGGCTGGACCTCGGCCTTCAGGCCGTCGGCCTTCAGCGGCATCGTGTACGAGAACCCGGCGGCGCTCGGGCGCTGCTTGAGCACCGTGTACTGCTCGAAGCCGGTCCGGGTGGCCTCCACGACCAGGTCGGCCGCGCCGTCCGCGATCGCGTCCCGGTAGGTGGCCTTCGTGCCGTCCAGGGCGGGCTTGGGCAGGCCGCCCCGCCACTGGAGCTCGACCTGCTGGTCGCCCTGTCCGAGGGTCACCAGGGTGCGGGCGTCGTCCGGGGCCGCCGCCTGCGCGTGGAGCAGCGACTTCGCGCGGGTGCCGCCGGCACCGGCGAGCCGCAGCGCGTTCGGGTGGGCCTTCGGCGCCACCGACCCGTCCGCGCCGGCCTGGAGGCCGAGGTCGACGTCCACCCACTGGCCGTCACGCTGGAAACGGACCGGGCCCGCGAACAGCTCGGTGGTGAGCGAACCGTCCTTGTTCACCCACGTCGTCGACGTCTCCGTACGCTCGGAGAGCGCCTCCACCCGCTGCCCGGACAGCCGCGCCGCGACCCTCGCCGACGGCACGTCGGCGGCGGACGTGGCCCACTGCCCGGCTCCCTTGCCCGCCTTCGCCGCCGCGCTCGGCGACGCGGCGAGGGCCGTCTCGGACCCGGCCAGCAGCGACACCGCCACGGCCAGGGCCAGCGACCCGCTCAGCGTCCGCATGCCAACAGGCCTGCCGGGTCTGCGTCGTGTGGTTATCCGTCTGTTCATATCGACTCCTTGAGACACCGTCGCTCGACGGCGCTCTCGGAGCATAGGAGTGGGCGGCAAGATCAAAGATGGGGTCAAATGACGCCAAAGGATCATCAAATAATGATCTTGTTTCGACAAGATTCACGTGACCGTGATCATGGCGTAGGCAACCGCGCCCGCGCCCTGCGCGTCACGTCAGCGGCGTCGACCGCGCCGACCGCGCCGACCGCGCCGACCGCTTACCGGCCGCCACCGCCGGTAGGGCGGGGCCGTTCCGGCTGACCGACCGGACGCTCGCCTGGCAGACCGCCGAGTTGCTCGCCCGGGAGACCGGGCGGGACGCCCGGGCGGTGCCGGTCCGGCCGGAACTGGTCGTCGAGGTCGCCTTCGACGGCCTCCGGCGCAGCCCCCACCACCCCGCCGGGCCGGCCCTGCGGTTCGCCCGGGTGGTGCGCTACCGGCCGGACAGGAGCGCCGCCGAGGCCGACACGGTGGCCTCCGTACGGGAGTTGGCCACCGCAGAAGGCTTGCGAGGCCGTCCGCGTGCCCGGGTCCGCCGACCCGCCCGGCGAAGTACCGCGGGTTGAAACGCATTGCGCCGCAAGGGGAGTTCACGCACAGGGGCCGAATCAGCCATTCTCGATCCGGCCACCGTACCCCTCCGTGAACGGACCGGCGACGGCTAGGTTGACCGTGACAACGAGCGGCGGCCGCCGGGCAGCCGGCGCCGCCCTGGCGAAAGGTGCCAGACATGCAGGTGAGCGTCGACCGGGACCGTTGCTGCAGCTCCGGCTTGTGCGTGATGAACGCCCCCGCGGTCTTCGACCAGGACGACCGGGACAGTCTCGTGAGGCTCCGTCAGACCGTCGTGCTGCCCGAGCAGTTCGACGACGTCAGACTCGCCTCCGAGCTCTGCCCGGGCCGGGCGATCACCGTCACCGGGGACGAGCCCGCGCGGACCGGGGCCTGACGGACCCCCGCCGCCGGCCCCGCAGGCCGCGCCGGGAACCTTCCCGGGCCCCGAACCCCACGAGTACACCCGCGACGTGAGGAGACCCCCGCCTTGACCACCGCACCCACCACCCCCGTCCTCCCGCTGCCGGCCCGGCACTCCGGCGGCTGCCCGTTCGGCCCGCCGCCCGCGTACGCCGAGGCCGCCGCCACCGGGCCGGTGACCAGGGCCGAGCTGCCCGACGGCGACCTCTGCTGGCTGGTCACCGGCTTCGCCGAGGTCCGCACCGTGCTGTCCGACCGCCGGTTCAGTGCCGACATACGCCACCCGGCCTTCCCGCTGCTGGTCGCCGGCGCTCGCGAGCTGATCACCGACAATCCGGACTTCCTGCGGCTCGACGACCCCGAGCACGCCCGCCAGCGCCGCGTGATCACCGGGGAATTCCTGGTCAAGCGGGTGGAGGCGCTGCGCCCGGAGATCCAGCGGATCGTGGACGGGGCACTGGACCGGATGACCGAGGGCCGGACCACGGCCGACCTGGTCACGGACTTCGCGCTGCCGGTGCCCTCGCTGGTGATCTGCCTGCTGCTCGGCGTGCCGTACGAGGACCACGACCGCTTCCAGAGCCTGAGCCGCACGATGCTCAGCCAGGAGAGCACCGTGGAGCAGCTCCGGGAGGCCCAGGAGGAGGTCCTGGACTACCTGCGCGACCTGACGGCCCGCAAGCGCGCACAGCCGGAGGACGACGTCCTCAGCCGACTCGCGGCGCGGGACGACCTGACCCCGGACGACGTGGCCGGCACGGGCGTGCTGCTGCTGATCGCCGGGCACGAGACGACCGCGAACATGATCGCGCTGTCGACCGCGCTGCTGCTGGAGCACCCCGAGCAGATCCCCGGCCTGGCCGACCCGGCCACCCTGCCGGGCGCGGTGGAGGAGCTGTTGCGGCTGCTGACCATCGTGCACACCGGCCTGCCCCGGGTGGCGCTGGAGGACGTGGAGCTGGGCGGCGTCACCGTCCGGGCAGGGGAGGGCGTGATCGCGATGCTCTCCACCGCCAACCGGGACGAGGCGGTCTTCGGCGGCGCCGGCCATCGGGCGACGGACGAGCTGGACCTGCTCCGGGACGCCCGGCGGCACCTGGCGTTCGGCTTCGGCGTGCACCAGTGCCTGGGCCAGCCGCTGGCCCGCGCCGAACTCCAGATCGCCCTGGAGACGCTGTTCCGCCGACTGCCGGGGCTGCGGCTGACCGGCGAGCGCGAGTTCCGTACCGAGTCGTTCATCTACGGGATGCGGTCACTGCCCGTGACCTGGTGAGCGGGGCTCAACGGAGAACTCTCACCGGAGTACCAGGCGGAGCTGGGCGGAGCCGTCCGGGCGATCATGTGCGGAGCCGGATGACGAGAGCGGCTGCGGTGACGGTGCCGGCGGGAGTGCCGGTGGTGACGCCGTGGTGTTCTCCCTCGGGGCGTCCCCGCGCGGTTGCCGCGCCCGCGCCCGGTTCTCGGCCCGTGCTGCGCGCGTCCGGTTCTCGTTCCATGCTGGAAGAGAGAGGGGGTACGGCGGCAGAGGAAGTGGTGGGGATGCGGACCGTTGTGGACCTCACGCGTTGCCAGGGCTACGCACAGTGCGTGTTTCTCGCGCCGAGGGTGTTCCAGCTGCACGGCGAGGAAGGACTGCTGTACGCCCCGGCTGTCCCCGACGACCAGGTCGAGCGCGTGCGCCAGGCCGCGGCGGCGTGCCCGGTCCAGGCCATCCTCCTCGGTGAGGAGGTGAGCGCTGATGGCCGGTGACCAGGAAGCGGGCCGGATCGTCGTCGTCGGCGCGTCGCTGGCCGGGTTGCGGGCCGCGGAGGCGCTGCGGGAGGAGGGCTTCACCGGCTCACTGACCGTGGTCGGCGACGAGCCCCATCCGCCCTACGACCGGCCGCCGCTGTCCAAGCAGGTGCTGCTGGGCCACGCTGCGGCGGACTCCACCGGGCTGCCGATGCGCCGGGATCCGGACGCCGAGTGGCGGCTGGGCGTACGCGCCACCGGCCTGGACCCCCTGGGGAAGCGGGTGCTGCTGGCCGATGGCGAGTCGCTGCCGTACGACCGGTTGCTGATCGCCACCGGGACCCGGGCGCGTCCCTGGCCCCATCCGCAGGAGGCCGCCCTGGACGGGGTGTTCACCCTGCGTACCCGCGAGGACGCCGGCGGCTTGGCCGAGCGGTTGGCCGCCGGGCCACGGCGGGTGCTGGTGATCGGCGGCGGCTTCACCGGTTCGGAGATCGCCTCGGCCTGCCGGGAACGCGGACTGGACGTCACCGTCGCCGAACGCGGTCCCGCACCTCTGGTGGGCGCGCTCGGCGGCACCCTGGCGAAACTCGCGGCCGCCATGCAGCGCAACCACGGTGTGGACCTGCGCACCGGCGTGACGGTCACCGCCCTGCGCGGGGACGGCGGCGGCCGCTTCACCGGCGCGGAGCTGTCCGACGGCAGCCGCGTCGAGGCGGACGTGTGCGTCGTGGCGTTGGGGGCGGTCCGCAACGTCGAGTGGTTGGCGGATTCCGGCCTGGCGGCGGGCCCGCGCGGAATCGCCTGCGACGCCGGGTGCCGCGCCTTCACCATGTACGGAATCGTCACGGACGACGTCTTCGTCGCCGGCGACGTCTCCCGCTTCCCCCACCCGCTGTTCGGTTACCAGATGCTCTCCCTCGAACACTGGGGGAACGCGGTCGAACAGGCCGGGGTGGCGGCCCACAACATGGTCAGTCCAGGTCCCCTGCGGCGCCCGCACCTCGCCCTCCCGACGTTCTGGTCGACCCAGTTCGGGCTCAACATCAAGTCGGTGGGCGTGCCCACGTTCTCCGACCACGTGGTCATCGCCCAGGGTTCCCTGGAGGCGCGCCGTCTGGCGATGGTCTACGGCTACCAGGGGCGGGTCACCGCGGCGGTCACCGTCGACATGGCCAAGTCGCTCGACTACTACCGGCATCTGATCGAGACGGCCGCGCCGTTCCCGCCCCCGCCCGGCGCGGCGGACCGCGCGCTCGCGGCGGACATCCCGATTCCGTCCGACGTGCCGGATCCGAAGGGGCTGTCCCACGGTCCCACCGTGGCGCTCACCGGATACCTGCCCGACCGTCGACTGACCGTGGTGCGGCCCACCGGCTGACCCACGTCCCGCCCAACGACGAGGAGCCACCATGGACTCCGACACCTTGCTGGCACGGATCACCGACTACGCGAACCGCCCCAACCCCTACCCGCTGTACGCGGAACTCCGCGAGGCCGGTCCCGTCGTGCGGCAGGCAGACGGCAGCTACCTGATCGGCACCTACCACGAGGTCGCCGCCCTGCTCCACGATCCACGGATGAGCGTCGACCCCCGCACCTGTGGCGAGACGACGCACAAGCCGCCGTTCCTGCGGCTCGACGACCCGGAGCACCACAGACTGCGCACCTTGGCCATGCGGCCGTTCGGCCCCCCGCACAGCCCGTGCCGGGTCGATGCCATGCGCGGCGAGATCGTCCGGCTCACCGGGGAACTGATGGAGCCGTTCCAGGCGGGCGGCCGGATCGACATCGTCGACGACCTCGCCTACCCGCTGCCCGTCACGGTGATCTGCCGCCTGCTCGGCGTGCCGCGTGAGGACGAGCCGCTCTTCCGGGCGTGGTCCGACGCGATCGTCGCGTCCGCCGACGTCCGGCCCGAAGAGGACTCCTCCGAGCGGGACGAGGCGGGCGACCAAGCGGGCGAACAGGCGCGGGGCGAGATGGGCCGGTACCTGGCGGGCCTCGCCGAGAAGCGCCGCGGCAACCCGAGCGACGACATGCTCTCCGCCTTCGTCAACGAACCGGACCCGGCCCTGCGGCTCACCCAGGAAGAACTCGCGGAAACCGCCGTGCTGCTGCTCATCGCCGGACACGAGACCACGGTGAACCTGATCACCAACGGGGTGCTCACCCTGCTGCGCCAGCCCGAGCAGCTGGACCGGCTGCGTCGCGAACCGGACCTGATGCCGCGAGCGGTGGAGGAACTGCTGCGCTACGAACCCCCGGTCCACATGCGCGAGCGCATCCCCCTCGCCGACATCGACGTCGGCGGCACCACCATCCCCCAAGGCGCCACCGTCGTGCTCGCGCTGGCCTCGGGCAACCGCGACCCCAAGCGGTTCCACGCGCCGGACCGGTTCGACCCCACCCGCCCGGACAACCAGCACCTCGGCTTCGGCAGCGGCATCCACCTGTGCTACGGCGCACCACTCGCCCGCATCGAAGCCGAGGCCGCGCTCGGTGCGCTGATCCCCCGCCTCGGCGCGGCACGCCTGGTCCAGGATCCGCCCCCCTACCGGCAGAACGCCATGCTCCGCGGACCCCGCCACCTGCCCGTCCACCTCTGAAGCCAGCGGGTCTGAAGCCAGCGGGCCGGGGCGGCGTCGTCCTAGGCGGGGCCGATCGCGTCCGCCGCGGTGGGCCCAGAAGCTGCCGCCGGCGTGCGGAGAACCCGGCGGACGGTGTCGCGGAGCCAGCGGTGGGCCCCGTCGGCCGTGTGCCGGGGGTGCCAGGCCATGCCGATGGTCAGGGGCGGCAGGGCCAGGGGGATGTCGAGGAGGTGCAGTCCGAGGGCGCCGGCGTCGTGGGTGAGGGGCGAGGGGGCGGCGCCGGGGAGCGCGGCGGGTACGAGGCAGACGAGGTCGCTGCGGGTGGCGAGGGTCATCGCGGCCAGGTGGCTGGGGAGGACGATGCTGACCCGCCGGTGGAGGTCCTGCTCGGCCAGGGCGGCGTCGAGGGGGCCGGTGAACCGGCCACGGCGGCTGACCGCGGCGTGGTGGGCGGCAGCGAGCCGGGCCAAGGTCAGCGGTCCTTCGGTGAGCGGATGGCCGGGCCGGACGGCCGCGACCATGCGGAGGCTGACCAGTTCCTCGACCTGGGTTTCGGGGTCCACGTGGTCGATGGACCCGACCTCCAGGTCGATCCGGCCGTCGCGCAGGGCGGGCCCGGCCTCCAGTTCCTCGGCCCGGATCCGGAACGAGACCCCCGGCGCCTCCCGCCGGGCCAGTCGCAGCAGCCCGGGCGCCAAGGCCGCGCCGACCAGGTCGGCGGCCTGGAGGGTGAAGGTGTTGCGGAGGCCGGCGGGGTCGACGCTCGTGCCGGGACCGAGCAGCGCGCCGAGGCTGCGCACCACTGCGGCGGCTTCCTCGCGCAGGGCCTGGGCGCGCGGGGTGGGAACCATGGTCTGTCCGGCCCGGACCAGGAGGGGGTCCTGGAGGATGCGGCGCAGCCGGGCCAGGGTGCGGCTCATGGCGGCGGGCGAGGTGTGCAGTCGTGCGGCGGCGCGGGTCACGCTGTGCTCGGCCAGCAAGGCATCCAGAGCGATGGCGAGATTGGCGTCGATGACCGGATCCGGGCTGCTCACCAGCATCATTCCATTTCAGTCAATGATTCCGTGCTGAAGTTCCCATTGTGGCAGCACGGTGGGCCTCAGCAGGATGAGGGCATACCGAAATCAGCACCAGCTACGAGGTTTTCATGATCGTCATCACTGGTCCCACCGGGAACATCGGCCGCCACCTGCTCTCCCGGCTCCTGGAGTCCGCCCCCGCCGCGGGCGAGGAACTGCGCGTGATCGTGCGCGATCCCGCCCGGCTTCCGGACGCGGCGCGCGGACGCGTCGAGGTGGTCACCGGCTCGCACGCGGACGCCGTGGTCCTCGACCGGGCCTTCGAGGGCGCGGACGCGGTCTTCTGGCTCGTCCCCCCGGACGCCTCCCTGACCCCGTACGACGCCTACAGCGGTTTCACCCGCCCCGCCACCGAGGCGCTCGTCGCCCACGGCGTCGGCCACGTCGTCGGTGTCTCCGCGCTCGGCCGCGGCACCCCGCTCGCCGACCGGGCCGGCCTCGTCACCGCCTCCCTCGCCATGGACGACCTCATCGCCGGCACCGGCGTCGCCTACCGGGCCCTGGCCAACCCGTCCTTCTTCGAGAACCTCCTGGAGGAAGCCGACTCGATCCGTGAGAAGGGCGTCTTCACCGACTCCGTCGACGCCGACCGCAGGGCCCCGTTCGTGGCCGTCGCCGACATCGCGGCGGCCGCGGCCGGCCTGTTGCTGGACCGCTCGTGGACCGGCACCGGCAGCGTCCCGGTCCTGGGGCCGCGGGACCTGTCCCCGAACGACCTGGCCCGCATCATGACCGAGCAGCTCGGCCGCCCCGTCCGCTACGAACGCCAGTCGTTCGACGAGCTGTACACCACCCTCGTCGGCTACGGCCTCGACGAGGCGTTCGCCCGGGGCGTGGTCGACATGAAGCGGGCCAAGGACGAGGGCCTCGACGCCGGCGTCGTCCGCACCCCGGACACCGCCTCCGCCACCGGCTTCGAGCAGTGGTGCGCCCGGACCCTCAAGCCCGCGGTCCTCTCCTGAAGTCCAGCACCCGGCGCCGGGGCGGCACAGAGCCCGGCGAACCACGACCACGACCCATCTGCCGCTTCGGAGGCCCCCCGATGTCCGCTGAAAAGTCCGAACCGCCGGTCACGGCGTTCATGCTGGTCAAGACCACGCCCGAGTGGCTCGCACTGACCGTCGAGGAACGCGTGGACGCCTTCACCACCCAGGTCCTGCCGGCCATCGAGGCCAGGACCACCGGCGTCCGGTCACGCTTCTACGACACGGAGTTCTACTCCGCTCGTGTCACCGACGTCTGGGTGTGGGAGGCCGACGACCACCACGCCTACCGGCTCCTCGTCGACGCACTGCGCGAAACCCCCTTCTGGGACCGCTACTTCGAGGTCGTCGACCTCCTCGTCGGCACCGAGAACGGCTACGCGCGAACCTACGGCCTCGAACCCGTCGCCACCATCGCCACCTGACACACCGCCCGCCCACCCACCCGCCCACCTGCGCACGAGCGCCGATGCCCCCTGACCGCTCGCGGTCAGGCGGGCCCGCGGCCCGCAGCGGCGCACCGGTGGGCTGGCGTCGAGTCAGAACCTGACGCCGGAGAGCAGTTTCGCCGTCTCCTCGGGGGCCTCGACCGGGAAGTGGTGGCTGCCGAGGTCGATGAGCACGATGTCGAGGCGGTCCCGGTACCGGTCGATCGCTTCCCGTGTCACCAGGTCGCGTATCGCGAACACGGTGATCGGCTGCCTCGTCTCGCGCAGGGCCGCGTCCATGTCCCAGCGCACCAGGCCCTCGATGGCCCGCAGGCCCGCGGGCTGGCGCACCGCGGTCATCTTCTCGGCGTACGCGTCCTTGAGCGCCGGGTCCGTCCCGGCGGGTGAACCCCCTTCGACGAGGCCCCGAACGGCGGCGGCGAAGTCCGTCCGGAACACGTGCACCGTCGCCTCGGCCTGTTCCTCGCCCAGCGCCGGGAACAGGGACAGGTAGTGCAGTGCGTCGAGTGCGACCACCTGCGAGACGGTGTCGGGGAGCAGTCGGCCGACTTCGACGGCGACCGCCCCGCCGAGGGAGTGGCCGGCCACGACAGCCGTGTCCACCGACTCGGCTTCCAGGACGGCGGCCACGTCACGGGCGAACTCCTCCATGGTCCAGACCTCCCGCGTCGACCGCGACTCGCCGTGCTCGGCGAGGTCGATCGCCAGGACGCGGTGGTCCTCGGGCAGATGGTCGATCACCGCGTCGAAGTCGCCGCGGTCGCACGCCCAGCCGTGGATGAGGGCCAGGACCGGCCCTCCGGTCGGACCGCTGGCCGTGTAGCGGATCGTCGTGCGGTCCGATCGCTGAACCTGGCGGTGCTTCTTGATCCTGCTGGCAGTCGTCACGGTGGCTCCTGATGCGGCGGGGTGAAGGCTGTATCGGGCGGTCGGTGGGAAGCAGTGGTCGACAGGCAAGGCGACATTCGCAGTGATCGCTGCGTCAGCGATTCGAGCGTAGCGCAAACGCAGTGATCGCTGCACTTACAAAGCAGATGTCGGCGGTTCGAAACCGTCCACGCCCACCCATAACGGACATATTTTCAGGTCGAAACGGACAATCGGGGCGAGTATCCTGCGCTCCCTCGCTTCTGGGCTTCCTGGCCCCTGTCTGGCATCGTCGCAGGTCAGAGGCGCTTTGCGCCCTTGGTGACATCTGCTTCGCGAAAGCGGCGCTCATGTCCCTCGCGGGGCTTCTTCTGAGGAAACAGCAGGTCAGGGCGGGTTTTCCGGCCGGTGGACCGCGTTGGGTGATCTCTGCTTCCGCTGGGCGGGGTTCACCCATGTGGACCAATGTGAAGTCGCAGGTCAGAGCGGGTGTGACAGGGGCCGTGAGGGCTTACCGCACACATTCAGCACACATGGCATGCGATCACGGCGACTCAGTAGCCATCGGAGGCCGCCCTGCCGCTGCCCACTGCAACGGTGAGGTGCGAAGTGGCCACGCTTCAACCAGCAGGGCTGATCCGTGGCGATCAACACGTGATCGATTGAGGTGTGAGGCTGCTACGAATGCGAACAAATAGCGGTCGAGATCGCTGGATTGGTCGCGTCACCTGAAGCTGCGTCATTCGCTCTGCCATCATCCGCTGTAGGCCGCACGGCATCCGGGATGTCGTGCGCCGGGGAGCCGACGGCTGCTCGTCAGTCCGCCCGGACAGTTCGAACTCGTCTTACGGCCGCGCCAATACCCGTGCCGATTCGCCGTGGGCGGAGAGGGAGCCCTGCTGTGCCACTTTCCATCTCGACTCTGCGTACGGCTCTGGAGAAGGCACAGGGTGACGGCTCGTTCCGGATCGGGCCGGCCGACCTCGACTTCGCCGACATGACCGACCTCTTCACCCGTTTCCTGCCGGATGGTCTGCTGGACGTGGTCAGCGGCGTCCTGGTGGACGTGGACGCGCTGAGCGTCTGCGGCAAGGTCGTGCTGCTGGGACAGGCCGCCTCGGACGCCCGCGTCGTGTTCCTGCCCGACGGGCCGGGCGAGTACGTCGCGGGGGTGCGGATCGACGTGGTGCTGCTACCGGACGGACCCGGGTTGCCGGTCGAAGTGGCCCAGGTTCCGGAGGCGCTGGCACGGGTGGGACTCGGCCCGTTGCACCTGGTCTTCGGAGTCGAGTCGAGTTCCGACAACGGGAACGCCGCCCGGGTCGGCTTCGGTGTCGAGCTGCTGTTCCCCGCTGCCGAGGCCGATCCCCGGCCCTACGTCTGGGGCTATCTGCCGCTGGGGTCGGACCAGACCTGGTTCGTCACCGGCACCTTCCCCGACGTCCCGCTCGACAGCCCGGACGATCTGCTGGCCTTCGCGGGCCTGGGGCCTGGTGACCTGCAGATCCCGCCGGACCTGGGCAGCGCGGCGGCCCTGGCACTGACCGGCCTGGCCATCGCCTTCGTGCCTCGCGAAGCCCGTGCCGCCGCCGGATCCGACGCCCCCGGCGAATCGCACGGCTCGCCCGGCTCGTCGAGGGCACCGGTGTCCTTCGACTGGACCGAGGCGTCGATGACCGTCGGTCTCGGCAGTTCCTGGGAGGTCGTGCCCGGCAAGGTGACCGTCGACCACCTGGCGGCCGTGTTCACCGTCGAGGACCCCTTCGGGTCGCCCTCGCTCTCGACCGGGGCCGCCGGCCAGGTGACACTGACCCAGGGCGTCGTCATGACGGTGACCGGAACACACTCCACGGTCGGCGGCTGGTCCTTCACCGGCCTCGCCCAGAACATCCCGCCCGCGGAGCTGTTCCGGTCCCTGGGCCTCACCGCGCCCGAGTTCCTCGCCGACATGACGGTCGAGCGGTTGTCCGTCGACTTCGACGACCGGGGCCGGATCGCCGTCGGCCTGCGCTCCGCGCTGGACGCGACGCAGTCTCCGGCGGTACTGGACCTCCGGTGTGAGGCCGAGCCCGGCGGCTCCACCACCCGGCTCTCCGGCACCCTGGTGATCCCGCTCCCCAGCGCGGACGACGCGATCCGCGAGATGGTGTTCACGGTCGACGCGGCCACCGGCGAGGACGGTCACCGGCTGGCGGCGCGCTGGGACGGTGGCGTGGAACAGGTTGGCGCCCTCGACCTCGTGTCGGCGTTCGGGCTCGCCACGGCACCCGAGACTCCGCAGGCGCTGATCCCGACACTCACCTCGGTGGCACTGTGGTACGAGCCCGGCACCGGGCAGTTGGCGCTGGGCGCGGTGGCCGGCTACACGACCTGGGCCTTCGTCACCCTGCCCGACCCGTCAGCGCCGCAGCGCCGCCTGTGCGCGGCGGCCGGCGGAGCCGCGATCACCGCCATGACCTCCCAACTGCCCCTGATCGGCGACCTGGTGCCCGCGGAGTTCGACCTCGCCCTCAGCCGGGCGGGCTTCGCGCTCACCTCCGCCGGCTGGGACCCGGCGGCGGCGGAGGCAGCCAACGGCATGCTCGCGGCGGCCGAGTCGATCGGGGACGGCTCGGACCGCCCTCCGCTGCCCCGGTTCGCCGAGGCGGTCGCGGTCCCCGGCCTGGTCCTGGCCCTGGACTACGCGATCAGCGGTGACCCGCAGCCGCCACTGGCGCTGGTGGTGTGGCAGCCGAGCGGCTCGGGTACCGTCGCCGTGCCTGCCGCGCCGGAAGAACTCGCCAGCCGGGACCTGGACTTCGCGTTCGGCCCGCTGCGGATCAAGCGTGCCGTCCTCGGCTACAGCGGGGACCGCGTCTTCCTCGCCCTGGAGGCGACGCTGGCGGTCGGCCCGGCCGAGTTCGGCCTGCTGGGCCTGGGAATCGCCGTCGACGCGGGTGACTTCTCCGTCACCCCGGTCCTCATGGGCGCGGCCCTGCTGATCGAGAAGCCCCCGCTGCGCATCGCCGGCGTCTTCGAGAACCGCCTGGACCCGGACTACTCCGCCCTGATCACCGGTGTGGTGACGGCGGAGACCGGCTTCTTCGCGATGATGGCGCTGGGCAGTTACGCCCGCAGCCGCGAGGGCTGGTCCTCGCTGTTCCTGTTCGGGGAAGCGGGCGCAGCCGGCGGTGTGGCCCTGTTCGGGCCGCCGGCCTTCACCGTCACCGGGCTGTCGGGCGGCTTCGGCGTCAACAGCTCAGTGCGGGTGCCGGCCATCGACGAGCTCGACTCGTTCCCGCTCATCGCCCGGCTGGACGCCTCCGACGAGCGGACCCCGCAGGAGATGCTGAACGAGCTGATGGGCCCGGGCGGGTGGCTCAGGCCGGTGCCCGACCAGTACTGGGGCGCCGTGGGCGTGCAGTTCACCTCCTTCAAGTTCATCGAGAGCCGCGCGCTGGCCCTGGTCGAGTTCGGCAACAGGCTCGCCGTGATGCTGCTCGGCCGCACCAGCGTGACGTTCCCGCGCAACGCCTCGACCGCGCGGAAGGTCCACGCCCGGCTCAACATCGACCTCAAGCTCGCCTACGTACAGGCCGAGGGCCTGCTGTCGATGGACGTCGCGGTCGCCGACGGCTCGTTCGTGTTCAGTGAGTCCGTGCGGCTCACCGGCGGGATCGCCGTCTATGTCTGGACCGGAGGGTCCCGGCGCGGTGACTTCGCCATCAGCGCGGGCGGCTACCACCCCTCGTACCAGCCGCCGGGGCACTATCCGGTGCCGGCCAGGCTGGGCTTCGTCTGGTCCCCGGACGACAAGCTGCGGGTCAGCGCCCAGGGCTACACCGCGCTCACGCCCAACGCGCTCATGCTCGGCGGACGGCTGGAGGCGACGTACGACAAGGGTCTACTCTCGGCGTGGTTCACCGCCCACCTGGACGTGCTGATCCAGTGGAACCCGTTCTACCTCGAACTCTCGCTGGGCGTGCGGATCGGCGTCGCGTTCACCATCAAGGTCCTCTTCGTCAAGGTAAGGGTCAAGATCGAGGTCGGCGTCGAGATCGACCTGTGGACCCCGCAGCTCGGCGGACGGGTCACCGTCCACGTCTGGTTCGTCTCCTTCAGCTTCGGGTTCGGTGCCGCCCGCCCGTCGCTGCCGGCCTCGAACTGGAAGGAGTTCCGGGCCCAGCTACCCGACCCGGTCGCCATGACCCCGCTGGCCGGGCTGCTCGCCGACGTCGACCCGGGCGAACTGGCCGCACGTCGTGCTGTCGAGGCGCCGACGCTGATCACCTCGGCCGGCTTCGAGCTCGCCACCGAGTCGGCGATCCCCGCCTCGGCGCTCTACGTCAACGACGACGAACTGCCGTCCAACGGCGTACCGGTGCACATCCGCCCGATGGGGCTGACGGGCCTCACCTCGGAACACCGAGTCACCATCCACCGCAACCGTAGCGCCGAGTACTTCGACTGGCAGGGCTACGGCTGGAAGATCACCCCGATCACGCGCGACGTCCCGAGCGCCCTGTGGGGCAAGCCGGGCAAGCCCAGCCTCGACGAAGGCATGATCGCGGACAAGGCCTCCGGGCTGCTGATCGAGGTACCGCCGCCCACCCGTGGCGACGAGGTCGGCCCGATCACCTCGGCCGCGCTCGGATCGGAGCAACTGCCCCACGGACGCACCCCGCTGCGCGACCCGGCGGCGGCAGGCCCGGTCCCGGCCCAGGACTCCGCAGGCCCCCGGATCATCGCGCAGACGGTCGCCGCCCCCGGCATCCGCTCCCGCCGAAGCGCCGTGCACGCCGCGCTGGACCGGTTCGGCCTGGACCTGGCGGCCGAGGACGGTTCCCTGGCCGGCTACGCGCAGCGAGCCGAGACGACCCTGACCGACGCACCGCTGGTGCTCCCTGCGACGACGATGGCGGGCTGACCATGGCTACCCGACCGCTCTCCCCAGAGGCAGCCGCCGCATTGACGGCCACGCAGCCGGACCTGAACGTGACCTTCGTCGACCACATGAGCCCGCGAGCCACCGCGGGTACCTACACGGTCACGCTGGAACAACGGCTCAGCGACGGCGCAAACCCGATCGACGGCAGCGACCCGCTGCCGTCCGTCGAGCACGACTTCGAGATCCGGGCGGCCCAGTTCGTGCTGGACGGCGCCACCGTCCAGGCCGTCTACCCCGCGCGGGCGGCGGACGGCGACTTCCGCCTGGTGCTGCCGCACATCACGCTGACCAAGGAGTACCTGCCCTGGGAGCGGGAGCCGAAGTGGTCGCGGCTGGCGGACAAGCGCGCACCGTGGCTGGCCCTGCTGGTCTTCCGGGCCGGTGAGCTGCCCGGGGATCCGGAGGGCATCGCCCTGACCGAGCAGCTCACGGTCCGGGAACTGATCGCCGCCGATGACCCGACCGTGCTGGGGCCGCGCCTGACCGATCTGCCCGAGACCACCCTGGACGGGCAGTGCCGGAGCATCGACGTGCCGGCCTCGCTGTTCACCGCGATCCTGCCGACCGAGGAGGAGCTCTACTACCTGGCGCACGTGCGCGACGTGGCCGAACCGGCGCTGCTGGCCGACGGGGAGATCCTGGAGAAGGGCACCTTCAGCGTCGTCACCGCGAACCGCTTCCCCCGCGCCGCCGGCGACTACGCCGTGCACCTGGTCTCCTTGGAGGGTTTCGACCGCCACCTGGACGGCAGCCTGCCCGAGGGCACCGAGACGGTGCGCCTGTGCGCGCTGTGGTCCTGGTCCTTCCGCAACGACCCCGACGCGGCCTTCGACGCGGCAGGCATCCTGAACAACCTCGTCCGACCCGGCGAAGAGGACCCGGAGCAACTGGCCCTGCGCACGCCCCGGCCGAGCGCCGCGCCGGAAACGCCGACCCCCGACGAGCAGTACGCCCTGGACCGCCTGCACCTCGGCTACGTCCCCGTCCCGCACCGGCTGATCACCGGCGAGCAGAGCTACGCCTGGTACCGCGGCCCCTTCACCCCGCTCACCGCCCGGCCGGCTCCCGGCATCGGCACCGACACGCCCCGCACCACCGCCGACCACGCACTCATCTACGACCAGGACTACGGCGTCTTCGACGTCTCCTACGCCGCCGCCTGGACACTCGGCCGCACCATCGCCATCGCCGACCCGAGCTACGCGACCGAGATGACCCGCGCCCGGCGCGAACTGGCGAACACCGCCACCCGCCTGATGGCCACCGCCGCCGACCCGACCCGCTCCCAGGTCGCCGCCGCCGAACCGGAGGCCCGGCCCGGCCTGACCGCGCTGGCCCGCCTGGCCCGCGACCGCGGCGGCCGGAGCCTGGTCGACGCCCTGCGCGCACCGCAGCTCCCGCAGGACCCCGCAGCACGCACCGCCACCGAGCCGCCCCGGCTGAGCCGGGCCGCCGCCCGCGCCGCGCTGGCTGCCGAGCCCCGCCAGGCGGCCCTGCTCGCCACCGCGAGCCGCCGCGCCGACGGCCTCAGCGAGCGGCTCGACGAGCTCGGCGAACTGCGACTGGTGCCGTTCTCCTACCTGGTCCCGGACTTCCGGATGCTGCCTCCGGAGAGCCTGCGCCTGTTCCGTGTCGACCCGACCTGGATCGACGCACTGCTGGCCGGAGCCCGCGACGTCGCCACCAGCACCACCCTGGACGTCGCCTGCGACCAGGCACTGCGCCGGGCCACCGGCACCGCGCAGCGCGGCACCTACCCGCAGGCCGGGCTGCTGCTGCGCTCCGACCTCGTCCCGGCCTGGCCGCAGATGCGGATCGCCGCCACCCAGGACGGTCGGGCTCTGACGGAAGTCCGCCGCGACCACCCGGCGCCGGACATGATGCTCTGTCTGTTCGACGGCGTGCCGGACGAGGTGATGATCCGCGAGCCCAGCGAGGGCATCCACTTCGGCATCGACACCACCCTCGACGGCCGCGAGGTCATCGGCCTGCGCCAGCTCACCGCGGGCACCACCCCACCGCTGGGCGCCACGCTGCCCGGCCAGTACTTCCCCACCGGCACGGACACCGTGTTCTCCCACTACCTGCGCCCGGCCCACGGCGACGGCCCTGCCGACGTGCTGCGGCTGCGCGGCGAGGACGGACTCGCCAGGCAACTCGCGGCGGCGTTCCCCCCGCTGACGGACCTGCATCCCGCGCAGTTCGCCCTCGAACTCGTCAACGCGCCGATCGAGCAGCGCCTGACACCCGCCGGCTCCACCCGCCGCGAGCCGACCGACCGTAGCGCCTGAGAGGGACGACAGATGAGCGACACCGACCTGATCGTACCGATCCGGCTGCACGCCCTGGTGTACAACCACCTGGTGCACACCGCCGGCGGCCCCTTCACCCGCTGGAACGCCGACTACGCGGGCATGCTGGAGGACGGCCTCAGCCTGGTCCCCTCCCCGGGCAACGGGCAGCAGGAGGAGCGGCTTGAGGACTTCCGGGGCGTCCACCTCATGTGGCAGCTGCCCGAGGCCCTCACCGCGGGGCACTACGACCCGGACACCGAGGAGACCAGCTGGCCCCTGGTGCCCAACCGCTGGCTGGTGGTGCGCTACTTCGACGCCCCGGACCAGCCGGCCCCCCAGTCCCGCCAGGACGTGCGGGCCGCCGGCTGGATCGTGCACAGCGACTACCGCGAGGCCGACTACACCGCGGCGGACTTCGACGGCACCCTGCCCTACGGCACCAACCGGTACCTCCCGCGCGAACTGCCCGGCGAGGGGCGCGAGTTCCTCGGCCGCCACCAGCGACTGAGCGACGCCGAGCCCTGGCACGAGCCGCCGCGCCGCGAGCCCTTCCTCACCGCGGTCGGCCCCGGGCTGCCCGACTTCGCTGCCTACCACCCCTACAATCGCGACGTCTTCTCCTTCCACGACGACCTGAGCGACCTGCAGGCCGACGTCGACCTCCACCCGCCGGACAACCGGCTGTCCTACCTGGTGGTCGGCTGGTACTCCGAGAACCCGATCGACCTGCTCCAGCAGGCGATCTCGATCCCCGGCCTGCTCCCGCCCGACGACACCTCCCCGGAGGCGATTCTCGCCGCCCTGAACTGGGCGCTGCCCGGCGGTGTGCCACAGGACCTGGAACGCTCGCTGTACTCGGGTACCGCGCTCGGCATCACATGGCAGTACAACGACTTCCAGCCGCCCTCCGACAAGCCGGAGATCGCCGACATCACCGTCGCCGTCGGGCACAGCACCGCCGAGGCCGCCGCCGCGCTCGCCGCCAACCAGACCCGCTCGGCGGAGACCGGCGACCTGCTCTCAGCCCTCTGCCACGGCACCATCGACACCTTCGACACCTCCGAGGGCCCCGGCGACCTGACCGAGTCCCTGCGCACGACGTGGTTCGCCGGCCGTACCGGCGGCTACACCTGGCGCCTGGCGGATCGACCGGCACAGGGATCGCAGCCGACCCGCCGCACCACCGGCCGCGACGCCACCCCGGACTGGCTGCAGGAACTGAACGCGCGGCAGGCGCAGTACGACCGGCTCCTCGCCGAACTGGAGCACCTGCAGTGGCGCACCTGGAGCCTGTACTGGCTGCGCACCCGCAGCATCGTCGAGGGCCAGCACCCTCCCCAGTTCGACACCGCCGCCGACGCACAGCTGTCCCTCACCGACCCGAACAGCCTCGCCTCCCGGACCAGAACCACACACGAACAGGCCGCCACACTGGCGGCGCAGCTTCCCCACGGCACGACGCCCGAGGATTTGGAAGAGGCGATCGCCGCCTACGTCGCCGACAAACGGCTGCCTGAGGGCACGCGGCTGATCCGGGACGCCGTGCCCGCCTTCCACAGCCCCGCCGATCCGGTGGTCGTGGTCGACGGCGCGGGAACCTTCGAGGACCTGACCCGCGACACGCCCCTGCCCTGCCGACTGGCCTCGGACCTGCTGGAGTCCGTCAGGATCGGCGCCGGCCTCGTCGAGCGCCCCACCGACCCGGCGAAGCCCAACCTCACCGGGCTGCCGGACGTCTGCCTCGCCCTGCTCCAGGAGTTCGCGCTGCTCGACCAGGCCGTCTGGGCCACGGCCACGGACCCCGGCCCGACCGCGCTGCACGACGCGATCGCCGACCCGGATCAGAACGCCACCGGCCGGATCGCCGAGTACACCGCGCCGTGGCGCCAGCCGTGGCTGCCCCTGTACATCCAGTGGGACCTGCGCTACGTACCCACGCCGTACCGCAGCGACGGGGTGGACAACTGGGAGTTCGACGGCACCACCTACCAGTGGAAGGGCACCGGCTCGACCGCGACGGACGAAAGCTCCGCACGCCGCCGCTTCTTCCGCGGACGCTCCTTCCTGACCCCCACCACACGGCACGTCGTACGCGCGCAGCTGGCCCGCTACCTGGAGACCTACCCGCAGGCGAGCAGCCTGGGCATCGCCACCCTGCGCGAGGACATGGGCCAGCTGGACCTGCTGTCGCAGACCCTCGACGGATTCAACGACTGGCTGCTCCTGCAAGGCGGCGGCCCGCGGCTGCTGCCCCCCGCGGACATGGCCGACCTCCTCGGCGACAGCGGCACCCGGCCGATCCCCGGCGACTACGACCACACCGACGCCGAGGTGTTCCAGCCCGTCCGCGCAGGCCAGTTCTTCTTCCACGACCTGCGGATCATCGACCGCTTCGGACGCACCGTCGACATCGTCAACGACCGGCAGAACCACATCGAACAGTTCACCCCCGTACGCGCCGCCAGCGTCACACCGCCCGACCACCGGCAGCGACCCCTGTTCCCGGACGCGGTCGGCAACCAGCGCTTCATCCAACTCCCACCGCGCATCCTCCAGGACGCCCGGGTCCGGCTGGACGCCGTGAACTCCTCGACCGGAGCCGCCTACACCTCGGCCCCCACGGCCCGCGACAGCGCCGCCCCCACGACGCCTCTCGCAGGCTGGCTGCTGGTGAACCACCTCGACCGGACCCTGATGGTGTACGCCCCCGGGGGAGATCCTCTCGGTGAACTCCGCGTTCTCCACACCACGCAGTCCATCGCCTGGAACCCCCTGCCGCACTCGCCTCACCCCGACCCGACATCCGCGCACTTCCGAGCAGCCTTCCCCGTCCTGGCCGGATTCCTCGCCGGACTGCGCGGCCAACCCGAGGCACCCTCAGCGTTCACCGCACTGCTCGACACGATCGACCGGACGCTGGACCTGATCGTCGACCCCGCCGCGCAAGACGACGCCGTCCCCGCCAAGCTCATCGGCCGCCCGATCGCCCTGCTCCGCGCGGACCTCGCCATCGACCTCCAGGGACCGCCACTGACCAATCCCAGCTGGGCGACCGTACTCGAACCCCCCAGCGAGGACTACCCCGCCTACACCTGGCCAGTACGCCTCGGCGACGCCCAGAGCCTGACCGACGGACTCATCGGCTACTACGCCACCACCGGCGAGGCCGGCGACGAGATCGACTACCAGCAGCTGAACGCCACCGCCCCGGCCGGCGACCACCCCTACCTCCGGCAGATCACCACCGGCCAGGACCTCGCCCTGCCGGCGCGGCAGCCGGACGACACCATCACCCACCACCTCACCCTGCTGGCCGAACCGCACACCCCCGTCCACGCGATCACGGACATCCTCCCGATCGCCGTGCTCCAGCTCGACGCGGACCTCGTCCACCAGGCCCTGAAGAACATCCGCGCCTCCTTCCTCCTCAACCCCCTGCTGGCATCGGTCCGTCCGCCACTCGACCCCGAGGAAGCGCTGCGCAGCGGCTTCCCGCAGCACGACGAGCTGGTGATGCCGCGCCCGGCAGCCTGGCACGGCACCTGGACCTGGGCCGAACCCCGCGAGGGCGCCGGACCGGCAGTACCGGACTGGCTGGAGTTCCCGATCGCGCCCGCCGACACCTACGCCTCCCCCGGAGGTCCCAGCGCCGAGGCCCGTGCCGGCTACCTCCAGCTGCGCCCGGCCGGCACCGACTGATCCCGACACTCCTCACATGCCATCAGGAGAAAGGCAGTTCATGTCCACGTATCTGACGTCCGCCGACGCGTTGCTGTCCTACGCGATGAAGTCCGAGCCCGATCCGCTGGCGGTGAGCACCGACAAGGATCCGGTGCGCGGACGGCTGGACATCACCGTCACCCGAGGGGAAACGGGCCCCGCCTACTGCGAGAAGCTCACCGTCAGAATCCGTATCGGCACCGGCGCCAACGCCCTCACCGACAATCGCACGGCGATCGTCTCCGCGGTGGAAGGCGGTACCGCCCCGGAGCAGGGCGGCGGTTGGACGCCGAAAGACGGGTACGCCTCAGGGGACTGGCAGGTCTTCGAGTTCACCCCCAACCGCCCGCCCCAGTTCACCGACTGGCACCTGACCCTCGTCGTCTCCCAGATCGAGGTCAACAAGACGCCCGGCAATGCCGGCATCGAGATCATCGAGACGACCTCACCTACCAGCAGTGGCTTTACGGAGAAGAGCACGCCCTCGTCGGTCGCGAAGTTCCCCGCCGAATTCGCCTTCCGCAACTTCCGCCCCGAGAAGGTCATGGTGGACAACGGCGAACACGCCACCCTCAAGTGGGACGGCTCGGACGCCGAATACACCATGTTCTGGGGCCGTGACAACAGGGACGTGAGCAGCGTCCGGACCTGGACCACCCCCGAACCCCTCGTCGCGCCCACCGGCTTCATGCTCCAGGCCAAGGTCACCACTGGCCCGGACACCCTCATCCACACCCTCACCGCCGTCGTCATGGTCGACAAACCCGACCTCGAAGTCGGTCACCTCGATGTCTACGGCGGAGCCACTACCCACGGCAGACTCGCCGTCAACAACGATCTGGAACTGCGCGGCACCGCCACGGTGTTCGGCTACCACCACTATCAGCTGAGGAATGCCGTTCCGGAAAAGGAAGCACTGATCCCAACGGACGGGATTCTGACCATCCGCACCATGTCCGGCGACGGCGGCAATTCCACCGTGCGCATCGACGTCGAGTTCCGACCGGACGGTGGCTTCCAGGACTCCCAGACCTATGCCGTCCGGAACGCCATCCCTGTGACATTGCCATTGGTCAAAGGATGGAAGATCACGGTGAGAAAGCCCGCCGGGAATCCCGACGTCGTCGTCGGCTGGTTCCCGTTCGGCGGGGAAGCACTGCCCTGGTAGCCGCCACCTACGACCTTGAGATGCAAGATCATTTGACAGCAGGCCCGCTCGTGGGGCCCGCCGGGGTTCCCGTCCGGGGTCAGCTCGTTGATCGCCGATACCAGGGCCGTCAAGGCCGGGGCGGCGGGACACGTCTTCGGTGGACGCGAGGAGCTGCCCCGCCGAGACCAGCGCGGAGGCTACGAGCAGCGGCTGCGTGACGGCGGTGTCGCGGATGGTGTCCGCCTGACGGAGAGCGAGCCGTACGCCGCCGCCCGTGCGGCCGCTCAGTTCGAGCGCGCCGCCGGTTCGACCGCGCTGCTGGCCGGCCGCAAGGCACGCAGCAACCTGATGACCTGGGAGTACATCGGCCGCGCCTTCGCCTGAGGGCCGGAGGAGGTGCTGGAGCGGTTCGGCGAGATGCTGCCCGACGACGACCGGGGTGACGAGGCGTAGGTCGTCAGCCGCCGAGTTGAGGCCGGTGACCCGCGTCAGGCTGAGGCCCCGGCCAGCGCCCGAGCGGGCAGCGCCCGCCGGTCCAGCCGCGCCCGTGGCAGATCCGGCAGGACCAGCAGGGACCGCGCCTTCGCTAAACCGGGGCACGTCGACCGTCGAAACGGCCCTCCTCTCCGAGGAGCAGTGCCCAGTGTTCCGAGCAGGCCGGTAGCCTGCTGCCTGCTCGCACAGCGCGCGGAGCGCGGAGTTGCTGCGGACCTGACCGAGGGGGCTCTGGTCCAGCGCGAGGTCGCGCGCCGCGTTGACCTGGTTGGTCAGAACGACGGCTTGTCGTTGGAGAGCCGCGGCGTCGAGGTTCTCTTCCGCGTACGTCAGGTAGCCAGCGCGGAGGTCGGCTTCAAGCTCGCGCAGGTCCACCGGGCCGATCGGATCGCAGGCTGGGGCAACGGCTGAACCACGGGGTTCGGCATGCCAACCCGGGCCGGCTGGCGGTGCCCCGGAGCGCTACGCGCCAAGCCCGGTGTCGTCGGAATCGGCCGACAATGATTGCGGTGCCGGGGTAACCCGCCGCCTGCGGAAGCGTCGCCGACACCTCCACCTCAAACCGGGCGTCGCCAGACCGGCCGGCCTCGATCGCGTGAAACTGCACGGTGGTCAGCGGGAACACCAAGGCTTGCTGATGAACGGTGACGGTCCGCGTGTACGCCAGGTTCGCCGTCACCCGCCCGAGTTGGGCCCGGTTGATCGGGGAGGCCGCGAACCCGAACAAGGTTGCTTCCAGCGAGAGGAATCTCCCGGCCTCACTCAGCGGCGATACGCTGACCGCGGCCTGGACTCGCAGTTCGTGGCCGCCGATCGAGCGGTTGAGCCACACCTGCTCGTCCAGTTCCAGCGTGAACCGGACGTCGTTCTCGAAGCGCAGTTCCTGCACGGCCGCCCCGCAGCTGAGCATCAGTGGTCACCCAATTCTGCCTGCCCTGGTGCCCGCGCCGCCGCTGGTTTCCTGCTTGGTGGACGCAGCAGACCGACAGTTCCTGCGGGATGCCGACAGGTTCTATCGACCGGGTAGCCGCGACTCAGTCCGCCGGCCTGGACTTCCATTCGAACCCGGAGTTTCGGAAGGTGTGGATCGAGCACCCGGCGTACTGGCGTGCGGCCCGAGTCGCCGCCTCTCGGGACATGGCCTTCCCTCCTTCGGTGAAGATGGCGCCCTCCACACGGTCACCGATGGTCTCCCGGAGAAGGATCGAGGCGCACTCCGGGATCAGCATCTCCGTCAACCCAGTTTTCGACGCGCCAGCGGCTGACAACGTGGTGTCGGTCGGGTCCCGGACGTCGAGAGAAAGGAAGTCCGTAAGGTTTAACTTGACCTCCGTGAGCAGCACCCACAAGGCGCGGTGAGCGACAGGAATGGTCGAGTCCCAGAGCAGTTCGTCGAACCGCTGAGGGGTGATGGTGTCGATGTGTAAGGTCAGCTCCTTGGTCACGTTCCGTGATGGTTGAGGTGGGTGAGGGGGCGCTGCCACACGTAGGTCCGCAGCGATGTCCAGCCCTGTTCGGTACCCGCGAGGGGCGGTGGGCCTGCCATACTTGTAGGGCCGTCGAGCGGCCGGGCAGCGAGGCGGTCGGCGGTGGCCAGAGTGCCGGGGGGCATCTCGCAGCACGGAATCGGCACACATGAGGCCGAGAAACGCGGAGAGGTCGCGAGAGTCCCAGAGAGGCATTTTCGCAGGTCAGTGGCCAACTGGTCAGCGTTTCCGCAGTTCAGGGGCTTGCCCGGGGAAAACCTAAAAAGCAGTGATCGATGCGATACTGGCCGCGTGACCGCTACGACGCCCCCTCCGTCCGGCAACGGCAGCCGGCCCGGCGGCCGCTCCGCGAAAGTCCGAGCGGCTGTGCACCGGGCCGTCCAGGAAGTGGTGACCGAAGGCTCCCCCGACGTGCTGACGATTCCGGTGGTGGCCGCCCGCGCGGGTGTGCACGCCACCACGGTCTACCGCCGGTGGGGCTCCGTCGGCGAACTGCTCGCCGACGTCGCGACCAGCCGCTTCACCGGAGACATCGTGGTGCCGGACACCGGGAGCCTCCGTGGGGACCTGGAGCGCTACGCGTCCGACCTCGCCAAGGACCTCGGCGACCCGGACACCCTCGCCCTGGTGCGGGCCACCATCGGCACGGGCGGAGAACAAGGTGCCGCGGCGTGCCGCGGAGAGCGCGAGCAAGGGCTCGAAGCCATCCTCGGACGGGAACGGGCCCGGGGCGAACAGCCCCCGACCCTCGAACACGCCGCGGACGCCGTACTCGCGCCCCTCTACTACCGCGCCGTCTTCACCGCCCTGCCCCTGACCGCCGAATGGACCCGCACCCTCGTGTCGCGCCTGCTGTCGCCCGGTCCGATCAGCCAGCAGGCCTCCTGAAGTTCGCAGGAGGCCCGAAGAACCTGTTCGGTTTTCTTGGGCGAGGACCGAACGGAACTCGGTCGTCGCAGGTCGGGGGAGTGGCTTCGGAACCGTTGCTTCGGCCCCGTTGCTTCAGGTGTTGAGCAGGCGGTTGAAGAACGAGCGGTAGCGCCGGAGCGCGACGCGCAGTTCTTCGGTCGGCACCTCGTCGCCGCGGTGCCACTGGCCTTCGAGGTCCTGCTTGTGCGCGGAGAAGGTGGTGGCGAGTGCCTGCATCGCTTCGGCGACCAGATTGTCGGCCGCGGACACGGCACTGCGCGGGTCGTCGACGAATTCGCCCTGGATCTTCTGCCACCGGGAGCGGAACTCCTCCTGCTGCCCGCCCAGCAGCGGTTCGTTCTCGGCGGCTTCCGGGTCCTTGGTGCGCTTGGACGGCTCGGACGGTTCGGACGGCTCGGATGCCTGGGTGTAGCCCCTTTCCTGATCCTCTTCCTGTCCGCGTTCCTGCCCGTAGCTCTGCTCGCGGTCGCGGCCTTCGAGCGTGAACTCCTGCTCACCGCTCCGCTGTTCGGTGGTGGCTTCCCCGGGGAACGCCGGTGGCGAATCCGCCCCGGCGGTATCGCTCCGTTCGTCGGTGTCCTGTCGGGCGCCGGCCAGATCCTCCGTGGACAGGCCGCCCTCGCGCGGTTCGGATGTTGCTCGGCTGTGCATCTCTTCACTTCCCTCTCGGCGGTTCCGGTCGGCGGCCGTCGCCGGGTGCGTCCCGTCGGCTCGACTCGCAGGTCCGGGGCTCACGCACGGCTGCCCTGCGGACGGTCACCGTTGTGGAGCAGTTCCTCGAACAGGGTGCGGTAGTGCACCATGGCGCCCCGCAGTTCTTCCGTGGTCGCCTGGTGGCGGCTGCTGCGGTCGTTGACCTCGTGAGCGGTCCGGAAGTGCGTCAGCACGTTCCCGTGTTCGACCGAGAGGTCCTTGAGCTGCTGCTCGTATCCCTCGGTCGGGTATCCGCGCTCGCTCATGAGCGTGGTGACGAGCCGGTCCGCCTCGTGCACCGTGTCGTCGGGCCGGTCGACGAACTGTTCCTGCACCCGTGCCCAGTCCTTGGCGTACCGGTCACGGGTACCCGGTGACAGCGGTTTGATGTTCAGCGAGTCGTGGCGCGACTCGCGCTTGCGCAGCTCCCGGTCGGCGGCGAAGCGGCCGTCCTTCGCCTCCGCGGTCCGGTCGTACTCCGGGCCGAACCGCTCCTGCAGATGGCGGCGGCGGATGGCGAACGTCGCCACCAGCGCGCACGCGACCAGGAGGACGATGACGATGGCGATGACTGCGATGAGGGTCCCTGTTGACATGTGGGTCCTCCGCTTGTAGATCCGGACCTCCCTGAACGGCGCGTGCCCTGCTGCCCGGAGCCAAAACACGGACGAACCGAAGAAGTCGAACGATGTGCCACGCGGACGTGCCCGAGAGCGATCAGTGGTGGCGCACGGACCGGAGTCCCGTCGTGTCCCGTTGGTGCGGTGGATGCCGGCCTGGTGCTGGGGCCCGCCTCGGTCAGCCCGCCTCGGTCAGCCCGTGGCGTGGTTGGCCCAGAGGGACTTGTCGTCGACGTTCTCCTTGGTGACCAGGGGAGCGGGGAGCTGGTCCTCCAGGCCGTTGGGCAGGGTGATGATGGTCGACTGGTGGTCGGTGGGCCCGGGTTGGAACTTCCTGCCTTCGGCCGCGGCCTTGGCGTAGTACAGGGCGTACTTGGCGTAGAGGTCGGCGGGCTGGGAGACGGTCGCGTCGATGTCGCCCTTGCGGATCGCGTCGAACTCCTGCGGGATGCCGTCGTTGGAGACGATGGTGATGTGGCCGGGCTGGCCGGCGGGCTTGAGCAGGCCTTTCTGGCGCAGGAGGTCGAGGGTGGGCTGGAGGAAGACGCCGCCGGCCTGTAGGTAGATGCCGTTCAGGTCCCGGTTGGCGGCGAGGGTGGACTGGAGCTTGGCGGAGGCGACGTCGCCCTTCCAGTCGGTGGGCAGCGCGATCACCTGGATACCGGGGTAGTTGCGTTTCATGCAGGCGGCGAACCCCTCGGAGCGTTCGTATCCGTTGATGGAGGTCAGTGCGCCCTGGAGCTCGGCCACCTTGCCCTTGCCGCCGAGCTGCTTGCCGAGGAACTCGCAGGCCTTGGTGCCGTACGTCTTGTTGTCGGTGCGGACCACCATGTAGACGCTGCCGTGCTCCGGTTCGGTGTCCACGCTGATCGTGTGGATGTTGGCACGGAACAACTCGGAGAGTGTCGAATCGGTGGTCATGGTGTTCTGCGGCGCCATGACGATGGACTTGGGATGTCGGGCGGCCAGCGACTGGACGTTGGCGGTGAACGTCGCGTCGTCGCCGTTCGAACGGGTCGGGGGCAGGACACTCAGCTGCTGGTCGTTGATCTCCTGCTGGAGGTACTTCGCGTACGCCTTCCAGAAGTCGGAGTCGGCGCGGGGGATGTCGATGCCGATCTGGGGGCGGGCGCCGGGGTCATCAGTGCCACCGCAGGCGGTGAGGCAGCCGGCGAGCAACACGGCGATGCAGCCCGTGCAGGTGGTCCGGATGGTTCGGCTCTTCATGTGTCAGACCGTCCTGGGTCGTGGGGGTCTTGCGCGCTGAGGGGGAGGGGAACGGATGTGCGGGATTCGGCACGCCGCCGTCAGGCGATGGCGTCGAGGTCCGGGGGGTCGGTGCCGGCGGCCAGCCAGTCCTCGACGGCGGCGACGTGCACGGTGCTGGCACTGGCGGCCAGGACGGCGTCGTGGTCGACCAGGGCCCGCCAGATGGCCTCGTGTTCGCGGTGTGCCTGCTCGCGGGCAGGGGCGTCGTGTGTACCGCGCACGATGCGCAGCCGCTGGGTGTGGGTGGAGAGGATGCCGAGCAGGGTGGACAGCACGGGGTTGCCGACGGCGTCGGCGATGGTGCGGTGGAACTCGATGTCGAGCTCGATGAACTCCTCGATGCCGGCAGCCGCGGCGCTCTGGTCGAGGACGGCCCGCAGCGTTCGCAGGTGGTCGTCGGTGAGCAGGCCGGCGGCGAGGGCGGTGACCTGCGGCTCCAGCAGGCGCCGTACCTGGAGGAGCTGCCGGGCCGTGTGCCCGCGGGAGACGTCGGAGGCGAAGGCCATGGCTTCCAGCAGGAGGTGCGGCTCCAGGCCGGAGACGTAGGTGCCGTCGCCCTGCCGGGGGACGAGGATCCGCATCGCGGTGAGCGCCCGGACGGCCTCGCGCAGCGAGTTGCGGGACAGCCCGAGCTGGTCGGCGAGGTCGGCTTCGTTGGGCAGTCGCGCGCCGGGCAGCAGGGCGCCGGAGACGATCATTTCCTTGATCTTCTCGATGGCCTGGTCGGTCACCGCCATGGTGTTCGCCTCCTGCGTGCGGGCCTGGGAGTGCTGGTCGGTCGAGGGGGCGGAGTGGGGGAGGCCGAAGCGGCGCGACCGGTTCCCGCGGGGCTGGTCGCGCCGCTTCGGTGGCTCTCGGGCCGGGGGACCCCGTCACTCCTGTTTCTCGCCCGAGGCGAAGCGGGAGATGATCAGCGCGACGATGATGATCGCGCCGTTGAGGAACTGGTTCCACAGCGGCGGCACGCCCGCGAGGGTCATGACGTTGACCACGAGCTGGAGGGTCAGCACACCGGTCAGGGCGCCGAAGAGGGTGCCGCGCCCGCCGTTGAGGCTGACGCCGCCGATGACGGTGGCGGCGAAGACCTGGAAGATCCACCCGTTGCCCTGGTCGGCGGAGATGGAGCCGTAGTGGCCGGTGTAGAGGACGCCGGCGAAGGCGGCCAGCAGGCCGCCGAGGACCAGCACGATCCAGGTGATCCGGTCGACCCGGATGCCGGCGGCGCGGGCGGCCTCGGGGTTGCCGCCGATCGCGTACAGGGCGCGGCCGTGGCGGAGCCAGGCGAGGGCACAGCCGCCGGCCAGGAAGAGCAGGGCGCAGATCCAGATCGCCGCGGGGACGCCGAGCCAGCTGGTGCTGCCGAGGTAGGTGAAGGAGCCGGGCAGGTTGACGATCGACTGGCCCTCGGAGATCGCGACCTGGAGGCCGCGGAGCAGGGTGAGCGCGCCGAGGGTGACGATGAAGCCGTTGAGGCGCAGCTTGAGGATCAGGAACCCGTTGATCGCCCCGATGAGCGCGCCGACGGCCAGGCACAGCGGGATGGCCGTCCAGGAGGGCAGGAGCCCGAGGCCGTTGAAGCGCGCGCCGTGGTCGGGGAGGACCAGCCAGACGGCGATGACGGGGGCCACGCCGATCGTGGATTCCAGGGACAGGTCCATCCGGCCGACGACCAGGATCAGCGCCTCGGCCAGCACCAGCAGGCTCAGTTCGGTGGCCTGCTGGCCGACGCCCAGGAGGTTGTCGGAGGTGAGGAAGGCGGGTGAGACGACGAAGCCGATGACGCCGAGGACGAGCAGGACCGGTACGAGCGAGAGGTCGCGGTAGCGGGCGAGGTCGAAGCGCCGGCCGGCCGGTGCGGTGCCGGCGGTGGCCGCGCGCGGGTGGACCTCAGTGGTGGGAGACATTGCGTTCCTTCGTGTCGGTCGGGCCGGACATGCCCTCCATGGCTGCGACCAGCTGTTCGTCGCTCCAGCCGTGCTCGAACTCGGCGACGACGCGGCCGTGGAACATGGCCAGGACGCGGTCGCAGACCCGCAGGTCGTCGAGTTCGTCGGACACGATCAGAGCGCTCCTCCCGGCGTCGGCGACCTCGCGGACGGTGCCGAGCAGGGACTCCTTGGATTTGACGTCGACGCCGTTGGTGGGCCGGATGGCCACCAGGACGTGCGGCTCGGTGGCCAGGGCCCGCGCGATGACCACCTTCTGCTGGTTGCCGCCGGACAGCGCGGACACCGGGGCCGAGGGGCCGGGTGTCTTGATGTCGAGGTCGCCGATCATCCGTTCGGCGAAGGCCCGGGTGCGGGAGGGCAGCACCGTGCCGAAGGGCCCGAGCTGGTCGGTGACGGTCAGGGTGGCGTTCTCGGCGACACTGCGCTGCGGGATGAGGCCCTGGATGTGCCGGTCCTCGGGCACGAACCCGATGCCGGCCGCGAGAGCGGCGGGAACGCGCCCGGTGCGCACCGGGCGGCCCGCGACGGTGATCGTGCCGGCCTGCGGGCGGTGCAGACCGGCGATGGTCTCGCCGAGCCGGACGTTGCCGCTGGCGGCCGCTCCGGCCAGGCCCACGACCTCGCCGGCGTGCGCGGTCAGGGAGAAGTCCTGGTAGGCGCCGGCCAGGCTCAGGCCCGAGACGTCCAGCAGCGGGGCACCGTCGGGGCGCGTCCGGCCGGTCACCGACCAGGCGGGCCCGCTGTCCCGGGAGCTCTCGCCGGTCATCGCCTCCACCAGGGCCTGCTGGTCGAGTTCGGCGACCGGCGCGGTGATGACGTGCCGGGCGTCGCGGTAGACCGTGACGGTGGTGCAGAGGTCGTAGACCTCTTGCAGGTGATGGGAGATGAACAGGAAGGCGACGCCCTGCTCCTGCAGTGAGCGCAGCTTGTCGAAGAGCCGCTCGATGCCGCGCGCGTCGAGCTTGGCGGTGGGCTCGTCCAGGATGATGAAGCGGGCCCCGAAGGACAGCGCCCGGGCGATCTCGACGAACTGGCGCTGCTCGACACTCAGGTCCTCGGCGCGCGCGGTCGGGGCGACGTCCACGCCGTACTCGGCGAGCAGCTCGGTTGCGCGGCCGCGCAGCTGCTTCCAGCTGATCGGGCGCAGGGCGCCTCTGCTCTGCCTGTCCAGGAAGAGGTTCTCGGCGACGGTCAGCGCGGGGATGATGGTGGAGCGCTGGTAGACGCAGGCGACCCGGGACCGCCAGGCGTCGGTGTCACCGGGGGCCGGGGCCTGCTCGCCGTCGAAGCGCAGGGTGCCGGTGTCGGGGTGCTGCAGGCCGGTGAGGATCGAGACGAGCGTGGACTTGCCCGCGCCGTTGCGGCCTACCAGGGCGTGCGACTCGCCAGGCGCGACCGAGATGCGGGCGTCGCTGAGGGCGACGGTGGCGCCGAAGCGCTTGCTGATCCCGTCGGCCTCGACGACGGGGCCCCGGACGGGGCTGGGGTCCGCCATGGCGGGGATGTCCTTTCCGCGGGATCCGCGAGTGGCGGCCCGGGAAGGGGGGTCCGGGCCGCCACGCACGAGGGGTCGGTGGGCTACTTGCCTACGCCGTTGCCCCAGAGGGACTTGTCGTCGACGTTCTCCTTGGTGACCAGGGGAGCGGGGAGCTGGTCCTCCAGGCCGTTGGGCAGGGAGATGATGGTCGACTGGTGGTCGGTGGCACCGGGTTGGAAGGTCTTGCCCTCGGCCGCGGCCTGCGCGTAGAACAGCGCGTACTTGGCGTAGAGGTCGGCGGGCTGGGAGACGGTCGCGTCGATGTCGCCCTTGCGGATCGCGTCGAACTCCTGCGGGATGCCGTCGTTGGAGACGATGGCGATGTGACCGGGCTGGCCGGCGGGCTTGAGCAGGCCCTTCTGCTGGAGCAGGGCGATGGTGGGCTGCAGGAAGACACCGCCGGCCTGGAGGTAGACGCCGCCCAGGTCCGGGTTGGCGGCGAGGGTGGACTGGAGCTTGGCGGAGGCGACGTCGCCCTTCCAGTCGGTGGCCAGCTCGATCACCTGGATGTCGGGGAACTTCTCCTTCATGCAGGCGGCGAAGGCCTCGGAGCGGTCGCGGCCGTTGACGGAGCTCAGCGCGCCCTGGAGTTCGGCGACCTTGCCCTTGCCGCCGAGCTGCTGGCCGAGGAACTCGCAGGCCTTGGTGCCGTACGCCTTGTTGTCGGCGCGCACCACCATGTAGACGTTCCCCTTGTCGGGGCGGGTGTCGATGCTGACCACGGGGATCTTCTTGGCGGTCAGCTGGTCGAGGGTGGAGGCGATCGCGCCGGTGTCCTGCGGGGCCATGACGACGGCCTTGGCGCCGGTGTTCTGGAAGACCTGGACGTTGGCGACCAGCTTGGTGACGTCGTTCTGCGAGTTGCTCACCGGCAGGGTGTTGAGGCCCTGGGCGGAGGCGTCCTGCTTGATGTACTGCGCGTAGGAGTTCCAGAAGTCGGAGTCCGCACGCGGCAGGTCGATGCCGAGCGCCGGCTTGCCGCCGGCGGCGGAGTCCGTCGTGCTGCCGCGGTTGCAGGCCGTGGCGGCCCCCGCCAGGACGACTACGGCGGCGGCCGTGGCCGCGATTCTGGAGGAGCGAGGCTTCATGGTGCTGATCTCCTTGGCTGGGATGTCCGGGCTCCCCCGCGAGGGTGGGGAGCCGGTGTGGCGGGAGGCGGAGAGGCCTGTCCCCCCGGGAGGTGGAGCGGGGGCGGTTGGGCCGGACCTCCCTTCCCGGTCGTCATCCAGGAGGGAGGCCGTGGATGCGGCGGGTCGTGGCAGGCGCGCTGGATCGTGCTCTCCGCAGTCATCGGATGGCTTGCGATCACGAGGACCATACGAGCTTGGCACCTGACTGACAATAGGGAAACCTCGGGCGAATCTCAACCGTAACGTCCGGGCCTCCATGTCGGATGATAACGAGCTGTCATCTCCTTTCTGAGCTGGAGATTTGATGAACAGTTAGGAGAGGTTCGACTCCTGGCCCCGATGGGCGCCGACAGACATCGGAGGACTTCTTGCGGTGCGTGGCCGACACTCGTATGGTCAGGGCGTCGAGGATTCATCCGATGTGTCGGCCCGGTGAAGAGCCCCGGCCCGCAGACCTATGACAGGAGCCATGGCATGAAGCTCATGCGGATCGGACCGGCGGGAGAAGAGGCTCCGGCAGCCCTCGGCGACGACGGCCGGGTCTTCGCGCTCTCGGGCCTGACCGGTGACATCGACGGGGCGTTCCTCGCCTCGGACGGGATCGACCGCGTTCGTGCCGCCCTGGCCGCCGGAGAGCTCCCTCCGATCGACCCGGTCGGCCTGCGGATCGGCGCCCCCGTCGCCCGGCCGGGCAAGGTCGTCTGCATCGGCCTCAACTACCGCGACCACGCCGAGGAGACCGGCGCCGCCGTCCCCGCCCGGCCGGTGGTCTTCATGAAGGACCCGTCCGCCGTGGTCGGTCCCTGCGACCAGGTGCTGATCCCGCGCGGCTCGGCCAAGACCGACTGGGAGGTCGAACTCGCGGTCGTGATCGGCCGCGAGGCCCGCTACCTGGACTCGCCCCGACAGGCCCTCGCCCATGTCGCGGGCTACGCGATCAGCAACGACGTGTCCGAGCGGGAGTTCCAGCTCGAGTACTCCGGGCAGTGGGACCTCGGCAAGTCCTGCGAGACCTTCAACCCGCTCGGCCCCTGGCTGGTTACCCCGGACGAGGCCGGCGACGTGCGGGCCCTCGGCCTCCGTCTGGCCGTCAACGGCGAGCAGCGGCAGAGCGGCAGCACCAAGAACATGATCTTCGACGTCCCGTACCTGGTCTGGTACCTCAGCCAGTACATGGTGCTGCGGCCCGGAGACGTCATCAACACCGGCACCCCGGCCGGCGTGGCCCTGGGGCTGCCCGGCACCCCCTACCTGCGCGCGGGCGACACCGTCGAACTGGCCATCGACGGCCTCGGCACCCAGCGCCAGACCTTCTCCAACGCCTGAAAGGCACCACGTTGTCCGCAACCACAGCGCGGATCACCGCCGTCGACACCTTCGACATCCGCTTCCCCACCTCGCGGGAGCTGGACGGGTCCGACGCCATGAATCCCGACCCCGACTACTCCGCGGCCTACGTCGTCCTGCGCGCCTCCGCGGGCGGCCACGAGGGCCACGGGTTCACCTTCACCATCGGTCGCGGCAACGACGTCCAGGTCGCCGCCATCGACGCGCTGCGCCCGCACGTCGTCGGACGGTCCGTCGCCCAGCTGTGCGCCGACCCCGGCTCCCTGTACCGCGACCTGATCGGTGACAGCCAGCTGCGCTGGCTCGGACCCGAGAAGGGCGTGATGCACATGGCGATCGGAGCCGTCGTCAACGCCGTCTGGGACCTCGCCGCCAAGCGCGAGGGCAAGCCGCTGTGGCAGCTGCTGGCCGACGCCGACCCCGCATGGCTGGTGTCCCAGGTCGACTTCCGCTACATCGCCGACGCGCTGACGCCCGATGAGGCCCTCGAACTGCTGCGCAAGGGCAGACAGGGCGCACCCGGGCGGGCCGCCGAACTCCTGCGCCGCGGCTACCCCGCCTACACCACCTCGCCCGGCTGGCTCGGCTACAGCGACGAGAAGCTCACCCGCCTCGCCAAGGAGGCGGTGGCCGACGGCTTCACCCAGATCAAGCTGAAGGTCGGCGCGGACCTGGAGGACGACATCCGCCGCTGCCGCGCCGCCCGCGAGGCCGTCGGTCCGGACATCCGGATGGCGATCGACGCCAACCAGCGCTGGAACGTCGCCGAGGCGATCGAGTGGACGAACGAGCTCGCCGAGTTCGACCCCTACTGGATCGAGGAGCCGACCAGCCCGGACGACGTGCTCGGCCACGCCGCCGTCCGGCGCGGTGTCCACCCCGTCAAGGTCGCCACCGGCGAGCACGTGCAGAACCGCATCGTCTTCAAACAGCTGCTCCAGGCCGGCGCCATCGACATCCTCCAACTGGACTCGGCCCGGGTGGCCGGCGTGAACGAGAACCTCGCCATCCTGCTGCTCGCCGCCAGGTTCGGCGTCCCCGTGTGCCCGCACGCCGGCGGCGTGGGCCTGTGCGAACTCGTCCAGCACCTGTCGATGTTCGACTACGTCGCGCTCTCCGGCACCACCGAGGACCGCGTCATCGAGTACGTCGACCACCTCCACCAGCACTTCCTCGACCCCGTGGTCATCGACGGCGGCCGCTACCGGGCACCCACCGTGCCCGGGTTCTCCGCCACCATGCACCAGGTGGCCATCGACACCTACACCTACCCCGACGGCACGTTCTGGGCAGCCGACCTGGCCGGCGGCGACAAGGAGGAGCGCTCATGACGACCGACCTCGACGGGCTCACCGCCCTGGTCACCGGCGGTGCCTCCGGCATCGGACTGGCCACCGCCCGGTTGCTCGGCGCACGCGGAGCGGACGTCGCCGTCCTCGACCTCGACCCGAGCGGCGTCCGCGCCCCGCTGCGCGGCTTCACCGCCGACGTCGCCGATGACCGCTCCGTACGCGAGGCCGTCCAGGCGGCGGCCGAGGCGCTCGGCGGGATCGACATCCTGGTCAACAACGCCGGCATCGGCGCCGCCGGAACCGTGGAGGACAACTCGGACGAGCAGTGGCACCACGTCCTGGACGTCAACGTGCTCGGCATCGTCCGCACCACCCGCGCCGCCCTGCCCCACCTGCGCCGCTCCGCCTCCGCCTCGGTGGTCAACACCTGCTCCATCGCCGCCACGGCCGGACTGCCCCGGCGCGCGCTGTACGCGGCGAGCAAGGGCGCCGTCCACTCGCTCACCCTGGCCATGGCAGCCGACCACGTCCGCGAAGGCATCCGGGTCAACTGCGTCAACCCGGGCACCGTCGACACCCCGTGGGTCGGCCGGCTGCTCGACGCGGCCGACGACCCGGCCGCCGAGCGCTCCGCACTGAACGCCCGCCAGCCCACCGGCCGGCTGGTCACCGCCGAGGAGGTCGCCGCCGCCATCGCCTACCTCGCCTCCCCGGCCGCCGCCAGCGTCACGGGCACCGCGCTCGCCGTCGACGGCGGCATGGCCGGCCTGCGCCTGCGACCGGAGCCACGCCCGTGAAGCCGCGCCACCACCCCCTCGGCCGCAGCAGGGCCCAGGTGACCGAACTCGCCTTCGGCGCCGCCGGCATCGGCAACCTGTTCACCCCGGTCACCGACGAGCAGGCCGAACAGGCCGTCACCGCCGCCTGGGAGTCCGGCGTACGGTACTTCGACACCGCCCCGCACTACGGCCTGGGCCTGTCCGAGCGGCGACTCGGCGCCGCCCTGCGCGCGTTCCCCCGGGACCAGTACACGATCTCCACGAAGGTCGGACGCCTGCTGGAGCCGGCCTGCTCCGGCGACGGCGACGACCTGGCCGACGGCTTCGCCGTGCCCGCCACCCACCACCGCGTCTGGGACTTCAGCGCCCGGGGCGTGCGCCGCTCCATCGAGGACAGCCTGGACCGGCTCGGCCTCGACCGGATCGACATCGCGTACCTGCACGACCCCGACGACCACGCCGAACAGGCGCTCGCCGAGGCCTACCCGGAACTCGAACGCCTGCGCGCCGAAGGCGTCCTGGGAGCGATCGGCGTCGGCATGAACCAGGCCGGGCTGCCCGCCCGGTTCATCCGCGAGACCGACCTCGACGCCGTCCTGCTCGCCGGCCGCTACAGCCTCCTCGACCAGCAGGGCCTTGCGGAACTGCTGCCCCTGGCCCACCGGCGCGGCGTCGGCGTCGTGATCGGCGGCGTCTTCAACTCCGGCCTGCTCGCCGACCCGCGGCCCGGCGCCACCTTCGACTACGCCGCGGCCCCCGCAGACCTGCTCACCAGGGCCACCGACCTCAAGGCCGTCTGCGAGCGGCACGGCGTCCCGCTGCGCGCCGCCGCCCTGAAGTTCCCGTTCGGGCACCCGGCGGTGGCGAGCGTGCTGGTCGGCACCCGCAGCGCCGGCGAGGCCCGGGACGCCGCCGCCATGCTCGGCCACCCCGTTCCGGCGGCGCTCTGGGCCGAGCTCAAGCACCGCGGACTGCTTCCCGCGGACGTCCCGACCCCGGGGGAGGCGGGCTGATGCGCATCGCCCTGTTCATCACCTGCTTCAACGACACCCTCTTCCCCGACACCGGCCGCGCGGTGGTGACGGTGCTGGAGCGGCTCGGCCACCGTGTCGAGTTCCCCCGGGAACAGACCTGCTGCGGCCAGATGCACTTCAACACCGGCTACCGCCCCGACGCCGTCCCGCTGGTGACCCGCTTCGCCCGGGCCTTCGCCGACTACGACGCCGTGGTCACGCCGTCCGCCTCCTGCGCCGGGATGGTCCGTGACAACCACCCCCTGCTCGCCGAACGGCACGGCACCGCCCCGCTCCTCCGACAGGTCACCGAACTGGTGCCCCGGGTACACGAGTTCACCGAGTTCCTGACCGACGTGCTCGGCGTCACGGACGTCGGTGCCCGCTTCCCGCACCGCGTCGTCTACCACCCCACCTGCCACTCCCTGCGCGGCCTGCGTCTCGGCGATCGCCCGGACCGGCTGCTGCGCGCCGTCGAGGACATCGACCTGGTCGACCTGCCCGCGGCCGACTCCTGCTGCGGCTTCGGCGGCACCTTCGCCGTGAAGAACGCCGACACCTCCGCCGCGATGCTCGCCGACAAGAACGCCGCCGTCCTGGACAGCGGAGCCGAGGTCCTGTGCGCCGCCGACAACTCCTGCCTGATGCACATCGGCGGCGGACTGTCCCGCCGGGGCGCGACGGTGCGGACCTTGCACCTGGCCGAGATCCTCGCCGCCACCGAAGGAACCGCACGATGAGCAAGCCCGGCGGCCGCGGCGTCGTCTGGCTCGGTTCCCCGTCCTTTCCCGACGCCGCCCGCGAGGCGCTCGGCAACACCCGGCTGCGCGCCAATCTGAAACGCGCCACCACCACCATCCGCGACAAGCGGCTCGCCGTCGCCTCCGAGTTGGACGACTGGGAGCACCTGCGCGACGCCGCCGCCGCGATCAAGAACCGCACCTCACGCCACCTCGACCGCTACCTCGTCCGGCTGGAGGCCGCCGTCACCGCCGCGGGCGGCACCGTGCACTGGGCCTCGGACGCCGCCGAGGCCAACCGCATCGTCACCGAACTCGTGCGGGCCACCGGCGAACGCGAGGTCGTGAAGATCAAGTCCATGGCGACTCAGGAGATCGGCCTCAACGAGGCCCTCGCCGAAGCCGGCATCACCGCCTACGAGACGGACCTCGCCGAACTCATCGTCCAACTCGGCGACGACCGCCCGTCCCACATCCTCGTCCCCGCGATCCACCGCAACCGGACCGAGATCCGCGACCTCTTCCTCGCCGAGATGGCCCACTGGGGGCAGCCCGCACCGGAGAACCTCGGCGACGACCCGCGTGAGCTCGCCGAAGCCGCCCGCCTGCACCTGAGGGAGAAGTTCCTCACCGCCAAGGTGGCCGTCTCGGGCGCCAACTTCGCCGTCGCCGACACCGGCACGGTCGTCGTCGTGGAGTCCGAGGGCAACGGCCGGATGTGCCTCACCCTGCCCGAAACCCTCATCACCGTCATGGGCATCGAGAAGACCGTCCCGACCTGGCAGGACCTGGAGGTCTTCCTCCAACTGCTGCCCCGCTCCTCCACCGGTGAGCGGATGAACCCCTACACCTCCACCTGGACCGGAACCACCGACGGCGACGGCCCCGGGGAGTTCCACCTGGTGCTGCTCGACAACGGCCGCACCGACACCCTCGCCGACGAGGTCGGACGGCAGGTACTCGGCTGCATCCGCTGCTCGGCCTGCCTCAACGTCTGCCCCGTCTTCGAGCGCACCGGCGGCCACGCCTACGGCTCGGTCTACCCAGGACCGATCGGCGCCGTCCTCACCCCGCAACTGGTCGGCGTGGAGAACGCGGCGTCCCTTCCGTTCGCCTCCACCCTGTGCGGCGCCTGCTACGACGCCTGCCCGGTGAAGATCGACATCCCGGAGGTGCTGGCCCACCTGCGGGCCAAGGCCGTCGAGAGCAGGCCGAGGGGAGCCGAGGCGCTGGCCATGAAGGCCGCCGCCACCGTCCTCGACTCCCCGCGCCTGCTCTCCGCGGCCCAGAAGGCCGCCGCGCTCGGCGGCAGGGCGCTCGCCAGGGAGGGGCGGATCGGCCGGCTGCCGGGCCCGCTGCACGGCTGGTCCGACACCCGCGACACCCCCGCACCTCCGGCAGAGTCCTTCCGCACCTGGTGGCGCAAGAACAGGGAAGGTGAACGATGAGCAGCCGTGAGGCGGTTCTCGGCCGCATCCGGGCGGCGCTCGCCGACGTCCCCGCCGACGAACGGCCCGACGACGTCCCCGTACCCCGGGCCTACCGCCGCAGCCACACCGAGCCGGGCGAGGACACCGTCGCCCTGTTCGCCGAGCGGGTCGCCGACCACCGCGCGAACGTCACCCGCACCGACCGGGCGGGCCTGCCGGCCGCCATCGCCGCCGCGCTCACCGCATCCGGGGCGAGCAACCTGGCACTGCCCAGCGGCTTTCCCGTCGAGCTGCTGCCGCCCGGCGACTGGCAGTGGCACCCGGAACCGCTGGACGTCCAGGCCCTGAACGCCCTGGACGGCGCCTGCACCCTTGCCGCCGCCGGCATCGCCGTCACCGGGACCATCGTCCTCGACACCGGCCCGGGCCAGGGCCGCCGCGCCCTCACCCTCGTCCCCGACTACCATCTGTGCGTCATCCGCGCCGGACAGATCGCCGCCGACGTCCCCGACGCCCTCGCCCGCCTCGACCCCGCGCTGCCGCTGACCTTCATCTCGGGACCGTCCGCCACCAGCGACATCGAACTCGACCGCGTCGAGGGCGTGCACGGCCCCCGCACCCTGCACGTCGTCATCGTCGACCACCCCACCCACCCGGAGCAGCCATGAGAGTCGCCCTGCACACCCGCCTCCGCCCGGACCGGATCGCCGAGTACGAGGCCGCCCACCGGGACGTGCCCGCCGAACTCGTCGCAGCCATCCGGGCTGCCGGCGCCACCTCGTGGACGATCTGGCGCAGCGGTTGCGAGCTGTTCCACCTGCTGGAGTGCGAGGACTACGCCCGGCTCCTCGCCGAACTGGAGCACCTCCCGGCCAACACCGCCTGGCAGGAGAGGATGGGCGAACTGCTCGACATCAGCCACGACTACTCGGACGCCGGCGCCGGGGCCGGGCTCCCGGCCGTGTGGGAACTGTGACCAGGCGTCAGATCGTCGACGCGCACCACCACGTCTGGGACCTCGGCACGCGGCCGCAGCCCTGGATCAGCGGCGAGGCCCTCGCTCCCCTGGCCCGCTCCTTCACCGCCGTCGACCTCGCCCCCGAAGCCGCGGAGGCCGGAGTGGTCGCCACGGTCGTCGTGCAGACCGTCTGCGTCCCCGAGGAGACCGCCGAACTGCTGGCGCTGGCCGACGGCGGCGACCTGATCGCCGGCGTCGTCGGCTGGACCGACCTCACCGCCCCCGGCGTTGCCGACGCGATCGCCGCCCTGCGTGAACTCCCCGGCGGGGAACGGCTGGTGGGCATCAGGCACCAGGTCCAGGAGGAGCCCGACCCCGAGTGGCTGCTGCGCCCCGACGTCCAGCGCGGCCTGCTCGCCGTCGCCGAGGCCGGTCTCGCCTACGACCTCGTCGTCAAGCCGCACCAGCTGCCCGCCGCCGCCCTCGCGGCCGCCCGGCTCGCCGGCCTGACGTTCGTCCTCGACCACCTCGGCAAGCCCCCGATCGCCGACGGCGCGCTCGACCCCTGGGCCGTGGACCTGCGCCGCCTGGCCGCGCTGCCCAACACCGTGGGAAAGCTTTCCGGCCTGGTGACCGAGGCCGCCCCCGGCCGGTGGCGGACGGCGGACCTCAGGCCCTACGCCGACACCGCCCTGGAGGCCTTCGGCCCGCAGCGGCTCCTCTTCGGCTCCGACTGGCCGGTGTGCACCCTGGAGGCCGGCTACGCCGAGGTCGCCCGGATCACCCGGCACCTCGTGGACGGCCTCAGCGCGGGGGAGGAGGACGCGGTGTTCCGGCACAACGCGGTCCGCGTGTACGGGCTCGGCGCCCCGCGCCGGCCTGCGGAGGGACGTGCCGGATGGTCTTGACCTGTCGCGATCAAGGCCAGCTCCGGGTGGGTGCCGGGGAGACTATGCTGCAGGGATCAGGACCAGGGAGGCATCGGCGTGCCAGTCACCGACTCGGCGATCGAGAAGATCAAAGCCATGATCGTCAGTGGTGAGCTGCGCCCCGGTTCGCGACTCCCCAAGGAGGCCGACCTGGCCGAGCGGCTCGGTCTGTCGCGCAACTCCCTGCGTGAGGCGGTGAAAGCCCTCTCGCTCATCCGGGTGCTCGACGTGCGCCAGGGAGACGGCACGTACGTGACGAGTCTGGAGCCCAACCTGCTGCTGGACGCGCTGGGTTTCGTCGTCGACTTTCACCAGGACGACTCGGTGCTGGAGTTCCTGGAGGTCCGCCGCATCCTGGAGCCCGCCGCCGCGGCCATGGCCGCCCGAGTGATGCCGGACGAGGACATCGCCGCGCTCGGAGAGGTCCTGGAGAGCCTGCGTGACGACGCCCCCCTGCAGGAGCTGATCGACAACGACCTCGAGTTCCACCACAGGATCGCGGCCGGTTCGGGCAACACCGTCCTGTGCTCGCTCGTCGACGGCCTGTCCGGTCCGACCGCCCGGGCGAGGGTCTGGCGCGGGCTGACCGAGGAAGGCGCGGTCGACCGGACCCGCCAGCAGCACCGCGCCATCCTCGACGCCATCGCCCACCGCCGCCCCGACCTCGCGCACGCCTGGGCGACGGTGCACGTGGCAGGCGTCGAGCAGTGGTTGCGGGACACCCTCGGCGCAGCCGGATCCTCGCTCGGCTGACCCGGGGCGGGTGCTGCAGGGGGCGAACGCGATCCTGACCCAGGCCTCGGCCCCGCCCCCTGAACGACGGCGGGGCGCCGTCGTTCAGGGGGCGGCACAGGACCGCGGTGCGGGCGTCCTGCCGCATGCTACGAGGTGTGCCCGGTCACTCCCGCCACCTGGGCGGTCTCCTGACGACCCGTGCGACACCTCGCTCGCCTGGGACGGCGGTCATCGCCGCACCCGCCTCGAAGGGCCCGCCTTGTGGGAGGTGGGGCGTTGCGGTCGCTTTCCGGAGAGGAGTTGACGCACCAACTGGTGCAGCGAAACCACCCCGGTGATCGGTGGCAGGCCCGCGACGATCACATCGGGGACGGTCGGCGAGGCGTCGGCCACGCACAGACCGGCCGCCGTGGCGGAGAAGGCGACCACCACGACCCACGAGTGCACGGGCCGACGTCCGTCCAGCGCGGCGTGCAGTACCGACAGGCAGCCCACCAGCCACGGCCCGTAGATGACCAGCGGCCACAGGTGAGGAAGTCCGCCCGGCGCTCGGTCGAGCGCCAGGTTGCGCAGCGGGTCGTAGGCGAGTAACCAGCCCAGCACGCACACCGCGATGACGGTCATGGTGCTGAGTACCAGGAACAGCGAGCCGAGGACCTGTGACCAGGTGGCCTCGGCGGGGGGCGTGCGCCGTCGGTGTCGGGAGATCGGGCGTCCGGGGTCGGCGCCGGACATGCCTGGATCGCTGACGGGAGCGCGGGGGTGCGGGACGAAGGGACTCTCCGGGTCCCAGGTGCCCAAGGCTTCGATGGTCGGGTACGTGGGCAAGTCCTCTGGTTCGAACCGGGTGGCACCACCGTGCGGGGGGAGGAAAGCGGCTCTCGGGTCATACACGGCGCCCTCCATGTCCTTGCCGTCTCCGCCGGGCGACGGTTGCCCGTTCGGCGCGCATCCCGGTCGTCATGCGCCGGTCGGGACCGGCTCCGCGCCACAGCGTCGGCCGAAGTCCTCCTCGAGCTGACGGAGCGTCCGCAGGAAGTCGGCCAGGTAGCTGGAGCAGTGGTGCAGAACGACCCGTTCGCCGTTGCATGACAGGTAGCCGATCCGTACGTCACCCGCAGGGTTCCGCCGATCCGGGACGAAGAACCACTCGCCGAGCCTGGTCGCCGGCTCCTTCGGCAGGCGGTGCGGCAGAGTCATTGGTTGGCACATTGAACTCATGCCCCATCAACGAAATGGCTGCCGGGACGCGTATCCGGCATCCGGGCGTCGTTCCATATTCAGCATTCCGGCGCTCTCCGAAAATACCCGGACTGGTTCGGGCCCGGCCGCGCTCCGGGGACCGCCCGGGCTGTCGCAAATACCCGTGTCGGTGCGGGCGGGCCCTCGGGGGATGTCCAGGCGGTCGAGCGGGCGGGTGAAGGGCCAGTGGGAGGTGTGCCGGCACCGGTGGTGAAGGCGGTGTCATGGTCGGAGTGGACCCGGTTCTCGATGTTCGACCGGAGCTGTGCCGCGTTCGTGACGGCCTGGTTCGTGCCCTTGGTGCCGTCGCTACCTGCGGACTCACATGACCGGCCCTTTACTTTCGGCGCCGGAAAATGGATTTCCGGTGAATCCCGATTTCCACCTGCCTCCCGGGTGGCGAATGGTCGATCCTGTGAGCCGCTGCCCGCCGGCCGATTACCGTGGAATATGGGCGTCGTCCCATATGAGTTTCCGGTGCGGCTCGTCAAACCTCCCCGGGGATACGGGCCGTGACGTAATTCATTTCGATTGCGGCGCTCTCTGAAATTCCCCAGGGCGCACGCCCGGCGCTCGATCCTCCCCCTATTCGTCCGGAGTGGTCGTGTAGCATTTGCGGCCGTACGGGGACCGCTCGAATTCGGAGCCCCGCCTGCTGGTGAAGTCCAGGTTGTGAGGAGCAGTGGATGCTCACCAAGGAGGAATACGAGAATGTGCGGGACCTGCACCTGCAGGGGTGGTCCATCTCGGCCATCGCCCGGCACCTGGGGCATGACCGCAAGACGGTAAGGCTCTACCTCCGCGGGGAGCGGACCGTGGGGATCCGCAGCTCGGCCCAGGACCAGCTCTCCGCTTTCCTCCCGTACTGCCGCCAGCGACTCGCGGACGATCCGCACCTGCCGGCATCCACGCTGTTCGACGAGGTCTCGGCGCTGGGCTATCCGGGTGGATACTCGACCTTCACCCGGGCCCTGCGCAAGTACCGGGTCCGGCCGGCCTGCGAGCTCTGCGGCTCAGCCGGGTTCGGTGCCGGCGCCGTCGCCCCGCGTCCGGCGGACGAGAAGGTCCGGTTCGAGTGGCTGGAGCTTCCCGGGCCACCGGCGGAGTGGGACGGCAGGAGCCCGGCCCGGCTGCTACTGGGCTCGGTCACCCGGCCGGATCGTTGGCGCGCCGTGATCGTCGAAGGCGGAGAACTCCCGCAGCTCGTCGAGGGGATCGACCAGGTGCTGCGGCGGCTGGGCGGTACCACCGGATGCTGGCGGTTCCGCCGGTCGCCGACCGTGTGGTGCGTGGACACCGGCCGGGTGACGCCGGCCTTCGCGCGGGTGGCCAAGTACTACGGCGTGACGGTCAAGGTCTGCCGGTCCGACCGGGTCAGTGCCATGGACGCGGCCCATCGCGCCACCGTCCAGAACTGGTGGCTCACCGTTCCGGACGGTCGCTCCCTCTGGAGTGCCCAGGAGATCCTCGACCGGTACGCGTCCGCCCTGGACGACCGCGCCCGCACGGTCGGCGACCCGGACCAGTCGGCTCCGGCGACGGCGCTGCTGGACCTGCCGGGCACCCCGTACCCGCTCCAGAGCTGCGTCGACCGCACGGTCATGCCGCAGGGCCTGGTACCCTATCGCGGGAACTTCTACGCGGTCTCGGCCGATCTGACCGGCGCGGAAGTACACGTCCGGCGACGCCTCGGGGAATCGTTCCTGTCGATCACCGCCGCGAGCGGAGCGGTCATCGCCTGCTACGCGCTGGCGCCGCCGGGTGCCGGGCTGAGGCTGGTCGACCGCGACAGGGCCATCGTGTTGCAACGCCCGGTCCGCCCGCCCCGTGTCGAGGCCCCACCCTGCCCGCGCGGCAAGGACCACCTCCCGCTCTCCCCGGCGGCCCAGGCCGAGGCCGAGGCCCTGTACAGGAACGGTTCGGCGCCAGGGCGCGTGTTCGATCGTGAGCAATCCGCGGGAGTCGCCCCCCACCGCGGGGTCTGATCCGCCGGCCGGTCTCGCGTGACACGAGCACCGGCACCGAGGGCCCCGCAACCGGGCGAACGGCCGGACGAACGGGTGCGCGGCCCCGGGCCAGGGCGGGTCGGCCGCCGCCTCGGCCGGTGCGCGGGCTAGGTTCGGGTCCGTGACCGGCAACGACGCGGTCCTGGCGCTGATGGTCGCCACGGCGCTGGGCTTCGACTTCACCAACGGCTTCCACGACACCGGCAACGCGATGGCGACCTCGATCGTCACCGGCGCCCTGCCCCCGCGCGTCGCGGTCGCGGTGTCGGCGGTGCTGAACCTGGTGGGCGCGTTCCTGTCGACCGCCGTGGCGGCGACCATCGCCAACGGCCTGGTCGCCACGGGAGAGGTCACCCTGACGGTCGTCTGCGCCGGTCTGGTCGGCAGCATCCTGTGGAACCTGGCCACCTGGTTCCTCGGGATCCCCTCCAGTTCCTCGCACGCGCTGATCGGCGGGGTGGTCGGGGCGACGGTGGCGGCCGCCGGGGCCTCGGCCGTCAAGTGGCAGGGGCTGGTCTCCAAGGTGGTCGTGCCCGCGGCGCTGTCGCCGTTCATCGCCGGTGGGGTGGCCGCGGTCGGCACCCTCCTGGTCTACCGCCTCACCCGCGACGTGCCCGAAGGCCCGCGCGGGCGCGGCTTCCGGCTCGGCCAGATCGGCTCGGCCTCCATGGTCTCGCTCGCCCACGGCACCAACGACGCGCAGAAGACCATGGGCGCCATCACCCTCGCCCTGATCGCCAACGGCACCCTGCCCACCGGGGCGAAGGCGCCGGCCTGGGTGGTCCTCTTCTGCGCGCTGGCGATCGCCCTGGGCACCTACATCGGCGGCTGGCGGGTGATCCGGGCCCTGGGCAAGGGGCTGGTGGAGATCGAACCGCCGCAGGGGATGGCCGCCGAGTCGGCCTCGGCCGCCGTGATCCTCTGCTCCACCGACTTCGGCTACTCGCTCTCCACCACGCACGTGGCCACCGGGTCGATCCTGGGCTCGGGGATCGGCAGGAGCGGCGCCGTGGTGCGCTGGCAGCTCGCCCGCCGGATGGTGACGGCCTGGCTGCTCACCCTGCCGGCTTCCGCCCTGGTCGGCGCGCTGGCCTACCGGGCCGCGAACGGGATCGGCGGGACGGCCGGCGTGGTGGTGATCGTCGGCGTGCTGGTGGCGGCGTCGGTCGCCTTCTTCGCCGCCTCCCGCCATCCGGCCGTGACGCCGGAGAACGTCAACGCGGCGTGGACCGGTTCGGTGGCCCCGGAGCCCGTCAAGGCCACGGACGAGGTGAGCCCGTGAACGCCTGGATCAACCTGGACGCGGTGTGGAGGATCGTCGTGGTGGGCCTGCTCACCGGCGCCGGCCTGCCCGCGCTGTTCGCCCTCGGCCTGCGCCTGCTCAACCCGCCCGGCTCGCCCGGCTCGATCGGCTCGATCGGCGAGCCGGCTGCGGTCCGGCCCGCCGCCGGGCCGGTCGGCGCCACCCTGGCGGGACTGATCTTCGCGGTGGTGCTCGCGGCGATCGGCTGGGGCATCTCCGTCATCGTCGGCCACCGCTGACCGCCCGCCGTCCAGGCCGTCCCGGCGCGTGCCGGTCCCGCCGGGAGGTGCGGGCTCCGCCCGGGCCGTACGTCCGAGTCCGCCCGTGCGCCCGTCCTCGGCGGCAGCAGGCCGGCAGGCCGGGATCCACGGAGTCGGCGGGTGAAATCCGGATCTCACGTTCTCGGCACCCGCACCGTCTTCCAGGTGAGACAGCAAGTGCAGAAGGCGGCCGGGCACGGCGACGACCCGAAGACCGGGCGGAGGCCGCCGGACGTGGAGGACGGCAGTGCCGGCCGCGACCGGCCTGCTGTTTCGGGAGCTCGAACACACCGGTTCGGATTCAAGGTCTACGGCAGGGCGAGGATGAGGGAACCGTTCGAGAAGGCGGTCGAGCAGCACGGCGCGACCGTGCTGCGGGTGTGCCGGGCGCTGCTGGGGACACACGACGCGGACGACGCCTGGTCGGAGACGTTCCTGGCGGCGATGCGGGCCTGGCCAGGGCTGCCGGAGGCGGCGAACGTGGAGGCGTGGCTGGTGACGATCGCGCGGCGCAAGGCGATCGACGTGCTGCGCGCCGCCGGACGCCGGCCGCTGCCGGTCGAGGAGTTGCCGGAGGCGCCCAGTTCGTCGGGTGTTCCGGGCGCTGACGACGGCGAGCTGTGGGAGATGGTGGGCCGTCTTCCGGGCAAGCAGCGGCAGGCGGTCACGTTCCGCTATCTGGCCGGGATGTCGTACGACGAGATCGCGGCGGTCCTGGGTGGGAACACCGCGGCGGCGCGCCGGGCGGCGGCGGACGGTCTGAAGAATCTACGAAAACACTATCCGGGCGCGACCTCGAGAGGAGCAGCTACATGAGCGGCACCCGATCCCACGACGACGTCCTGAGCGTGCTGTCGGCTCCCGTCGACGCCGGGACCCTGGCCCGACTGCACCGCCGACTGGAGGCCGAGGCCCAGGCCGCCGCCCTGGTCGACATCGCCTACACCGTCGTCGACTCCCCGGTCGGCCCTCTGCTGCTGGCCGCCACCGACCGGGGCCTGGTCCGTGTCGCCTACGCGGTCGAGGACCACGACCGAGTCCTTCAGACCCTGGCCGACAAGGTCAGCCCGCGCATCCTGCGCGCCCCCGGCCGGCTGGACACCGCTGCCCGGGAGATCGACGAGTACTTCGACCACCGCCGTCGCGCGTTCGACCTGCCGCTGGACCTGTCCCTTTCCAAGGGCTTCCGGCAGCTGGTCCAGCAGCACCTGCCGGAGATCGGCTACGGCCAGACCCGCAGCTACCGCCAGGTCGCCGAACTGGTCGGCAGCCCCAAGGCGGTGCGGGCCGTCGGCACGGCCTGCGCGACCAACCCGCTGCCGGTGGTCGTCCCCTGCCACCGGGTGCTGCGCACCGACGGCACCCTCGGCGGCTACATCGGCGGCCTGGAGGCCAAGACCGCACTGCTGGAACTGGAGGCCGCGGCATGACCGCCACCACCGTCACCACCGTCACCACCGCGAAGAGGGGGAAGGCGGCTCCCGGCGCGGACGGCGCCACCGCGGGCGAGCCGTGGGGCGGCCGGGCCGAGACCGCCGACTGGGACGCGGTGGCCGCCGAACTCGACGCGTTCGGAGGCGCGCTGCTGCCGCAGCTGCTCACCCCGGACGAGGCCGGCCGGCTCCGGGACCTGTACGGGCGGCCCGAGCTGTTCCGCTCCACCGTCGACATGGCCCGCCACCGGTTCGGGTCCGGCGAGTACAAGTACTTCCACGCCCCCTACCCCGAGCCGGTCGAGTGGCTCAAGCAGGCCCTGTACCCGCGGCTGCTGCCCATCGCCCGCACCTGGTGGGAACGGCTCGGCCGCACCGCGCCGTGGCCGGACACCCTGGACGAGTGGCTGCGGATGTGCCACGCGGCCGGGCAGTCCAAGTCCACCGCGATCCTGCTGCGCTACGGCGCCGGGGACTGGAACGCGCTGCACCGTGACCTGTACGGCGACCTGGTGTTCCCGCTGCAGGTCGTGATCAACCTGGACCGGCCCGGCACCGACCACACCGGTGGGGAGTTCCTGCTGGTCGAGCAGCGCCCCCGCGCCCAGTCCCGCGGCACCGCCACCCTGCTCCCGCAGGGCCACGGCTACGTGTTCACCACCCGCGACCGACCCGTGCGCTCCGCGCGCGGCTGGTCCGCCGCCCCGGTCCGGCACGGCGTCTCGGCGGTCCGCTCGGGGCACCGGCACACCCTGGCCCTGGTCTTCCACGACGCCGCCTAGCGTCCCCGGCGGCCTGTCCGCCTTCACCATCCACCATTCACCGGCCCGTGCCGCCGCCGACGCGGCCAGACGGTGCCCGCCGCCGGGGCCGGTGTCGCGGCGGTCGGATACCGGCTGGGCGGGGTGTGCCGTCCGGGCCCCTTGCCGGCAGTGGAAGAACGTTGACGAGGAAGGCACCCCATGGACCCCCTGACCAGCCCCCTGCTGACCGACCCCTCACCGCCGGGCCCCGACCTGGCAGTCACCGACACCGAAGTCACCGTGCTGGTCGCGTTGGCCGAGGCGCGCGGCGCCCGGAGCATCGCCGTCGGCTCCGGCCGGACCCCGGCCGCGCTGGCAGGCGCCGACGCGATCACCCGGGCCTGGCAGGCCGTCGGCGGCGTCGTGGCCGCCACGACCACCTGGCCGGAGACCGCAGCCTCCTGGCTGTGCCAGGCCCGCCACTTCGCCGACGCGCCGGCCGACGTGTGGGTGATGACCGGCCCGGAGGTCGGCTGGGCCCAGGTGGCCCGGCGGCTGCTGTGGTCCACGTCCTGGCGGCCCGACCGCACCCTGGCGACCGCCGCCATCGGCCGCCCCGCCACGCTGGCCCTGGTCGGCGCCCGGCAGCTGCGCGGCCTGACCGGAGCCGGTACGAACGGCGCCACCTGGACCGTCACCGACGACGGCGGCCTCACGGTCACCGACCCCGGCACATCACGATGACGGCGCTGTCCGACCTGTCGGAGGTGCCGCCCCGGCCGGGCGGCCCGACCGCGAACGCCCGGCAACCCACGTCCCTTTGAAGAACAGCGAGGAACCCTCCCGATGGCCGGTGACACCGCCCCCGCCTCCGCCCCCGAACGCTCCGTCGACCCCGGGGTGGTGACAGGCGAGGACGGGCTCGCCCGCCCCGCGTGGGCCGGCACCGATCCGCTGCTCGGCCAGTACTACGACACCGAGTGGGGCATGCCCGTGCGCGACGAGCGAGGGCTGTACGAACGCATCAGCCTGGAAGCCTTCCAGGCCGGGCTGTCGTGGGCGACGATCCTGCGCAAGCGCCCGGCGTTCCGCGCCGCGTTCGACGACTTCGACCCCGACCGGGTCGCCGGCTACGGCGACACCGACGTCGAACGCCTCATGGCCGACGCCGGGATCGTCCGCAACCGCGCGAAGATCCTCGCGGCCGTGGCCAACGCCCGGGCGACCGTCCGGCTGCGCGAACACGGCGGCCTGACCGACTTCGTGTGGGGGTTCAAGCCACTCGACACCCCCAGACCGCGCACGTTCGCCGAGATCCCCACCACCTCCCCCCAATCGCAGGCCCTGTCCAAAGCACTGCGCGCACAGGGGTTCGCGTTCGTCGGCCCGACCACCATGCACGCCCTCATGGAAGCCATCGGCATCATCGACACCCACCTGGTGGACTCCCACCGCCGCGGTTCCTCCGGAATCTGGCCGGCATGACCCCACCACACCACAGCGCCTGCACCGCGCCGCTCACCGTCGTCGGGCAGCAGGGGTACCAGCCGACTCGTCGGTATTCGACCTGCCCTGACGGGAGCCGCACGGCCGTCGACCCATCCCCCCGTGAGGCCGGGCCCGCCGGGCCGAGGGCGGCGTAGTGTGCGCAGCGTGAAAGAACGGATCTTCCGGGGGAAAGACGGATTCCGCCCGCACTGGTCCGATCTCGGGCCGGTGCTCATCATCGCCACGCTCGAACTCGTCGCCGGCCACCTGAAGTTCCACCTCGGCCTCGGCCCCATGGTCCTGCTCGTCGGCGGGACCGTGGTGCTGGCCCAGTAGCCGCCTGAACGCGCCGGCCCGGCTCTCCTGACGGGCGGTGGGCGGTGGGCGGTGGGCGGTGGGCGGGTGGGCCGTGGCGCCGGGTTGCGGAGATCAGTCGGCCCTGGTCAGCGAGCCGGTGGGGTGAGGACCGTGCGGTCGAACGGGCCACCGTGTGAGGCGGCGTACGCGACGGCGTCGTTGACGGCACCGAGGCCGAAGGACCGGACCCGTTCGTGGGCGAGGTCGAGGGTGCCCGAGGCGAGGAGCCGGATGATGCCGACGTTCGCCGTACGCGGGTACATCCACTGGCCGCGCACGGTGACCGAGTTGCGCATGATCCACGGGTACGGGAGCGCGAGGTCGTCGCCACTGAGCATGCCGACGCCACCCATGAGAACGACGCGGCCGTACTCGCGCACGGTCATGGCTGCCGTGCGCGCCACCGAGCTGGGTGCGCTCGGCGGCAGCAGGTCGATCACCATGTCGATCGGGCCGTCGCCCGCCGCGGACATCGCCGCGCGGTCGCCGGCCTCGTCCCCGGTCAGCGGGACCGGGCGCACCCGCGGACCGAACCGGTCGGCGAGGAGGTCGAGCGCGGCCCGGTTGCGGCCGGGGGCGACCACGCGGCCCGCCCCCATGGCGAGTGCGACCGCGACCGCACTGCTGCCGAGGTTGCCGGTGGCCCCGCTGACGAGCAGCGTCTCACCGGCTGCGAGCCCGCCGGCCAGCAGCCCGCCGTAAGGGATGACGTGCACGCCGAGCGCGGCCCAGCGGGCCGGGTCGTCCCCCGCCGCCGCGGGCAGCGGGAAGACGTTCTCCGTCGGGACCCGCATGAGCTCGGCGAACGACCCGTCGTGCAGGTGCCGGGCGAGCCGCGCGCCGCCCTCGCCGCGGGAGCTCCAGCCCTGGAGCGTGATGTCGGGCGTCAGGGCGTCGTCCCGCGAGCGCACCGTGGAGTCGCACCACACCAGGTCGCCGGGGCGCAGCCGGGTGGCGTCCGGGCCCACGTGGACGACCCGTCCCACCCCGCCGATCCCGGGCACCACGGGAGGCACCAGGGGGTAGTTCCGCCGGCCGCCGAAGACCTCGGCCGCGTACGGGGCCACACAGGTGGCGAGCACCTCGACCACCACCTCGCCGCCGCCGGCCTCGGGGTCGGGCACCTCCCGCACCGTGAGCGGGGCGCCGAACTGCGTCAGGACTGCTGCTCGCACGTGATGACCTCCGTGTTCGTCCGTGTTCATTCGCGTTCATCCGTGTTCGTCAAGTTCGACACTAGGAGCCCGGAGAGCATGCCGGAAGCGATGATCAAGCATCTGTGGTATGCGTATGCCGCATGGACATCTCCAGCACGGGCCTGCGGGTCCTGCAGCAGATCGCCGCGTCCGGCAGCTTCACCGCGGCAGCCGCCCGGCTCGGCTACACCCAGTCGGCGGTCTCACGCCAGGCCGCCTCCCTCGAACGGAGCGCGGGCACCACCCTGTTCGAACGCCGCCCCGACGGGGTGCGGCTCACCCCCGCGGGCCTGACCCTGCTGCGCCATGCCCGCACGATCCTGGACTGCCTGACGGCGGCCGAGCACGACCTCACCGGCACCGCCCCGCGGACCGAACCGGTGCGGCTGGGACTGTTCCTGAGTGCGGGCGCGGCCATCCTGCCTCCCACCCTCGCCCGCCTCGCGGCGACCGACCCGCAGATCACGGTCACGACGACCGAGGGCGCCACCCCCACCCTGGTCCGGGCACTGCGCGCGGGCTCGATCGACCTCGCCGTACTGACGTCCCGCCCGCCCCACCGGCCCCTGGACGGCGAGTCGCCGCGCCTGCACGTCGAGACCGTCATGGACACCGAACTGGTCGTTGCGGCGCCTTCGACCGGAGCGTTCGCCGGCCGCACCGCGGTGCACGTCGACGAACTGGTCGACGCCCCGTGGATCGCCGCCCCGGCGTCGAACTCCGAGCCGCTGCTCGGCGTCTGGCCCGGCCTGCCCGCACGGCCGCACATCGTCCACCGCGCGCGCGACTGGCTGACGAAGCTTCAACTGGTCGCCGGCGGCTTCGGGGTGACGACGGCGCCCTCCCGGCTCTCGCCGGTGCTGCCGCCCGGGGTGAGCCTGCTGCACGTCGAAGGCGCACCTCCCGAGCTCCGCCGCGTTCTCGTAGCGCGACTCCCCGGCCGCCCGACCCCCGCGATCACGTCCGTCATCCGGGCGATCGTCTCGACCGCCTGATACGCACCGCCGGGCCCGCCGCACCCTGCGCACGGTCGAGGAAGCCGCCGAGTGGCCGATCTCCCACCCCGATGCAGCCGAACCTTCGGGCTGACCCCCGAACACTGACGAGGTGGTGCTCACCGTGACCGGTAGGCCCGGCGGGGTGCTCCGGGCGGTGTTGGTGCGGGTGCGGCCGTAGTAGCACCACGGGTCCGGCGTGCCGCGGTGGGCGGGGGAGGCGGTCGTCATCCGGGCCATCATGGTGCCCGCCGCCAGCAGGTGCTGGAGCTCGGCTGTACTTCGCTCACCTGTGTGGCGCTGTCGAAGACGGTCACGCCGACGAGGCCAGGGCCGTGGAGCAGCAAGGCGTGAACCGCGCTGAGCGACCGGGCGCCCCTCCACACACCGGTGCCCGGCACGCAGAACCGCCGAACGCTGATCCCGGCATCGGCGAACCGGTCAGGCTCGATGTACTGGGTGCCGCCAGTGCCGCACAGGTAGGTGCCCGCGCCGATCGCCCGACACAGGTCCACCAGCCGCTCGGTGCGCCCGGTCCCGGCCGCCAGATCGCTGCTGCGCACAACCCGGCCGCTCCAGCCGAGCGCGCCCAGGAGCAGCAGCGTGGACGCCTTGGTGATCTCGGCGGTGCGGTCGGCTATTCGGAACAGGTCGAGTACCGGCCCCAACTGCTCGGTGAACAGCGGCCAGAACGGCGACGTTCGGTACTGGTCCCGAAGGATGTCCTCCAGCTGGCGGCGGCTGCGCGCCGGGTCGGTGAGGCGGGCATCCCGTATCAGGGTGGCCCTGCCGTTCGGCAGATGCGTGGGAAGGGACAACCATCGGGTGGTGTCCTCGTGCAGAGCACCGATGCGGGCGCGGTGCTGGTAGTCGCGGCGGGCGAACTGCACATCGTCCAGGACGATCCAGACGTCCGCGGCGAACAGTTTGGCGAGGGTGGAGAGGCGGGGGAACAGGTTCGGCTGGTGGATGGCGCACACCAGTCCGGCGGGCGGTGCTGTGTCAGTCGAGCAGCTTGCTGTCGAATCCGTCGGCCAGGAGCCGCTGGTACGCATCAAGGACCGTCTCCGGAACATCCTGGGCGACGGCGAACCCGAACCTCGGGTACTCGATCACCCGCTGGAGGTCCCCCACGAGGCTGTCGATCACGAGCCCGTCGTCGCCGATCGTCTTCACGTAGTCGTTCAGGTTCATCGAGGTCGAAGTGCACACCGCCTCGACCTCCGGCCACACCTTGCGGCACGTGGCGTACGCCCGGCGCTCCATGTAGGGCATGCTCACCAGCAGCACCGAGCGCACCTCCACGCCGGCCGTCTCCAGGACTTCCCGGGAGAGCTGGATGTTCTGCCCGGTGTTGCGCGCCCGCGGTTCCTGGCGGATCGCGTGCTCGGGTACGCCGAGGGCGACGGCGTGCTCGGTGAAGTGCACGGCTTCGCCGCGGGGGAAGTGGTCGGGCCGGGAGGGATTCGGGCCGCCGGTGAACACGATCCGCTGCACCAGGCCGTTCAGGTACAGCGCGGCCGTCTCGGCCGCGACACCGAGGTCGTGGCAGCCCAGGCCGATCGCCACGTCGCACGGGCGTCGCTCGTGCCCCATCTGGTGGTAGTCCCAGATCAGCGCGGTGTCCGCCCACTGCCGGTCGGTGATCTCGCGCTGCCGCGTGTCCGCCACGTTGTTCTCCCGCTCATTGGAGGCACGGTGCCAGCCGTTGGAAGCGACCCCGGATGCCTTGGATGCTCCTCTGCTGGTGGGTCATACCGTACTGGGCCGCCTTCGCCTCGGCCCTCTCCAGCAGGGCAGTCCCCTCTTCGGCGGTTGCGTGGTCGCTCAGCAGGATGTGTCCGTGCGCGGTGGTCAACCGCACGTCCTGCATCGGAGCCGCGCCGGTGGTGTTCGCTCGCGCCACCTCGATCAGCCGCACGGCCTCCCCGAGGTTCCGCGCGCCGCGGTGCGCGAGTGCGAGCTTCTGGTGCCCCGTCGCCCAGTCCTCCGTCTCTCCCAGGTTCTCGAACACCTGGATCGCCGTCGTGGTGATATCGATGGCCTGTTCGTGCCGGCCCTGTTTGTCCAGTGCGGTGCCGACCCACAAGGCTGCCCGCGCACGGTCCCGCGCGCTGAGACGCACGTCGCCGGCCAGGTCCGAGTACCGGGACGCCGCAGTACCGAGTTGCCCGGACATCTCCGTCACCACCGCCAGCGACAGGTCCAGCTGTGCTGTTCGCCTCGGGATGTCGAGACGGGTGAACAACAGCCGTGCCTGGGCGTAGGACGCCGAGGCTGACAGCGGGCCGAGCAAAGCGCCCTGGTCACGGCGAAGGTCTCCCACCAGCGCCGTCGAGCGGGCCAGCAGGTAGAGCCCGCGGTCGTCGAGTTCGGTCACCGGCCAGCGTGACCGCCAGCGTTCCAGCAGGCTCCCGGCGAAGACGAAGTCCTGCCGGGCCGCCGCGAGAACCGCCCGCTCGATGTCCTCCGTCCATGACTCGTACTCCCACGCCCGAGGCCCGGCTTGCATCTCCGCGAGCACCGGAGCGCCGGGTTGTTGCGCTACGAGAGCTTCGAAACGCATCCGAGCCTCGGGATCGCATTGGCGCAGTACGGTGTCGAAGATCGCCTGGGTGTCAGGCCTGGGCCGGGTGCCGGCCCCCAGTCTCTCCCAGTTCGTCACGGCCCGTACCGACATGCCCAAGATCGCGGCCCAGTCTCGCACCGATTTTCGGCATGCCAGCCGCAGAGCCTTCGCTTCCAGGCCGGTCCACACGATCACTGCCGCCATCGCTACCTCCCGTTCCGGGGAGCCATCGAAGCATTGTCAGCAGTGGTGGTGCGCCGGAACTGCCACGGAACTGCCACGCGACGTGATTCCGTGGCGATCGCGGCTCCGGCAGTCTCGATGCAGACGGACTCCTCGATCGGAAGGACCTTGTCGGATGCTGACCGAGCAACTACCCGTCCCGCCGCCCGTAGTGGTGGGGCTCCTCCGCGCGGCCGTTGCCGCGGCACTGTCTCGCCAGCTGGCGTTGACCGGTGTCCTCGATGACTTCTGCGAACGGCGGGAGCTGCACCTTGCCGAGGTGATCACCGACGACGGCTCCGAACCGGACACCCTCCTCGCCCGCATCGAGGAGAAGCCCGCCCTGTACGCCGTCGTCCTGCCCACGATCGCACACCTCGGCGGTCAGCCCGACGCTGATCGGCGACGTCGGTACCTTGAGGACGCCGGCATACGTCTCCTGGTCGCACGGGGCTAACCAGCCGACTGATCGCAGGCCGGGTGGGTCGTGGCGGCATCTTGGCTGATTCCAAGGTCCCGACGTGCGAACCGACTTGTTCAGAGAATGTTCCAGGCGAGCCGGTCTTGGCCGGACCGCAGCCCGTGAATGCGTCGCCGTACTTCCGTGAGTGTCGGACTGCCGAGCGAGGCCCGCTTGGCGTTCGTCGTGATCATCCGCAGTTCCCGGAGCTCCGACGACACCGGGTAGCCCTGCCACAAGGTCACGTCGAAGCCGTACCTGTCGGCGAACTCCCGGTAGTGGGAAGGACCATAGCCGAATCGGCGACAGTGGATCTCGACCGTGACGAGGTCGAGTTCCGGCTGCCCGAAACAGGCGGTGTCCCAGTCGCACAACACGGCCGCCCCCTGGTGGTGGAGGGCGTTGCGGTGCTGCGGATCGCCCTGCAGCAACCCGGGAGCCAGGACGTAGCGCACCTGGCGAAGGGCGTCGTCCAGCTCGGCCAAGCGTCGTTTGAGGAAATCGAGGTCGTCCAGTGGGAGCGCGGTCGTCTCCCTGATCGAGCGTCTGATCGCCCCGACCGTGTCGACGGGGAGAACATCGAAGGGAGGAGGTGGAAGCTCGTGAAGAGCACGAAGCGGTCCGGCGAGATGTACCGCCGGAACGGGGTGGCCGGGCTGAGGGAGGTAGTGCCAGAACGTCACGGCATGCCCGTCGGCGATGACCGGCTGCTCCAGCGGCAGCAGTTCGACCGTTGGGAAGCTGTGGGCGGTGAGCCACTGCACCAACTGGACGGTGCGGCGGACGCTGGTCAGGGGAGTGCCGGCCCGGGCGATCTTGGCGACCGCCCCGGCGGCCGGCAGGAGGTAGACGGCGTTGGTGTGGCCACGCAGCATCACGGCGTCGGCCGGATCGAGCCCGGCTTGATCGCAGGCGGCGTTGAGGACGTTGACAACCTCGGACTCGGCGAACCCGCCGATCCGGACGACCGGAGCACTCATACCTGCCAGGCTGACGAGCCGCAGGTGGATCTGTCACGTCGCGCCGGTCGGGAGCGCCAGGAGTTCGCCGATCGCCTGCTCCAGGCGCAGCAGTGCCGGGTCGATACCAGTGCGGGTGGGGTAGAGGCGAAGCGACTCGTCCTGGGTCCGCCTGGCTTGCGCCGTTTCGCCGAGCGCGGTGTAGGCGCCCGACAGGTACAGCTGGAGGCGCCGGTAGGGGAACGCCCACGCGTCGTCCCCCGGGGCTGTCGGCCGGCTGCGTTCGAACAGGTCGCGGGCCTGCGCGATCACCGCGCGGGCGCCCTCTTCGTTCCCCCGGTGTGCCCGGACACGGGCGTCGGCGGCGGAAGCGAACGCCCCGGTCGGGGTCGGACGTCCGCGGTTGAGGAGCACGGCCTCGTGGGTGAGGGCCGCCGCCTCCTCCAGGGGGCCGTAGTAGAACGGAAGCATCGCCGCCTGCACCCGGAGCCGTGTCCGCAGTTCGCGGTTGCCGCTGTCGCCGGCGGCCGACCTCGCGGTGCCGTACCAGTTCCGGGCCTGCTCCTTGCGCCCGAGCTTCATCAGGGCGTCGGCGGTCAGGGTGGACAGCACGGCGAGCATCTCGGACAGGCGCACCTGCACGAGCGCGGGCTGTCGTTCGTCGGAATACTGCCGGACTTCCTCCAGGGTCGTCAGCAGCCTGGTCAGCATCATCATCGGCGGGTCGCTCACGTACTCCCGGCGCAGGGTGAGCAGCTTGCTGTCCAGGGATTCCAGCTCGCCGCTGGTGAGCGTCGTGGCGGCCAGTGTGCGCTCGATGGCACGACGGTGGGAGCGGGCCAGCGCATCGAGCGGGTCGCCGCCACCCAGCGGGGAGGGGACTGCTGCGGAGCGGGCCACGGGAAGACGGAGCCCGACGGGTGCCGGGAGCGCGGTCCCGCAGGAGAGGGTGTCCGGCCGGTAGCCGCCGGCAAGACCCAGCCCCTGCGTGTCGGTCTCGTACAGGCGGCACAGCAAATCGATGGTCTGCGCCCGGGGCATTCGGACACGGCGCTCCCAGGCGCCAAGTTGCTCGGCGTCCAGGTTTGGACGGTCGAGCCCGGAGAGCGAGCAGAGGGAGGACAGTTCGGCGACCGCGCGCTCGCGCGTCCACCCCCGGGCGAGGCGGTGAGCACGCAGCCGACTGACATCGCAGCACTCGGCGATCGCGGACACCGTGGTGTCGATCGTCCAGCCGCTCGACTCGGCAGCAGCCCTGGTGCGCGCCGCGCAGGACGGCCCGTGAACCACGATCCACCTCCCTGTCACCCGCGGGGATTCTCGCCATCTGACATGACTGAACAGGAGTCAGAAGCAGTAACTCATTACCGTTTTGCCGAAATCCGAGGTCGGGCCCAGTGAGTTCGGCCAGGAACAGCAACTTCTCCCGTTTGCCGAGCGGCCGCCATTCAGCGAATCTCGGTGGGCACGCGATGAGTACCGCTCGCAAGCCCCCGCCGACGGCCCGGGACCACCTGCCCTGAATACAGCCCGGAGGAACAGCCATGCACCGCGTCTTCGAGTACAGGACCCCACTGAGAACCGCTTCGGTGGGCGCTATCCGCAATCAGCTCCGTGACCGCGTGAACGGCCTGGCCGCTGTCGCTCTTGACGACGATCAGGCGTACGCGCTGCGCGTGTGTACCTCGGAGTTCGTCACCAATGCGATCAAGTACGGAGGCGAACACGGCGAGGAGGAAGCGGACTTGATCATCGAGGGCGAGATTCACCCGTCGCGGGGCCGGCTGCGGATCACCGTCACCGACCCCCGTCCGACGGTGCCGGACATGGGCAGTCGATTTGTGGACCTGGACGCGACCAGTGGCCGGGGGATCACGGTCGCCGCGGGCTACGCGGACGGCACCGGATGGCACCAGCGCCTCGACTCGAAGGGGAGAGCTGTCGGCTGGTCCGTCTGGTTCGAGCTCGACGTGGAGCTCCTGGAGGGCTTCGGCCAGGCCACCGCGCTCACGGAAGTGCAGCCGGAGACCTCCGTACAGACCTCGGCGCCGCGCCTGACGATCGCCTCCGTGCTCGCCCGGAGGAACCTGTTCAGACTGCATTGGCCCACCCCGCGCCGCAGGGAACGCACCGTCGCGTAGCCGGCGGGCGCAGGTCCGGCACGCGCCGGATCCTGCCGATCGACCCCCGACCGGCCCCGGCAGCGCCCCGCCGCTTGGCTAGTCGGCCCCTCGCCACCGTACGGCGAGCCCTCGGCTGCCACCACCTCGGCGACTCCGACACCGCCCTGCGCCGTCTGTCCACCGAGCACGGCGAGTTGACCGCCGCAGGCGACGGCCTGAACGCCGGCCAGGCCCGCGCCTGGCAAGGCCGCATCCACGCCAGCCGGGGCGAGCACGCCCAAGGCGACACCGCGTTCGCCGACGCGATGAACACCTTCCTCGCCCAGAACGCCCCCGCCTGGCAGGCCCGCACCCTGCTGTGGACGGCCGAGCACACCGGCTCCAACGGCAGCACCGACACAGCCGCCGAGATGCTGCGCCACGTCCATGCCCTGTACGCCGCGAGCCCGTTCGACCGGGAGAAGGTCGCCGAAGCCGCCCATCGTCTCGGGATCACGCTGTGACCACCGCGCCCCGCACTCCCGTGCCACTGCCCGCGTCCGCCGTCGCCATCGGCTCCCGGCCGTCGATGGTGCCGGAGATCCCGTCCGGCCTCGTCGCCGGAAGCCCCTGTCCGACCTGCCACCGGCGCCCGAAGGTCTCCGGTACCCACGCCACCGTCCTGGACCTCGCTGGCCAGGGGCTCGACCCTGACCTCATCGACCGGGCCTACCGCTGGGCCTGGGACACGGCCGCCCTCTACACGCGCGTCGCGGCCCGCTGCCTGCGCGCGAACAACACCGCCCACGCCGTCGACATCGCCGTGCGCGCCGGGCTCATCGCCGCGCCCGAATTCCCGGATGATGACCGCCCGGCGGTCACCGACGTCCTGCGCACCACCGGTCAGCTCCTCGCCGACGGCCACACCCAAGCCCGGATCGCCGAGATCCGAGGCGTCCACTCCCGCACGGTGGCCACGTCCGTCCGCCGCCTCTACGACGAGTTGGACGTGACCTCCGCCGCCGCCGTGGTCCTCACCCTGCACAGCCTCGGCCTGCTCGCCACCGCACACCCCTGCCCCTGCCAGCCGGTTGGGGCGCTGACCTCGGGCATCCTGCCCCACCTCGCAACGCTGCCCAGAACCCGCCGACCAACCTGCTCAAGGCCCGTTCCGCTGTGACAGGGCAGGCCAACGCCTTCGACCTGAAGGAGGTGCGCAGCAGCCTCGACAACCTCCCACGTGCCTTGCACAACCTGATCACCGAACGCCGCATCGACCCGCTCGACTCCACCGCCCGTTACCTCGACGCCCCCACGCATCCCGTCACACCGCGAACCCGGTGGACCCCGAGCTTGCCAGGGCCGCTGGGCCGGCTCCGACACACACCGGGCCCACCATCGGCCGACCGCCGGCGCACCGAAAGGACCGGCCGGACCGGGCGCACCGCATTGGTGAGGGCAGCGGCCGCCCGCCGTCCGCCGTCACCCACTCGGGTGATCCGGCACGAGCCCGCCCCAACGTGCGGGCATGGCGCCGACACTGGGCATTCCAGCTCGAACAGCGCCCTCGACCCCGTGAGTTCCACGGCCCGTACCCCTACGGCAGGAGTGCCATGACCTCACCCAGCGCGACCACGCCGGACGACCTCCACGTCTCCGAGAGCGAACGCCTGCTGTTCGGCGGCCCGATGCGCTACGACTACGGCTGGGCCAAGCACGAGTTCGCGGGCGCCAAGGTGACGTTCTGGACGGTCGCCCGCCAGATGCCCACGTTCCTGCGGCTGGCGGGACGGATGGCCTGGGCCGCCGACCGCCCGGCGCTGGTGGCCCTGGTGACGGCCGAGGTGCTGCGCGGCGTCGCCGCCGCGGCCGCGCTGATCGCCACCAACCAGGCCCTCGGCCGCCTTCTCGCCCCGGGCGACATGGCGACCGTCCTCCGCGCGGCCATTCCGGCGGTCGTTGCCGTCGGGGCCGTCTCCGCCCTGTCCGCCGTGCTCGCGGCCGTGTCCGGACTCGCCTCCGGCCGCCTGGAACCGGCCGTGTTCCGGGCCGCCACCGTCGACTTCCTCAGCATCGTCTCCCGCTCCGAGCTGGAGGCGATCGAGGACCCCGAGTTCCTGGCCGAGGTCGATTCGGCCCGCTGGGGCGCCGGATCGATCCAGCACATCGTCGGCCAGGGCGTGTCCGTCCTGACGGCGGGATTCGCCCTGGTCTCCGCCGCCGGAGTGCTGACCGTCCTCCACCCCGCGCTGCTGCCGATGCTGCTGCTCATCACCGCCCCGCGCGGCTGGGGCGCCGTGCGCACCGCCCGCCGCCGCTACCTGTCCACGCAGGCGATGCTCCAGCACAGCCGGGCCAGCGGCCTGCTCTCGGACATGCTGATCCGGCCGTGGTCGGCCGCCGAGGTCCGCGTCCACGCCTGCGGGCCGTTCCTGCTCGGGCACTACGAGCAGATGGCCCGCGCCGCCGAACGCGAACAGGCCCGCCTCGCCGGAGTGAAGGCCCGCACCGACCTGCTGACCGCCTCCCTCGCCGGACTCGCCACGGTGGGCGCGTTCACGATGCTCGGCTGGCTGGTCAGCACCGGCTCCATGCCGCTGGCCGTCGCCGGCACCGCCGTCGTCGCCATCCGCACCGGCTCCGCCTCGATCTCCGGCCTCGTCTCCCAGATCAACTCCCTCTACGAGGAGTCCCTGTTCGTCGCCGACCTCGACCGGCTGCGCCGCCACGGCCACCGCCGTGCGATCCCCGTCGGCGGCACACCGCTGCCCGAACGCCCCGAACGGATCCGCGTCGAGGACGTGTCCTTCACCTACCCGGGCCGCGACACCCCCGCCCTCGACAAGGTCAGCCTCACCATCGGCCGGGGCGAAGTCATCGCCCTGGTCGGCGAGAACGGCTCCGGCAAGTCCACGCTCGCCCACCTGCTGTGCGGCGTCTACCAGCCCCACCAGGGCCGCATCCTGTGGGACAGCACCGACACCGCCACCGCCGACCGCGCCCAACTGTTCGCCGGCATCGCCTTGTTGGCCCAGAACTTCCAGCGCTGGTCCTTCACCCTGCGCGCCAACCTCCTCCTCGGGCGACCCGACGCCCCCGCCACCCAGCAGCAACTGGAAGCCGCCGCCGACTACGCCGACCTCCACCCCGTCCTCGCCGAACTCGACAAAGGCTGGGACACCCTCCTCGCCAAGGGCTTCGAAGGCGGCGTCGGCATCTCCGGCGGCCAGTGGCAACGCGTCGCCCTCGCCAGGCTGCGCCACCGCATGACCACCCCCGCACCGGACGGCCGCCTCCCGCACCTGATCGTCGTCGACGAGCCGACCAGCGCCATGGACGCCAAAGCCGAGATCGAGGCCTTCGAGAAGATCCGCGCCCTGACCGAACTCGGCGTCAGCATCGTCCTGATCACCCACCGCCTCGCGGCCACCGCGCAGGCGGACCGCATCTACGTCCTCGACCACGGCCGCCTGATCGAAGAGGGCACCCACGACGAGCTGATGGCCAAGCCCTCCACCTACTCCGAGGCCTACCGGCTCCAGGCCGCCCAGTACGGCATCGGCGAGCGCCGTGTAGGTTCCACGTCGAAATGGACGGTACCTGTACAGAATGGACAGTGAGCGGGCAGTTCCACGATTCTGCGGGCAATGGCCCAGGACGGTAACCCTCTCCCTCGGCAAGGCCGTTCAGAGTCCAACTCGTGTGCCCGGAGCGCGTACAGAGCCTGCGGTGTTGATCCGGCCGGTACGCATCGGCGACGACGGGTGGTCCTGTCATCCACGAGAGCCGGTTGGAGCCGGCCCGGCTGCGTTGCGGTTCCTGGCGGCCTGCTGACAACTTGCCGGATTTGGCCTGTAGCCGGATTCCGCGGATCCTGAAAGGCTTTCCGCAGGCGACGGTTGACGTCGTAGTCTCCCCACTCATCCGCCGCCCCGGCCACACCCGACGAGCCCGACCCGCTCCGTACCGGCGAGGTAGCACCATGCGCGTCCTGCACATCTCCGACCACGCCGACCCGTTGGCCACTCCGGGAGGCGAGTTCTGCGGCGGTCAGAACGTCTATGTCAGGGAACTGGCGAGACGGCTGGCCGGCTCCGGCTGCACGGTCGACGTCGTCACCCGCTGGGCGGACGGGCGGCTGGCCCGGCGGGAGCCGATCGCCCCCGGCGCGCGGACCGTCCGGGTACCGGCTGGACCGATCGGGCCGCTGCCGCGCGAGCGGTTCGGCGAAGTCCTCGACGAGTTCTGCGAGGGTGTCGTCGGACTCCACAAGGAGGCGGGCGGATACGACGTGGTGCACAGTCACTACTGGTACTCCGCGGTCGCCGCCCTGCGGCTGGGCGACCGCCACCAGGTACCGCTGGTGCACACCCACCACTCCCTGGGGGCCGTGCGCCGGGCGGCACTCGGGCGGGACGCGGCGGACGAGGCCGGGGAGCACTTCGCGGCCAGGCACCGGATCGAACGCCGCATCGGCCTGCGCGCTGCCGCTGTCGTGGCCAGCAGTCCCGGCGAACTCACCGACCTTCAGCAGCTGTTGGGAACGCCGCGGCACACACTGCACGTGGTGCCTCCCGGGGTGGACACTGCGGTCCTGACCCCGCGCGACCGGGCCCTCGCCCGCGCCGAACTGGGCCTGCCGGCCGACGTCCCGGTGGTCCTGTTCGTCGGGCGGCTCGAACAGCGCAAGGGCTGGGAGGACCTCGTCCCCGCCTTCGCCCTCGTGCGCCGGGCGCTCCCCGGCGCGGTTCTCGTCGTCGTGGGCGGCGAGGCGCCGGAGCGGCGCACCGGGCGCGGTCCGCTGGCGGCGCTGGTCGAGCGGCACGGGCTGACGGGGAGCGTGGACCTGCGCGGACCTGTTCCCCACCAGGCCACGGCCCGCTACTACAGTGCCGCGAACGTCACGGCCGTGCCCTCCCACTACGAGCCCTTCGGCCTGGTCGCCGTGGAGTCGATGGCCTGCGGCACACCGGTGGTCGCGACCCGCGTCGGCGGCCTGCGCTGGAGTGTCGCCGACCCGCGCGTCGGGGTACTGGTGCCGCCGCGCAATCCGGCCTCGCTCGCGAAAGCGCTGGTCGACGTACTGACCTCGGGTGCGGCAGAGCGCCGACAGGCCTGCCTGGACCGCGTCACCAGCGTCTACGGCGCCGAGCGGTGGGTCGACGGTATCCGGGCGATCTACCACCGGGTGGCCGACCCGCGCGTCACCGCGGCAGGGGCGCGGTGATCGCTCGGGACCACGGGCCCTCGGCCGTCTCCTCGCGGCCCGCCCCCGTGACGAGCTCCCGTGCCCGGAGCGTCCGGTGCGCCCGACCCGTCGCGGTCATACGTGTACTTCCTTTCGTCGGGTGCGTGGTGCCGGGTAGCGCGGGGCGGGGTCAACCGAGGACGGGCGGCCCGCCGTTCAGCGCGGTCAGCAGTTCGTCGACCGAGTGCGCCACGGTGCGGTGCCGGGCGGCAGCCCTGCGCGGGGCGGGCGTCAGGCGGCCGAGCGCGCCCGCCCGGCGGATCGCACGGGCCAGCGCGAGCGGGTCATCGGGGCGACACAGCACCAGGCCCCCGCAGTCGGACTCGGGCAGGCCTCCCAGGTCACTGGCCACCACCCGGCAGCCCGCGTGTTGCGCCTCGGCGGACAGGGTGCCGAACGGCTCGACCCACAGGGCACTGTGACTGGGCATCACCAGCACGTCCTGCGTCACCAGCAGCCGCGCCATCTCACGCGCGGAGGTTCGCGGTGCCACCGCCTCGATCATCGGGTGAGCCCGCACCAGCGGCTCGGCCAGCGCGTAGGCGGCGTCCTGACCACCCGCCAGCACCACCGTGAACGCGAAGTCCCCGTCCCCGGCGAACGAGTGCAGCGCCTCGAACAGCGTGTAGACCCCCTTCTCGGGGCCGAGCCGCCCCGCGAACAGCACCCGTACCGGGCCCGACCCGCGCTCCGGCTCCGGTTCGGTCGCGAACTCGACGCCGGCGAACGGGTGGACGACTCCGATCCCGCCCGGGTCCAGGCCCAGGAAGGCGCCCCACCCGCGGGCGGCGGCGCAGCTGGGCGCGAGCAGCCGGTGACCCGCGTAGCCCTCCCGGTAGAACGCCAGATCCCGACCGACCAGCGGGAGGTTGTGCATCATCACGTGCGGCACCCGGACGGTCGAGAGGCGCAGCGGCTCGGTGGCTAGGACCACCTCGCCCTCCAGCAGGCCGGCGTCGTCCGGGGTGGGGTAGCCGGTGAAGCGTACGTCGGACGCCCGCGCCCGACCGTCCTGCGCGCCGAGCCGAAAGGTGACTACCTGGTTGTCGATACCCCGGCGCGTCAACTCCCGGCACTGGCCCAGGGTGAAGGTCTCCGTTCCGCCGCTTCCCGGCAGCAGCGGAAGCGGCGGAGTCCAGAACGAGGAAGGAGTCCAGACGTGGGAGATCACCCGACCACGACAGGCAGCCGACGCCGAGGATGCTGGCGAACCGTCGAGGATCGAGCCCGGGCCTCGCTCGCCCGTCGCACGCGCACCGTCGGGTGCCGGTGGGACGGCCCCGAGGCCCCGCGTCGGGGCGGCCGGGTGTTCCGCCGTCCAGAGTCCGGCGCCGTTCGAATGCGGCCACTTCTTGTCCGTAGTCGTAGCCGCCAGAGATCCCCCACTGGAAAGGTAGCATTCTCGCGTGAACAAGTGTGCCTCGCAACAGCAGAGTTGACTCAATCGCCGAGAGCGGGACCGCCTCCCTCGGCCCCTACCCCGCGGAGGGGACGAATGACCGAAACACCCGGCGCGGACACGCCACCGTCGACCGCCCAGGCCCAGGTGCACTGGCTTGTGGACGCCTCGGCGCGGGCGCCGATGACGGACACCGAGATCCACGACCACATAGCTGCGCCGCTCCTGGCTGCCAGCGGCGGTCCGAACGCCTTCAACGCGGTGCTGCACCAACTGGGCCCCATCACCCTGCACAGGATTGTCGAGTCGGGTCGGGATCACGTGCAGGCGGCGGTCAGCGGCCGTGACGGCGACTACCTTCTGCGGGTGCGCGTGGCCCCCTCGGGTCTGGTGAATGATGTGAGCCTGACTCCCGACGAGGCGCCGCTCTCGTCGTGGACTCAAGTCGACGACATGCTGGCCGACTTGGGAGCCCGCGTGTCGTTCGCCGCAGCGCGGATCGGCCCGGATGGGCGCTGCGAGCTGGTGCACGGCGTACGCGCCGACACCCAGCGGCCGATCGGTTCGGCGTTCAAGCTGTACGTGCTGGGCGCGCTCGCACAGGCCGTCGACGAACAACGAGCGTCCTGGGACGAGTCGCTGGTCATCCGCGATGACTACAAGAGCCTGCCCTCGGGCCGACTGCAGGACCACCCGGCCGGCACCACCGTCACGATGGCCGAGTTCGCCGACTGCATGATCTCCCTCAGTGACAACACCGCAACCGACCACCTCATCCACCGGCTCGGCCAGGACGCGGTGGTGCACCAAATGGACCTGTTCGGCCACCAACAGTCCCGAGCGAACATTCCGTGCCTGACCACCAAGGCGTTCTTCCAACTCAAGGCCGACCAGTACCCAGCCCGCGCGGACGAGTACCTGGCACTGCCCGAACACCACCGCTCCGCCGCGCTGCGGGAGCTTGAACGACTCCCCCTGCCCGATGTTCGCGAGACCTGGCCCCATCCAAGGAAGATCGACCAGATCGAATGGTTCGCCTCACCGATCGACATCTGCAACGCCTACGCGGCGCTGTGGCGGTTCGACCAGCCCGAGATCGAGCACGCACTCACCCTCAACGACGACGGACTGAATCTGGCCCCATCCCGATTCCCGACCGTCTGGTACAAAGGCGGCAGCGAACCCGGAGTCATCACGCTGAACTACCTGGCGCACACGAGCGACGACCGCACTCTGGTCACCAGCCTGATGGTCTCGGACGCCGGTACAGCCCCTGACAAGGCCGGCGTGGCACTGAAAGGCCAGACCATCATCCGAGGCGCATTCGACTTGCTGACCTCAGAGGGCGTTTGAGGCAGGCGAACTGTCCTCCATGTTCCAGTAGGCCCCTCGCCGGGTTGGCCGGCGACGTGGAGACCCCGGCCGCGCAGGCCGGCTTGCTGAAGGCGGCCCGGGGTGGGACCCGGCGCTCGCCCTGGCAGCCGCCGTCCTGCGCCAGGGCTGAGCTCAGCCCTGAGTTCTGCCCTGAGTTCAGCCCTGAGCTGCGCCGAGCCACCTGTCGAGGGCTTCGTCGAGCCCGTCCAAGGCCTCACCGCTGTCGCCCGCCCAGGCGACGAAGCCGTCCGGGCGGACCAGCAGGGCGGCCGGCGTGGGCTGTTCGGGGCAGTGGGAAGTTACGATCCGCAACCGGTCGCGGTGGCCGTCGGCGCGGGCGCGCAGTTCGGGGTCGTCGGTGAGGTCCAGCAGCAGCGCGCGGCCGTCGTGCAGGTGGTCGGCCAGTTTGCTGCCGTCGGCGAGTACGAGGTCCGGTGCGCTGCGGCCCACCAGCGGGTGTTCGCCGGGCAGGTCGTAGCGCTGCCACACGCCGGAGAGCTGCTTGACGAAGTAGGTGGTCCCGGCCGCGGTGTCGGCCAGCTGGGCGACGACGTTGCGCAGCGCGCCGCTTCCCGGCTCGGGCCGCATCAGCGCGACCTGCGCCCTCGTCCAGTCCAGGACCCAGGCGCCGATCGGGTGCCGCTCGGCGGTGTAGGTGTCCAGCAGGCCCTTGGGCGCCCAGCCCCGCACGGTGGCGGCGAGCTTCCAGCCGAGGTTGATCGCGTCGCCGATGCCGAGGTTGAGCCCCTGGCCGCCGAACGGGGAGTGCACGTGCGCCGCGTCGCCGGCCAGCAGCACCCGGCCCGCGCGGTAGGTGCTCGCCTGGCGGGCGTTGTCCGTGAAGCGGGTCGCGCTGTGCACCTTGGTGATCGTCACGTCCACGCCGCTGACGTTGCGCAGGCTGGCCTGCAACTCCTCGGCGGTGACCGGTGACCGGCGGTCCGCGGGCGGGCCGCCGAACTCCACGGTGAGGATCCGGCCCGGCACCGGCCCGTGCACGTACGTCCCGACCGGGGTCCGGTTCCAGCCGGCGCCCAGGGCCTCGGAGCCGGTCATCTCCACCATCGCCTGGTGGCCGGTGATCTCCGGGGCCGTGCCGGGGAAGTCGAACCCGGCGAGCCGGCGCACCGTGCTGCGGCCGCCGTCGCACCCGACCAGCCAGCCGGCTCGGATCGGCGCACCGCCGTCGGTGTGCACGGTCACCCCGTGCTCGTCGGTGTCGAAGCCGGTCAACTCCACGCCCCGGCGCAGCTCGACGCCCAGCTCGGCCGCGCGCTCGCCGAGCACGTGCTCCAGGGCGGCCTGCGGGACGAGGGCGGCCTTGTCGACGGGACCGCGGTCGGCGAAGTCGGGGTCGTCGGCGGGGTCGAAGCGGTCGAGGCTCAGCATGATCCCGGCGAAGTGCCCGGCGATCCGCTGCGGCGCCCGCGTGGGCACCGCACCGTCGGCGGGCGCTTCGCCGTTGGCGGGCGCTTCGCCGTTGGTGGGCGGCCCGTCCGGGCGGCGCTGCCGGGCGAACTGGGCGAACCTCTCCATCGCCTGCGCGTGGATCTCTTCGAGCGCCGGCAGCAGCCCGCGCCGGTAGAAGGCCTCCACGCTGGGCGTGTTGATGGCGCCCGCCTTGACCGTCTGGTCCACCTCGGTGAGCCGTTCGATGACCAGCACCGAGGTTCCGGCGAGCCGCAGTTCGCAGGCCAGCATCAGCCCGACCGGGCCGCCGCCCGCCACCACCACGTCGTAGTCCGTGCCTGCGCCGGTGCCTGCGTCTGTGCGCATGTCCGTGTTCATGACTTCACTGTAGTCACTAAAAATCTGTGGTGGGTATAATTTCGGTCATGGATGTAGCCAGGACCCCAGATGCCGACGACGAACCGCAGTCCCGGAACCTCACGATGCGTCAGCGCAAGAAGGCGCAGACCCGGCAGCGGATCTCCGGCGTGGCCACCACCCTGTTCCTGGCGCGCGGGTTCGACCAGGTCACCGTCGCCGAGGTGGCCGAGGCGGCGGAGGTCTCGACCATGACGGTCTTCAACTACTTCCCGCGCAAGGAGGACCTCTTCCTGGACCGGATCCCGGAGGCCGTCGAGCTGTTCACGAGCGCGGTGCGCGACCGCCCGGCCGCCGAGTCCCCACTCGCCGCGCTGCACCGCCTGATTCTCGAACTCATCGACGAGGGCTACCCGTTGGCCGCTCTGCGGGATCGCTTCACGGCCTTCTGGCAGGTCGTGGTGGACTCCCCGTCGCTGCGGGCGCGGGCCCGCGAGGGCGTCGAGGAGCTGGAGGGCGCGCTGGCCGAGGTGATCGCGCGGACCTCGCCGGACCCGCAGCCCCGGCTGACCGCCGCGCTCGCCGTCGCCGCCTACCGCACCGGCTGCCTCACCTCCGCGAGCCGGATGCTGGCGGGGGAGAGCGCGGCGGCGGTCGACCCCGATCATCGCGCCCTGCTGGACGCGGCCTTCGGCGCGCTCAGGCGGGCGCTGCCGCTGTCGTAGCGCCACCGCCGTCGTAGCGCCGCCGTGGGCGCGGGCGGCGGGCGGCGGGCGGCGGGCGGCGGGTGGCGGACGGCGGGCGGCCGACAGGTCGAAGTGGCCTGCGGTCGCCCGCCGTTCACATATCCCTGGGACTGCTCGACGGCGAGCGTAAGGCGCATCCGTCACGCCAGGACGCCGGCCCGTGCTGCGCCCGGCTGGTCAGACCCCCGCGGCAGTGCCGACCAGCGGCCGGTGGCAGGCCACCGCGCGGCCAGGTGCCACCTCCCGCAGCTGCGGTTCCTCGGTGGCGCAGCGGGCGTCGGCCAGGGGGCAGCGGGTGCGGAAGCGGCAGCCGCTGGGCGGGGCGAGGGGGGAGGGCGGGTCGGTGGGGAGGAGGCCGGTGTCGCGCAGCGGGCGGCCGGGTTCGGGGACGGCGGCGAGCAGGGCGGCGGTGTAGGGGTGGGCCGGGGCGGCGAGGACGGCCTCGGTGGGGCCGCGTTCGCAGATGCGGCCGAGTTGGAGCACGGCCACCTCGTCGCTCACCGCGCGGACCACGCCGAGGTCGTGGGAGATGAAGAGGCCGGCCAGTCCGCGTTCCTCGGTGAGCCCGCGCAGCAGGTTGAGCACGGTGGCCTGGGCCGAGACGTCGAGGGCGGAGACCGCCTCGTCGGCGATCAGGACGCGCGGTCCGGCGGCCAGGGCCCGGGCGATGGCGACCCGTTGGGCCTGCCCGCCGGAGAGCTGGTGGGGGCGGCGGTCGCCGAACAGGGCGGGCGGCAGGCCGACGGCCGCCAGCTGCTCGGTGACGACCTGTTCGCGGTCGCGGGCCGGGTCGGGGTGGGCGTCGAGGGGTTCGGCGACCAGGTCGCGGACGCGGCGGTGCGGGTTGAGGGAGGAGAGCGGGTCCTGGAACACCAGCTGGAGGCGGGGTCGGACGGCCCGCAGGGCGCGCGGGGAGAGGGTGGCGAGGTCGGTGCCGTCGAGGGTGACGGTGCCGGTGGTGGGCGGGGGCAGCCGCAGCAGGGCCTTGGCGATGCTGCTCTTGCCGGAGCCGGACTCGCCGACCAGGGCGAGGGTGCGGCGCGGGTGGAGGGCCAGGTCGACGCCGCTGACGGCGTGCAGCGGGCCGGAGCGGGTGCGGTGGACGACGCTGAGGCCGGTGGCCTCCAGGACGGCCGTTCCGGGAGCGGCGGCGCCGGGGGCGACGGTCTCGGGGGCAGCGGCTTCGGGGGCGGTGGTCATGCCGCGGGCTCCAGTTCGTCGGGCGAGGACGAGGGCGAGGAATCGGAGGAGGGTGAGGGCGACGGCGCGTCAGGCGGCGCGGTGAGCGGGAAGTGGCAGGCGGCGGTGTGGCCGTCCGCCGCGGTGTGGGTGGGGGGCGCGGTCGTGGTGCAGAGGTCCGTCGCCAGTTCGCAGCGCGGGGCGAAGGGGCAGCCGGGGGTGGGCCGGGTGAGGTCGGGCGGCGAGCCGGGGATCGCGGGCAGGGTGCGGCGCAGCGGGCCGGTGACCCGGGGTACGGAGCGCAGCAGGGCCGCGGTGTAGGGGTGCCGGGGGTGGCGGGTGACGGCCTCGGTGGGGCCGGTCTCCACGATCCGGCCGCCGTACATGACGGCGATCCGGCGGGCCCGCCCGTACAGCAGGCCGATGTCGTGGGTGATCAGCAGGGTGGCGAGGCCGCGGCTGCGCCGGTGGTGGTCGAGCAGGTCGAGGACGGTGCGCTGGACGGTGACGTCGAGGGCGGTGGTGGGTTCGTCGGCGAGCAGGAGGGCGGGTTCGCCGGCCAGGGCGGCGGCGATGCCGACGCGCTGGCGCAGGCCGCCGGAGAGCTCGTGCGGGTGGGCGCGGGCCCGCCGGGCGGGGTCGGGGACGTCGACGGCGGCGAGCAACTCGGTGGCGGTGCGCAGCCGTTCGCGCCGGGAGAGTCGTCGCCGGTTGGTGAGGGATTCGGTGACCTGGTCGGCGATCCGGACCACCGGGTTGAGCGAGGTCATCGGGTCCTGGTGGACCATGGCGATGCCGGTGCCGAGCAGTTCGGCGCGGCGGGTGCGGGAGGCGGCGAGCAGGTCCTCGCCGTTCAGCCGGATCTCGCCGGTGGCGACGGCCCTGGTGGTGCGGGACTCGACGCCGAGGACGGCGCGGGCGAGCACGGACTTGCCGGAGCCGGACTCGCCGACCACGCCGAGGCACTCGCCGGCCGCGATGGTGAGGCTGACGCCGTGCAGGACGTGCAGGGCGCGGCCGTCGGGGGTGTGCAGGACGGTGTCCAGCGAGCGGACGTCGAGCACCGGGACGTCGAGGACGGGTTCGTCGAGGACGGGTTCGTCGAGGTCGGGGGCGGAGGTCATCCGCGCGCTCCCTTCGGGCCGGCGGGACCACCCGAACGCAGGTGCTCCCCGAGGTAGTTGAGGGCGAGGACGGTCAGGCAGAGCACGGCCGCGGGCGCCAGGGAGATCCACGGCGCGCTGCCGAGGGCCGTGCGCCCCTCGGCGATGATGCCGCCCCAGGAGGGCTCCGGCGGGCGCAGCCCGAAGCCGAGGAAGCTGAGCGAGCCCTCGGCGACGATGGCGACGGTGGTGGCGGTGAAGGCGAAGGTGAGGGCGGCCGGCGCGACGTGCGGGACGATCTCGCGGCGCAGGACGCGCAGCGGGGCGGTGCCGAGCATGCGGGCGGCCTGGACGAAGCCGCGCTCGCTGAGCGAGAGCACGACGGCGCGCACCACCCGGGTGAAGTGCGGGACGGTGAACAGCCCGATCAGCGTGCCGATCACGGTGAGGCTGGGGCCGCGCAGCGAGACCGCGATCATCACCAGGATCAGGCTGGGCACGGACATCAGCAGGTCGGTCGCGAAGCCGATCGCCTTGTCGAGCGGGCCGCGGAACCAGCCGGCGGCGAGGCCGAGCGCTCCGCCGCCGAGCAGGCCGACCAGGATGGTGAGGGCGGCGACGGTGAAGGAGGCGCGGGCGCCGGCGACGGTGCGTTGCAGGACGTCCCGTCCGGCGCTGTCGGTGCCCAGCCAGTGGCCGGGGCCGGGGGCGGCGGCGGGGTGGGCGAAGTCGCCGTGCAGCGGGTCGAAGCCGGGCAGCAGGGGCAGCAGCAGGGCGGCGAGGGCGACGACGGCCAGCCAGGCCCCGGCGGCGAGCACGCCGGCGGGGGGCCGCCGGCGGCGGGTGGCGCGCGCCGCGACCGTCTCGACGGTCACGACTGGGGTCTCAGCGGTGCTCATGGGCGATCCTCGGGTCGATCGTGCGGTACAGCAGGTCGACCGCGAAGGTGGCCGCGACCACGCCGACGGCGCTGACCACCACCACGGCCTGGACGACGGGGAAGTCCCGGCCGGAGATGGCCCCGGCGGCCAGGCTGCCGACGCCGGGCACCGCGAACAGCGACTCGACCAGCACCGAGCCGCCCAGCGAGGTGCCGATGCCGATGCCGACCAGGGTGACCAGCGGCAGGCTGGAGGGCCGCAGGGCGCGGCGCAGCAGCAGCCGGGTGGTGCCCATGCCGCGGCTGCGGGCGGCGGCGATGTACGGCTGGTCGAGGGTGTCGAGCAGCTGTCCGCGCAGGGTGCGGGTGAACACGGCGGCCTCGGTGAGGCCGAGGGTGAGGGCGGGCAGCACCAGGTGGCGCAGGTTCTCGGCCGGGTCCTCGGTGAACGGGGTCCAGCCGGTGGCGGGCAGGACGCGCAGTTGGACGGCGGCGAGCCAGATGAGCAGCAGGCCGAGGGCGAAGCCGGGGACGGCGAGCCAGCCGAAGGTGCCGGCGGTGGCGATCCGGTCGAAGGTGCCGCCGGGGCGCCAGGCGGAGAGCAGGGCGACGGGCACGGCCAGGGCGAGCGCCACCAGCTGGGCGGCGAGGAAGAGTTCGAGGGTGACGGGGATGCGGTCGGCGAGTTCGGTGGTGACGGCGGCTCCGGTGGACAGCGAGTGGCCGAGGTCGCCGTGCAGGGCGTCGGCGATCCACTGCCAGGTGGCGGCGAACAGATTGCGGTCCAGGCCGAGCCCGGCCTCGTAGACGGAGATCTGCTCGGGGGTGGCGGTGGGGCCGAGGGCGGCGACGGCGGGGGAGCCCGGCATCAGGTGGGGCAGGTACAGGGCGGCGACGGTGACGAGCAGCAGCACGGCCGCGGCGCGGCCGAGCCGCCCGCCGTGGCGCAGCGCGGTGCGGGTGCGGGGGGTCACCGCTTCACCCACAGGGGGGCGGGGGAGACGTTGAGGACGGTGCGCTTGGACAGGTCGGGCAGTCCGCCGACCTTGGCGCCGGCGAGGAAGCCGACGGTGTTCTCGGTGAGGAAGGCCATCGGCGCCTCGCCGACGACCCGCCGGGCGGCCTGCTGGTAGGCGGCCGCACGCTTGGCGGGGTCGGTCGAGGCGCGGCCCTCGGCGATCGCCTTCGAGGTCTCCGGGTCGGACCAACTCATGAAGTTGTAGGGCGAGTTGGGCAGGTAGAGGCTGGTGAGCGCGGTGTCGGTGTCGCCGAACATGCTGGTGGGGAAGTCGATCACCTGGAACTTGTGCTGGAGCATCGCGGTGCCCAGACCCGCGGCGTCGAGCGGCTTGATGGTCACCTTGATCCCGGCCTCACCGAGCATCTGCTGGATCACGGTGGCGCGCTGCTGGCCCTCGGGGCGGCTGTCGACGAGGTAGTCGAAGGCGAGGTCGGGGTGGCCGGACTCGGCGAGCAGGGCCCGGGCCTTGGCCGGGTCGTGGGCCGGGTACCCGGCGGCGGTGCGGTACGGGGAGCGGGAGCCGATCGGGCCGTCCGAGACGGCGCCCTGGTCGAGGGAGACGACCTTCTCCAGGGCCTGGCGGTCGATCGCGTACTGCACGGCCCGGCGGACCCGCACGTCGTCGAAGGGCGCCGACGCGGTGTTGAAGACCATGGTGGTGGTGGCGCCGGGCCCGGTGGCGCCGCGCAGCCCGTCGGCGGCGGCCTGCTTGAGCTGGCCGGGCGTCTCGGTCCAGATCAGGTCGGTGTCGCCGGAGCGCAGCGACTGGTAGCGGCTGTCGGTGTCGGTGAGCACCCGGTAGACGAGCTTGTCGGCGTGGCCCTTGGCGCCCCAGTACGCGGGGTTGCGGGCGAGGGTGACGGAGACTCCGGGCTGCACGCTCTCCACGGTGTACGGGCCGGAGCCGACGGCGGGGGAGTCGCCGGCCGGGGCCTCGGAGACGTAGCCGAGGGATCGGGTGAACAGGTTCGGGAAGGCGGCGTCGGGCGCCTTGAGGGTGAAGGTGAGGGTGGTCGGGCCGGAGACGGCGGTGGCGCCGATGGTGGCCGCGTCGATGGCGCACGCGCACTTGCTCTCCGGCTTGGCGAGCCGGGTGACGTGGTCGGCGACGGCCTGGGCGTCCAGCGGCTTGCCGTCGCTGAACTTCACGCCCTCGTGCAGGTCGAGGGTCCAGACCGTGGCGTCCGCGTTGGGGGTGAAGGACTTGGCGAGGTAGGGCTGGACGGCGCCGTTGTCGCCGTTGACCATCAGCGGGTCGTACAGGGCGTTGGCGAGGACCATCATCGGCATCGAGGTCAGGGTGCCGTCGGCCGGGTCGAGCTTGGCGAACGGCCGGTCCAGGCCGATCTTGAGCGTGCCGCCGTCGACGGCAGGCCCGTCGTTCGCCGCGCCGGTGTTCCCTGCGGCGCCGGAGACCGCGTCGTCGGAGGCGGAGCAGGCGGTGAGGGTGAGCGCGGTGGCGAGGGCCGCCGATGCCAGGAGGTAGTGCCGCTTCATGGTTCCTCGGTTCGGGGGAGTGGGGGCGGCCTGGGGGAGTGCGGCCGCCGACGCCCCACACCATTCCGGAAGTGGCAGTACTGCCAAAAGGCAGTTGTGCAAATTTCAGATGACGGAACCCGGAAGAGTCGGCGCTCGCCTTGAGCGAGCACGGTCGGACGTGATTCGGTACTGACAGCCGCCCCCTCGGCGGCCCCATCCACACTCAACTCACCGAGAGGAAACGGAAGAACCATGCAGGGGACGGACACCGCGGCGGAGCAGGGCATGCGCGACCGCAAGAAGGCGCGCACCCGCGACAGCATCCGCACCGCGGCGCTCGACCTCTTCGAGGAGCAGGGCTTCGAGCACACCACCGTGGACCAGATCTGCCGCCGCGCCGACATCGCCCACCGCACGTTCTTCCGCTACTACCCGGCCAAGGAGGCTCTGCTGTTCGGCTGGGACTTCGGCCAGGCCATCCTCGACGCCTTCGCCGCCGCCCCCGCCGAACTCCCGCTCTGGGCCGCGCTCGACCACGCGCTGACCGCCACCGGCGGCCGGCTGGAAGAGCCCGTCGAGCACACCGAGCGCCGCCGCCGGCTGCGCCGGAGCCTGATCGAGGTGCAGGGTTCCGTGCACAACTACGCCGTGGTCGTGATCGACGGCTTCACCGAACGCACCGTCACCATCGCGGCCGAGCGGCTCGGCGTCGACCCGGCCACCGACCTGCGTCCGACCGCGCTCGGCGCGCAGTTCGGCGGCATGGTGCGCCACCACGTCCTGATCTCGTCCGAGACCGGCACGGTGGCCGACTGGCACAAGGCCTACCGGGACGTGCTCGACACCGCCGGCTGACCCGAGCCGACAGCCCTGCACCCCGACACCCCGACACCCCTACACCCCTACACCCCTACACCCCGACACCACCGGGCGATGCCGCCGGCCGTCCGGACGGCACCGCGCGCCCTTCGCCGTCCCCGCCCGGCCCTTCTTCTCCCCCCTCGCGCGGCCCGCCGCGCACCTTCACCACCTGCTTCGCACTTCCTGAAAGGCCCCCGCATGTCCCTGGTCAACTTCCGCGACCCCGCAGCGCTCGCCGACCCCGCGAGCCGGTGGATCCGTCCCGGCACCCTGTTCCGCTCCGCCCAGCCCTTCCCCGCCGCCGACGAGGCCGTCGTCGCCCAGCTGCGCGAGCACGGCATCACCACCGTCGTCGACCTCCGCGGCGAGTCCGAGAGCCGCCCCGAGGACTGGGCCGCCGCCGAGGCCGCCGGCATCGCCGTCGTCCCCGCCCGGGTCGAGCCGACCAACGACGAACTGGCGCAGGCCATGCGGGCCATGACCACCGCCGAGGACCTCGGCGCCTTCTACCTGCTGATGGCCGAGTCCGCGCCGCAGCGGCTGGCCGCCGCCGTCGAGGCAGCCGTCCGCCCGGGCGGCGTGCTGGTGCACTGCGCGGCCGGCAAGGACCGCACCGGGCTGCTCACCGCGCTGCTGCTGGAGCTGCTCGGGGTGCCCGCCGAGGAGATTGTCGCCGACTACGCCCGCACCAACGAGGCGATCGAGCAGATCTGGGCCGGCCTCGCCGACCGCAACCGCGCCGCCCTCAACGAGGTCGAGGCCGGCCGGCTGGTCGTCCCCGCCCCGCTGCTGGAGGCGCCCGCCGGGGCGATGAGCACCTTCCTCGGCCTGGTCCGCGCCGAGCACGGGGGCGCCGAGGGCTTCCTGACCGCCTGCGGGGTCCCCGCCGAGACCCTGGACGCCTTCCGCGCCAAGGCCGCCGCCCGCACTGCCGCCCGCACCGCCGCCAGCGCCGAGGCCGGTACCGCCGCCCGCACCGCCGCCAGCGCCGAGGCCGGTACCGCCGCCCGCACCGCCGCGTCGAACACCGCCGAGGTGACGGCATGCTGACCCTGCTGCGGCACACCGACGGCACGCCCTTCCGCGACCTCAACCACAACGGCACCATGGAGCCCTACGAGGACCCGCGGCTGCCCGTCGAGGAGCGGGTCGAGGACCTCCTCACCCGGATGACCTTGCAGGAGAAGGCCGCGCTGATGCTGCACGGCCGGATGCTCCCCGGCGACCAGGGCCCGTTCCCCTCCGGCGCCCGCCTGATCACCGAGCGCGGCCTCACCCACTTCGCCATGATGGCCGTCCCCGACCCGCGCGCGATGGCCGAGTGGAACAACCACGTCCAGGACCTCGCCGCGGCCGGCCGGCTGGGCATCCCCGTCACCCTCTCCTCCGACCCCCGGCACGGCTTCACCGCCAACCCGGCCACCGCCCACACCGGCGGCGGCTTCAGCACCGGCCCCGAGCCGATCGGCCTCGCCGCCACCGACGACCCCGACCTGGTGCGCCGCTACGCCGACCTGATCCGCCGCGAGCTGTGCGCCGTCGGCATCCGGGTGGCCATCCACCCGATGGCCGACCTCGCCACCGAGCCCCGCTGGGCCCGGATCAGCGGCACCTTCGGGGAGGACCCGGAGCGCGCCTCGCGGATGATCACCGCCTACATCGAGGGTCTCCAGGGCGGGCCGATCGGCCCGGACAGCGTCGCCTGCATGACCAAGCACTTCCCCGGCGGCGGCCCGCAGGCCGGCGGCGAGGACTCGCACTTCGCCGCCGGACGCCGACTGGTCTACCCCGGTGGCGAGTTCGAGACCCACCTGCGCCCCTTCGAGGCGGCCTTCGCCGCGGGCACCGCGCAGATCATGCCCGCCTACGCGATCCCCTCCGGCAGCGGCCTCGCCGAGGTCGGCGCCAACTTCAACCGGGACGTCATCACCGGCCTGCTGCGCGGGCGCTACGGCTTCGACGGCGTGGTCTGCACCGACTTCAACGCCATCACCGGCATGGACGTCCCCGGAGTGGTCACGCTGCCCCCGCGGCACTGGGGCGTCGAGGAGCTGCCCGTCGCCGAGCAGGTCGTGCTCACCCTGGACGCGGGCGCCGACCAGCTCGGCGGCGAGACGGACCCGGAGCTGATCCTGGCCGCCGTCCGCTCCGGCGCGGTCACCGAGGCCCGGCTCGACGAGTCGGTCCGCCGCATCCTGCGCGACAAGTTCCGCCTCGGCCTCTTCGCCGACCCGTACGTCGATCCGGAGGCCGCCGCCGACCTGGTCGGCGCCCCGCAGGGCCGGGCGCTCGGCCGCGAGGTCCAGCGCCGCTCGGTGGTCCACCTGGCCGGCGAGCCGCGCACCGCCACCCGGCTCTACGTCGAGGGCATCGACCCCGCCGTCGCCGCCGGGTACGGCACCCTGGTCGAGGACCCGGAGCGGGCCGAGCTGGCCGTGATCCGCCTCGCCACCCCGTACGAGCGGCGCGAAGGACTGCTGGAGCAGCACTTCCACAGCGGCTCGCTGGAGTTCGAGCCGGCCGAGGTCGACCGGCTCACCGCGCTGGCCGCGACCGTGCCCACGGTGTTCGCCGCTCAGCTGGAGCGGCCCGCCGTGCTCACCCCGCTCGCCCCGCACGCGGCGCTGCTGATCGGCGAGTTCGGCGCCGCGGACGAGGTCGTGCTGGACGCCGCGCTCGGCCGGGCCCCGATGACCGCGACGCTCCCGTTCGACCTCCCCTGCTCGGACGCCGACGTCGCCGCCTCCCGCGAGGACGTGCCCTTCGACACCCGCGCCCCGCTCTTCCGGCACGGGCACCGGGCCATCGGGGAGGGCTGAGGCACCCGGGGCCGGGGCCTGTCACCGACCGGTGGCAGGCCCCGGCGCGGGTGGAGCCGAGCCGCTGATCGGACCGGATGAATTACCGGCGCTCTCGCCCGTCCGCCGGTGTGTGCGGCCGACCGATCGGGTACCGGTGCATTCCGTCCGCCTCCCCCATCCGGCCCGCGCGGCCCAGACCTGGAGGTCCGCATGTCCACCGACTCCAGCGCACGGAACTGCCCGTTCGACTTCGCCGAGACCCTAGAGTTCGACCCGACGCTCCGGCAGCTCATGAACGACGCACCGGTCAGCCGCATCCGCCTCCCCTACGGCGAGGGGGAGGCCTGGCTCGTCACGGGCTACGACGACGTGCGCACGGTCACCACCGACCGGCGGTTCAGCCGCCACGCCATCGTCGGCCGGGACTTCCCGCGCATGACCCCCGAGCCCATCGTCCAGGCCGAGGCGATCAACGTCATGGACCCGCCCGCCAGCGCCCGCCTGCGCAGCCTGGTGTCCAAGGGCTTCACCCCCGACCACATCGAGCGGATGAGGGAGCGTACCCAGCACGTCGTGAACGGGCTGCTGGACCGCATGCGGGACCAGGGCCCCCCGGCCGACCTCATGGAGCACCTGGCCCACCCGCTCCCGCTGATCACGATCTGCGAGGTCCTGGAGATCCCCGAGGCCGACAGCGCGCAGTTGCGCGCCAACGCCCGGACGATGATGGACGTGAGCCTGGCCAACAAGCCGAACGCGGTGCGCGCCAAGGCCGACCTGCGGGCGTACTTCGCCGAGCTGACCGCCGAACGGCGCAGGAACCCCGGCGACGACCTGATCAGCGTGCTGGCCACGGCCCGCGACGGCGACGAGGTCCTCGACGAGAAGGAACTCACCGTGATGGCCATGGTCCTGCTGATCACGGGCCAGGACACCACGACGTACGAGCTCGGCAACCTCTCGTACACCATCCTCAGCCGCCCCGACGTGCTCGCCGCACTGCGCGAGCGGCCCGAGACGCTCTCCCGGACGCTCCAGGAGCTGCTGCGCTTCATCCCCTTCCGCAAGGGCGTCGGCATCCCCCGGGTGGCCCTTGAGGACGTGGAGCTCAGCGGGGTGACGATCCCGGCGGGGGACATCGTGCACGTCTCCTACCTGACGGCCAACCGGGACGGCCGCCGGTTCGACCGGCCCGACGAGCTGGACCTGGAGCGGACCAGCCCCTCCCACATGACCTTCGGCTGGGGCGCGCACCACTGCCTCGGCGCGCCGCTGGCCGTCACCGAACTCGAAGTCGCCCTCGGGACCCTGCTGGAGCGCTTTCCCAGGATCGCGCTGGCCAAGCCGGCCGCGGAGCTGGCGTGGAACACCACGTCCATCTGGCGCTATCCGCTGGCGCTGCCGGTCACCTGGTGAGTGCCGGAAGCACCGCGCACGTCGGCCCGCACACCCCGGGGTGTGCGGGCCGACGTGCGGGACGGGCCCGCCTTCCGTAAATTGGGCTAGGTGGCCTGAACCAACTTGCGGCCAGCACGACCGCCCGCACCGCGATCATCCGATCCTCGCCCGGTCGGCTCGTCGGCCGCTGAGTTGGGTCCCGCCCGGTGCGTCCCGCCGCCCGCGCCCTCCGCGCGTCCGGCTCGCAGCGGCTGCCGTCGAGTGGTGAAATCCCGCCCCGCCAGGGTCGCACCGGGAACACCGCCCGTCTGGAGGAAGTGCCGTGGCAGTTCTGTGCAAACCGGCGATAGATGTACCCGAGCACGTCATCACCAACGAGGAGACCATCGAGCTGGCGCGCAGGCTCCACCCCGACCACCCACAGCTCGAACTGGCGCTGCGTCTCATCAAGAACACCGGAGTGCGCAAGCGGCACCTGATCCAACCCATCGAGGTGGTGCTGAAACACCCGGGGTGGGACGAACGGAGCGCCGTCTTCGCGGCGGAGTCGAAGGACCGTGTCCCGGCGGTGGTGGTCAGGGCCCTCGAGCAGGCCCAAGTGGAGGCCTCCCAGATCGACTTGATCGTCTATGTGTCGTGCACCGGTTTCATGATGCCGTCGCTCACGGCGTGGCTGATCAACAGGCTGGGCTTCCGGCCGGAGACCCGACAGCTGCCGATCGCCCAACTGGGGTGTGCGGCCGGCGGCGCGGCGGTGAACCGGGCCCATGACTTCTGCTCGGCCTACCCGGGCGCCAACGTGCTGATCGTGGCCTGTGAGTTCTGCTCGCTGTGCTACCAGCCCACGGACCTGGGCGTGGGCTCGCTGCTGTCCAACGGCCTGTTCGGCGACGGGATCGCCGCCGCCGTGGTCCGGGGCGAGGGCGGGACCGGAATGCGGTTGGAACGCAACGGCTCGTACCTCATCCCGAACACCGAGGAGTGGATCTCCTACGCGGTCCGCCCCACCGGATTCCACTTCCAGCTGGACAAGAGGGTGCCGGGGACGATGGAGCCGCTCAGCCCGGCCCTGCGCGCGGTGGCGCAGCAGCACCAGTGGGACGTGGGCACGCTGGACTTCTACATCGTCCACGCCGGCGGCCCACGGATCCTGGACGACCTCAGCCGCTTCCTGGAGGTGCCGCCCGAGGCGTTCCGCTTCAGCCGGGCCACCCTCACCCAGTACGGCAACATCGCCAGCGCGGTCGTGCTCGACGCCCTGGCCCGGATGTTCGACGAGAAGTCGGCCCTCGAAGGCCACCAAGGGCTGCTGGCCGGGTTCGGCCCGGGGATCACCGCCGAGATGTCCCTGGGCACCTGGGCGTCGCCCGAATCCTGAACGACGGACGCGGGGGCCGGGCACCAGGTGCCCGGCCCCCGCGTCCGTCGTTCAGGAGGCCGGGGCCGGGGCCGGGGCCCGGGCCCCGCGTCCGGGCAGGTGCGGTCGCGCTGCGGAGCGCGAGAAGCTCGCCGATACTGAGCCAACGGGCAGTGACGGAACGTCGCGTCGGCGCTACGGTCCGACACGCCCGGCCCGCGCCGTCGTGCGCGCGGCGGCCACCGAGCAGGGCCGCCGGAAACCACGACCGGCGACCACTGGCCCGGCGGCGTACCGACCGCCCGGCCCTGGACGGAAAGACCGGGAATGCTGAACCGACGAGACCTTTTGAAAGCCGCCGCGATAGGCGGCCCGGCGGTCCTCTTCCCCTGGGACCGCGCACCGGGCGGGGCCCGGGTCTCGTCCCTGGCGTTGCCGGCCGCTCCGGCCGCGCAAGCCGCGCCGCCCAGGTCGGAGGCCAAGCGGTCGGCCGCCCGGATCACCCCCTTCGAGCACGCCATGCCGGTGCCCCCCGTGCTGAGCCCGGTGTCGCGGACGGACTCCTCGGACCTGTACCGGCTGCGGATGGCCGATACCCAGGCGGAGATCGTCAAGGGGCTGCTGACCACCGTCCGGACCTTCGGCGGCTGCTTCCCCGGTCCGACCATCCGGGCGGTCAGGGGCCGGGAGGTGGTGGTCCAGCAGACCAACGACCTGCGCGTGCACACCTCCGTCCACCTGCACGGCGGCCATGTGCACTCGCGCTACGACGGCCTGCCGATGGACCTCGTCAAGCCCGGCGAGACCCGCGAGTACCGCTACCCCAACTCGCAGGTAGCCGCCTCGCTCTGGTACCACGACCACGCGCACGAGCTGGAGGCCGAGAACGTCTACCGCGGCCTGGCCGGCGCCTACCTGCTCAGCGACCCGCACGAGAGCGGCCTGCCGCTGCCGAACGGCGAGTTCGACATCCCGCTGCTGATCCGGGACGCCCGGATCGAGACCGACGGCAGGCTGGTCTACACCGACCCGTACGCGTGCCCGCACATGCTGGTCAACGGCAAGGAACGGCCCTACTTCCAGGTGGCCGCGCGCAAGTACCGGCTGCGGGTCTTCAACGTCTCGCCCAACCGCCATGTGTCGCTGCGCCTCGCCGACGGCCAGCCGTTCACCCAGATCGCCTCCGACGGCGGACTGCTCGCCGCGCCGGTGACGCTGCACGAGCTGACCCTGACCGGTGCGGAGCGCGCCGAGATCGTGGTCGACTTCGCCCGCTACCCGGTCGGCGGATCGGTGGTGCTGGAGAACACGGCCGCGCTGGAGAGCGAGCGGACCGAGGTGCTGCGCTTCGACATCACCCGGACGGCCGAGGACCGGAGCCGGATCCCGGACGTCCTGGCCACCCTGCCGCCGATCCCGAAGGCGACGGTGCACCGGGAGTTCGCGCTGACGACCTTCCCGGACGCCAGGATCAACGGGCGCAAGTACGACCCGAAGCGGACCGACGTGCGGACCACCGTCGGCAGCAGCGAGATCTGGACGATCCGCAACCACCTCACCCGCCCGCCGGCCGGGGTCTTCCACGCCCCCCACTCCTTCCACACCCACCTGGTGCAGTTCCGCGTGCTGGACCGTGACGGGGTGCCGGTCGGCCCGGCCGAGGCCGGACTGAAGGACACCGTCACGGTCCACCCGGGGGAGAGCGTCCGGATCGCCATGACCTGGGGCGAATATCCGGGCGAGTACGTCTACCACTGCCACCACATGGTGCACTCCTCGCACGGCCAGATGGGCCGGATCGACGTGCTGCCCGCGGGATCGAAGGACTCCGGCCGGGAGTCGGACGACGCCTTCGCCGACTCGTCCCGGTCCACCGGAGCGTCGGCGGCCGGAGCCTCGGCGGCGGGAGTCGGTCGACGGCGGTGGCGACGGCGCAACCGGCACCACCACCACCACGCGGGCCACCACCGCCGGCACCGGGGACTGCGGTGAGTCCGGAACCGGACGGCGGGCCGGCCCGGACGAGGGGTTGAGCCCGCGGAACGGGGCCGCCGTGCGAGCCCGGCGGTGGACGGCTCCGTGACGGCTCCGTGACGGCCCCGGGTGGCGGTCTGCGCTCGCCGTCCCGACGGTCGGCCACGCACCGATGCCGAACCGGCGACGCTGAACCGGCGATGCCGGACCGGCGGCGTCCCAGAAGTCTGGGATACCGCCGGCCGCCGCCGCCGTCCAGGATCAGTACGGACGATCCCGCCGGCGCGCCCGCGCCGTGTAGGCGGGCGGAGCCGGCCCTGGAGCCGTCCATGACCATCTTGTTCGAGTCCGGCGTCCCCCGGCAGGAGCCCGCGGACCACCGGGCCTTCACGGGTGAACTGTTCGGGCGAGCACGTGAGACGGCCGAACTGCTGCGGCTGCTCGCCGACCCCGCCGTACCCGGCGTGCTGCTGCACGGCCTGCCGGGCAGCGGCAAGACCCGGCTGGCGTTCGCGGTCGCCGAGCAGTACCGGGCGGCGGGCGGGGCGGCCGGAACCCCGGGACCAGCCGAGCTGCTGACGGTCGATCAGGTCGAGCCGGACGACTACCTGGCGCTGCTGGCCCGGTGCGCCCCGCGTGGGGTGAAGCTGCTCGCCACCGGTCGGCTGCCGCCCGCCGGCGGCGGCGTGGCGTACCGGGTGGACCCGCTGGCCGTTCCGGTGGACTGGTCGCCGACCGACCTGGACGCCTTCTGCCGCACTCCCGCGGTACAGGTCTTCACGGCCGCCCGGCGGGCCTGGAGTCCGGGCTTCACGGTGACCTCCCGGAACCAGCAGACCGTGGGCCGGATCTGCGTGGAACTCCGGGGCCTGCCAGGGGCGTTGGTGCTCGCGGCCCGGGTGGCGGCGCTGGAGGGCGTCGGCACCGTGCTGGCCGCACTCGGCGGGGCGGGGGGAGGCCGCCTGGTGGCCGCCTATGTCGAGCCGGCTGGCCCGCCGCCCGTCCCGCTGCCCGTTCCGTCGGCGGACCGGTCGCCGGGATGGTCGCGGGGGCGAGAGGTGGGGCGAGAGGTGGGGCGACCATCAGGGCGATGCGGCCCGCTCGGCGCCGACGCGGCGCGGCTGATGTCCTGCACACCCCTGTTCGCCGGCGGATTCGGGCCCGAGGCGCTCCGGGCGGTGTCCGGGATCGCGCCGAGCGCCTTCCCGGCGGCGTTGGGGGCCCTGCTCGATCGGCAGTCGCTGACGCTGGAGGACCGGCCGTCCGGCCGACTGGACGGTGCGGCCGAGACGCGACTGTACGTGCCGTTCGGCGACCTGCCCGAGGTCCGGCCCGCCGGCGGCCCACTCGTCGTCCTCATGCTCCGCCATGCGCGCTACTACGCCCGGCTCGCCGCCGGGGCCGCCCGTCGGCTGGCCGCCGGTGACCAGCCGACGGCCCTGCTCGCCCTGCGCGTCGAGGAGGCCAACCTCCGGCTGGCGGTCGGCACACTGACCCGGTTCGGGTTCACCGCCGAGGCCCTCGACCTGATGGAGCAGTTGCTCGCCCACGCCCGAGTCGCAGGCCTCGGCCCGGACTGGGCCGACCGGCCCGCCGTGCCGCTCGGCGCCACCAGTCCCACCGATCCCGCCGATCCCACCGGCATCACCGGCGGGCGAGCGCGGGTCCGGCTCGCGCTGATCCGCGCCGAGGCCCGACTGCTCGACGGCGACCACGAGTTGGCGAGTTCCCTGCTGGACGAAGCCGAGGCGGCCTCATCCCGGCCGGACCGATCCCGGACCGCGCCCGATGAACCCTCCACGGCGGCCCGACTCCTACGGCTGCGGGGTCTGACCGGATGCGACCGGGACCCCGAGCGTACCCTCGCCGCCCTCACCGGGGCAGCAGCGCTCCTCCGTGCGGCCGGTGACGAACCGGCGGCCCTGCGCGTCGAGTTGGAGGCCGCCCTGGTCGGGTTCCGGCTCGGTCGGACCGGGCCCGGTGGCGCACTGGCGGGCCGGGTGCTGACCGCGGCCCGGCGCCGGGGGGACGTGCTGCTGGTCGGCACGGCCCTGCTGCACCTGGGCCTGCTCGCCGCCGCCGGGGGCGATCCGTCCGCGTCCCGCGCCCACTACGTCGAGGGGCTGGCCCACCTGCGCCCACTCGGCGCGGTCGCCACGCTCGGCGCGCTGGTCGGCCTGGTCGCGAGTCCGCTGCGCCCCGCACCGGCGCGGGCGGCCGACGCCGCCCGGCTGCTGGGCAGCTTCCATCCGGGGCGAGCCGGCATCCCCGGCGACCCCGCGGATCCCGACCTGGCCACCGCCCGGCTGCTGCCCGGCATCCGCCGCCGCCTCGCCGAGGACGAGTTCGCCCACGCGCTGGCGACCGGCGCGGACACCGCGCTCCTGGACCTGCTCTGCTCCCTCTCCCTCGTCCTCCCCCTCGCCGAGCCGCACTCCGCCGAGCCGGACTCCGCCGAGCCGGACTCCGCCGAAGCACCGCCGAGGCGGCAACTGACCAGTCGGCAACTGGAGGTCTCGCTGCTGGTGGCCGACGGACTGAGCAACCATCAGATCGCGCGCCGCCTGGGCATCTCGGAGTGGACGGTGGTCAACCACCTCCGCGAGACGATGCGGCGGTTGCAGTGCTCCTCGCGGGTCGGCGTCGCCGGCTGGGTGCACCGCTCCGGCCGCCGGCCGGGCCCCGCCCGCAGCGCGCCGCGAGGCCCGGACGACGTGACGCTCGACGGGTCCGTCAGCCGATGATGGTGATCGTGACGAGCGAGAGGACGACGAGCGAGACGGTCGGGGTGACCTCCAGCTCCGCCGGGACGCCGGCGACGCCGGTGCTGGCGAGCTCCGCGATCGCGGCGTTCGGCGTGGTGTAGGCGGCGTAGCCGCCCATCAGGTCAGCAGTACTCATGTCGAACTCCCTTGAGATGGAGGGGGAATCAGGTCTGCGAGCGGATCACAGCTGGGTGGCGATGGAGACCACCACCAGGGAGATCGCCTCGGTCCACGGGGTGACCGTGAGGACCGGGGTGAACTCCAACTCGGCCGTGATGCCGGTGCTGGCGAGCTCCTCGATCGCCGCGTTCGGGGTGGTGTAGGCGGCGTAGCCGCCCATCAGGTCAGCAGAGCTCATGGTCATCCTCTCGACTCGTCGGATTCGAGCTCGGATCGGGCCCGGATTCGGCTTCGGATTTCGGGCGAGGAGCGGGTTCCTCGACCGCCCCCAGCAGATCAGGCGTTCGATGCCGGTGCCCAGTAGCAGGAAAGTGGGGGCATCCTGCCCCTTGCCCGCCCTGGCATGACACGATCCTGCCCGTGGCGACCGTCGGCCGGGATCCCTAGCGTGGCCGCCATGGCAGCGACAGTCTCGACCCCACCGGCCACGCCGGCAGCCGACCGGGCCGGCCCCGGCCGCACCCCGGGCATCTTCGAGTACGCGCCCGAAGTGCCGGTGGCACTGGCCGCGTTGGGTTTCGCCCCGCTGGACCCGGACAGCCTGGTGAGTCATCTCGGCCGCAACGACTCGTGGGCGGGACGCACCACGGACGGCACCGGCGTCTTCATCAAACGACTCGACGGCCAGGCCCCCGACGGAACCGACCGCTACGACCGCTCCTGCGCCTTCGAGTCGGCCCGGACCGGGGCCGGCGCACTCTCCTGGGAGTCTCCGGCGCTGCTCGGCGGCGACCGGAAGCGGTTGGTGCTGGTCTTCGACCTGCTGGCGGACGCCGTCACCGGGAACACCCTCGCCGACGAGGACGGCTTCGACACCGGACTCGCCCGGCGGGCCGGCCGGGCGCTCGCCGAGCTGCACGGCTTCCCGACGGCCGACGTCCGACCGAAGCCCCGCCCCAGCACGCGCACCGGCCACCGGCTGGCCGCGCTGACCGTGGCCAAGTACACCGCGAGCAGCGGCGCCGAACTGGCCCTGTGGGGCCTGCTCCAGCAGGACCGCCGACTGCACGGCGCCCTGCGCGAGTTGGACGCCCGCTCGGCCGCCGCCGACCACCTCCCGGTCCACGGCGACCTGCGGCTGGACCAGTTCCTGCTCTGCGACGGCACGCTCCAGCTGACCGACTGGGAGGAGTTCCAGCTCGCCGACCCGGCGATCGACCTCGGCGGCTTCGTCGGGCAGTGGCTGTACCGCGCGGCGAGCCGGATGTTCACCGGCGTCGACACCGACGAGGTCGACGCCGAGGTTGACGTGACCGGCCCCGGCCCCGGCCCCGACCTCACTGACGGCGGCCGACCCGCCGACGCCCACGGCGCCCTCATGCGCAGCGGAGAGCGCGAACTGGCCGCCGTCCTCCCGGTGATCGGCGCCTTCTGGCAGGGCTACCGGCAGCAAACCGACCGGCTCGATCCCGAACTCGCGGAGCGGGTGGTCGGGTACGCCGGCTGGCACCTCTTCGACCGCACCATGGCCACCGCCGGCGTCCGGCCCACCCTGAGCGCGGTTCAGCGCGGCATCGCCGGTGTGGGACGCGGGGCACTGCTCGCCCCGGACCGGTTCATCGAGGCGATCGGGCTGGTGGCGTCATGACGCACGTGTCCGAACAGCTCGCGGCCGCACTCACCGGCATCGATCTCACCGAGTACCCGCAGGCCGTCACGGTGGACGGCCACCGCATCAGCGCCGACTCACCGCGCGGCCTGCGGATCGCCCTGGGCACGGCGCTCTACGAGCAGTGGCACGCCGGCCTCGACCGGTCGCGCCTCGACCGATCCGGCACCGCCACCCGACTGCCCCGCCGTGACGTGGAGTTCGAGCGGCAGCTGATCTCGGCGACACCGCACGCGGACACGCTCGCCCCCGCCCACCTGCGCGCCGCCGTCCCGACCGGGACCGGGACCGGGACCGAGGCCGGGGCCGCAGCCGGGGCCGGAGCTGAGTGCGGGACCGGAACCGGGGGCGCCGCCACGGAGTTCACGGTCGAGCTGGGCGGCGTGACGGTCCGCGTCCCGGCCACCGCCGTCCGGAGCGACGGCCCGCGACCGGCGGACACGTCCGTGACCGTCGAGCTGCCCGCCGTCCGCCCCACGCTGTCGCCCGGCTTCCTGCTGGTGGACGGGCCGCACGGCGGGCCGCACGAGGGCGAGTCGCTGCGGCGGCTCTACCTGCACGTCGAGGACTTCACCGCCGCGCCCGCGCTCTGGGCGGCGCTGCTCCGGGAGCTGGCCGCCCGCTCGCTGCGGTACCGGGCCAAGATCCTCTCCCGGCCCTGGTCGTACCCGCGTCGCGACGCGGTCGTGCTCTACCTCCCCCGGTCCCACGCCGACGAGTTGACGGCCTTGGCGGCGGCCCTGCGCGACCTGCCCGGCCTCGGAACGCGGACCTCGGTCTTCGCCCACCCGTTGGGGCCGGGCATCGCCACCGCCGACGAGCCCGGCGACACCAGGGCCGGGTGGCGCGGCCGGAGCTTCGGCCAGCACCGGGCGGCGGCGGTGGCCGAAGGAGTACTGCGACACGCGGCCGCCCCGGACGGCCCGGCCGGATCAGGCGGACCGGCGCTCGCCGCCTCCGTCGCCCGATCGCTGCGCGACGCGGCCACCGACCCCACCGACCCCTCGCGGAACGGCTGAGCGGCATGCGGATCTCCGTCCTCTTCCCGCACGCCCTCCGCGACCGGGCCGACCTCACCGCGCTGACGGCGCTGGCCTCGCTGGTGGGCGCCGGCGCGGCCGACCGGCTCTGGCTCGGGCAGTCCCTGGCGGTGGAGAGCCACCAGGCGCTGGCCTGGCTGGCCGGTACGGGGCAGCGGATCCCGGTCGGGCTCTCGGTCACGCTGACGGCCCTGCGGCACCCCTTCGAGGCGGCCGCCCAGGCCCAGTCCCTGGCCGTGCTCACCGGACACCGGCCGGTGATCGGCTACGGCGCGGGCGAACCCTCGCTCGTCGGCGGCCTGCTGGGCGCCCCCTACGCCCGGCCGGCCGAGGCCGTGGCGGACTACGTCGGCGCCGTCCGCACGCTGTTGGACGGCCGGTCGGCCGGGCCGCCCGCCCCGGGCCCCGGCCCCGCCGCGCCCGGGCTCCGACTCCCGCACGGGGGGCACCCGCCGGCGGTCGAGCTGGGCGCGGGCGTCCTGCGACCCGCCATGGCCCGCGCGGCCGGGCGGGTCGCGGACGTCGCGATCACCTGGATGACCCCGCCCCGGTACGTGGCCGAGGTCCTCGTCCCCGCCCTGGCCGAAGGCGCGGCGACGACGGGCCGGGCGGCGGCCCCGCCGAGAGTGGTGACCGTGGTGCACGCCGCCGTCGCCCGGCCGGGCCGCCACCCGATGGTGCTGGCCCAGCACGGCGCCGGCCGGCACCTGGGCGCGCCGCACTACGCCGACATGCTCCGCCGCGCGGGCCTGCACCTGGACACCCGCGACCCGGTGGCCGGCGCCCGCGAACTCGTCGAGTCCGGTGTCTTCCTCTACGGCTCGCCGGACCAGCTGGCGACCGAGCTCGCCGCCTACGGGACGGCCGGAGTCGACGAGGTGGTGCTGAACCCCGCCGGCGTGGTGCTGGCCCACGGGTGGGACGCCGCGCTGGCGGACCTCACCGAACTCCTCACCCGTTCTTGAGGACGTCGGCGAGGCGTGCCGTCGTGGCGCAGCACGAGGGTGTGGGGGGGCGTGGCGGACACGGTTCCGTCCGTCTTCCAGCACCCTGATCCCGCCGCCGGCCCCGCGCACGCCCCCGCCGGGCAGCGTTCGTCCGGCCTGTCGCCGGGCGAGCCGGCAGGGTTGTTCAGGGCCTGCGGTCGTGGAAGGTGCGGCGCAGGTCGCTGACCCAGGCGTGGGGATTCTCCCAGGGGATGAAGTGGCCTCCGTGGTCGTGGGCGTTGACGTTGACGTGGTTGAACCACGCGGCCTGCGGGCCGGTCCTGAACGCCCGGACGCGTTCGTCGGCGGTGTGGATGCCGGGCGGGTTCTCGTACGTGACGAGGGTGAGGCCGACCGGGGCCTGCACGACCGGGGTGCGGTCGTGGGCGGGGGTCCAGGGGTAGCGGTTGGCGTTGGCGTAGTAACGCATCGACGTGGCGATGGAGTTGTTCACCCAGTAGATCGTGGCGTGGGTGAGCAGGTCGTCCTTGGTGAAGACGGATTCGACGTCTCCGCCGTTGTCGCTCCAGGCGTTCCAGCGCTCCAGCAGCCAGGCGAGCAGCCCGGCGGGCGAGTCGCTCAGCCCGTGGGCCAGGGTGGCGCCGTCGAGCGTGTGCACGGCGAGGTGGGACGCCGAGCGGTGGTCCAGCTCGATGGTGCGGGCGCGGACGTCGGCGGGCTGGTCGTCGGTGAGGGGCCGGTTCCGGGCGAAGTCCCAGGCGCGGGGTCCGGTGAAGAAGTCGAGCGGCAGCCCGGAGCCGATGTGGATGCCGTACAGCTCGTCGGCGTACTTGTGGCCGAGCTGGCTGGAGACGATCCCGCCGATGTCGCAGCCCCCGGCGGCGTACTTCCCGTATCCCAGGGTCTCGGTCATCAGGGTGTGCCAGAGGTCGGAGACCTTCCAGAAGTTGACGTCCGGAAAGCCGGTGAGCGGGCCGGGGAAGCCGAAGCCGGGCAGGGACGGCACGATGACGTCGAACGCGTCGGCGGGGTCGCCGCCGAACGCGGCCGGGTCGGCGAGCGGGTCGATCACCTTCGACCAGTGCCAGAACGTCCACGGCCAGCCGTGGGTGAGGATCAACGGGATCGGGCGGGGGCCGCGGCCGGGCTTGCGCATGAAGTGCACCGGGACGCCAGCGACGCTCACCCGGTAGTGCTCGTGGACGTTGATGGCGGCCTCGGCCTTGCGCCAGTCGTAGCCGTCCCGCCAGTAGGCGACCAGTTCACGGAGGTAACTGTCCGGGACGCCGTAGGACCAGTCCTCGTTCCCTTCGTCCAGCGGGGGACGGGTCAGCGCGAGACGGGTGCGCAGGTCGTCGAGTTCCTCGTCGGGCACGTGGATCGGGGTGGGTTTCAGGGGAAAGGCGTGCGGGGCGGTCATGGCGTGGTTCCTTTCCGGTCCGGGGAGGAGAAAGCGGTGCCGTCGGCGGACGGGCACCAAGCAGGCCGGCGAATACGGCTACCCGCCCTGCCCGGCCGCGGCGGCGAGTCCGTCGAACAGCGTGGTGACGGCGGCAACGTCGCCCCCGGCCCGATGGACACCTCGTTCTTCTACCCGGCCGAGACCGACGACTCCGTCGCCTACCGCAGGCCGTCCGCCAGAACGGGATGCTCACCGGGATCGAGGACATCGCCCCGCTCGTGAAGTTCCTGCTCGCCGACGGCTGGACCGACGGCTGGTGGATCAACGGGCGGGCCGTGTTCGCCAACGGCGGCTACACCACCCGCTGATCGTGGTGGCCCGTGCCCGCTCCGGTCAGCGGAGCGGGCACGGGTACCGGCGGCCGGGGTTCCGGTCCAGGTCCGGTCCCTCGTCGACTGCCCCCGAGCGGAAGCGGCCACGCCCTTCCGGGCGTGGCCTGCATCGTTCAGTCCGAGGCCCCGGGCCTGCCCTGCGGCTCACCCTGGGGCTCAGCGCAGGCCGGTGAACAGGTCCTTCTCGGGCAGCGCCGCGCCGGTGGTGTCGAGGACCCGGACGAACGTCTCCACGCCCATCAGCTCGGTGAACCGCTCCCGACCCATCTTCAGGAAGAAGATGTTCTCGCCCTGGCTGGCGTGCGCGAGCAGCGCGTCGTACTTCTGCCCGCCGAAGGCGGTGGCGTCCACCCAGGTGGTGATCTCCTCGTCGGGCAGCCCGATCGGGGGCAGCTCCACGGCCTCCCCGGTGGGCTCCGGGTTGTCCCCGTCGGCTCCGTCGCCCCCGTCGGCGCCGAACTCGCGCATGAGCTCGCCGAAGCGCTGCATCATCGAGTGCGGCGCCGTGGTCCAGTACACCTTGGGCGTCAGGGCGGCCTGGGTGAGGGCGGCCATGGTGATGCGGTTGGCCTGGATGTGGTCGGGGTGGCCGTAGAAGCCGTTCTCGTCGTAGGTCACGACGACGTCGGGCCGGTAGCGGAGCATCAGGTCGGCGAGCTGGGCGGCGCCGTCGGCGACGGGGGTGCTCCAGAACGATCCCGGGGCGTCGTTGGCGGGCCAGCCCATCATCCCGGAGTCGCCGTAGCCGAGCAGTTCGAGGTGGTCGACCCCGAGGATCCGGCAGCTGGCTTCGAGTTCCTGGCGGCGCAGTTCGGCGACGGCGGCGGGGTCGTGGCCCTCCTCGCCCGGCTTGGCGCCGCCGGGGCCGTCGCCGCAGGCGCCGTCGGTACAGGTGACGAGGACGGTGCGGATGCCCTCGGCGGCGTAGCGGGCGAGGACGCCGCCGGTCGAGGTGGCCTCGTCGTCGGGGTGGGCGTGCACTGCCATCAGCGTCAGGGGCCGGTCGGCCATGAGTGTCGTCCTCCGGTCGGTCGGGTGTGGTCCGTCTCCCAGTCTGCGTCAGCGCCTCGGGCGGCTCGGGCCCGGGGGTGGTCGAGGCCGTCGGGCAGGTCGGCGTGGGGTGGCGCTGTCAGGGGGTGTGCTCGGCCTCCCGGCCGCCACGTGGGGCTTCCGGGGGTGGCCGCCGGCGGCCACCCCCCGACGGTCAGCCTCCGGCGCAGCCGCCGTTGCGGCAGTCGCGCCAGGGGCCCCAGGCGCCGCCCGGGGTCTGCTCGGAGATCTCGGCGGACAACGAGGGGCCGTTCCACATGTGCGCGACCACCGTCAGCCTCCCGTCGGCCGACTCGCTGACGGTGGAGGGGGTGGCCACCGCCTCCGGCAGCGGACCGGTGCCCAGGTTGGTCCAGGAGCCCCAGACGCCGGGGGTGCTCTGCTCGTTGACGTACAACTGCGGGCTGGCCGCGCCCTGGTAGACCTGGAAGAAGGCCGGCGCGCCGTTCGCCCGCTGGAAGGCCACCGGCACCCCGAAGAACCTCGGCACCAGCCCCCCGGTGGGGCCGAAGGGCTCGGGCGCCGACCACGGCCCGTCCGGGCCCGCCTGGTGCATCCGGACCAGGACCGACGACTGGTACCCGATGGTGAACACCTCCAGCGCGCCGTCGGCGTCCGCGACGGCGGTGAGCACCTGGTTCCGGTAGCTGAGGCTCATGCCGTTGACCTGGCTCCAGGCGCCGAACGGGCCACCGGAGGACGACTGCGTCTGGTACCAGATGGTCCCGCCGGTGCCGTCGTCGGTCGCGAAGACCGCGAACCGCGCCTGGGTGCCGTCGGGACGGGTGACCGTGGTGGACTGCCCCTCGGTGCCCGGGGGCGTGGTGGTGTCCCGGGGCCGGTCCGCCGTCGACGACACGGTCGCCGGGGCCTGGGCCTGGGCCTGGGCGGATGGTGCGAGGAGGCCGACTGCGCCGATGAGTGCGGCGCAGAGGGTCGCCGCCACGGTGCATCGCCGTGCGCTCTCGGGCATGGCTGGTCCCTGCCTTCCGATCGGTCTGCGGGGCCCGGCCGGGCAGTGGCGCGGACCGTCGGCCATCCTGCCCGCCGGGGCGACCGGTACGGGCGCCTACGCCCGGAAATGGCCGGAACACACGGGCGGGCCGCCGGGCCCGTGCGAGGCGGCCCGCGGCTCCTGGAGACGGCGCGTTGAAGCAGGGGCCGACCTGAACGGCCGTCAGGAGACCGGGATCGGGTCCCGCCAGATGTCCAGCGGAACGGCGCGGACGGCGCGTCCGTCCGGGTCGAGGATCCGGCCCATCCGCTTCACGGTGCGCAGCGACACGCGACGCTCGGCCACCCTCAGGTCGGGGAACCTGCGGGCGAGGACGGCCTCCAGCCGCTGGACGTCGGCGAGGGAGCGCTGCCAGACGGAGAGCAGGAGGTTGTGCGGGCCGGTGACGGACACGCACAACCGGACCTCGGGGAGTCTGGCGAGCTGGGGGCCGACCTCGTCGAGCCGGTCCGGGGGAAGGTCGGCCCGGAAGGTCGCCAGGACCGGGCGGCCGGCGTCGCGGGCGGCGATCTCGCAGCGGAAGCGGATCGCGTCGGAGGATGCCAGCCGGTCGAGGCGTCGGCGCAGCGTGGACGGGCTGAGCCCGGTGGCGGCGGCCAGTTCCGCTTGGCCGAGGCGGCCGTCGACGCCCAGCCTGATGAGCAACTCCCGTTCTTCTTCGCGGACTTCGGCTCGTACGCCGGACGGCGGCCCGTGGCCGGCCGGGTGATCGTCGTGCAGTTCCACGCGCTGGGCGGGGTCCAGTGAGTCCAGTCGCCAGCGGATCCCCTCGGCGTAGAAGCCGGTCGCCAGGTGGACGCGGACGGCGTTGACCCCGGGGAGTCGGCCGAGCCGTTCGGCGGTGTACCGGGAGACCGTCGCCAGGTCGGCGAAGGCCACGGTGACGGCGAGGTCGCAGCCCTGGGCGACGTGTTCGATGCTCATCACGTGCGGGTCCTCGGCCAGTTCGTCGGCGATCTGCCGGAGTCGGCCGGGAGCGCAGTCGAGGTCGAGGTAGGCGACGCACCCGCGGTCCTCGGGGTGCGGCAGACCGTAGGCGGTCACCCAGGCGATCCCGGCCTGCGAGAGCCGGTGCCAGCGGCGGGCGGCGGTGACCGGGCTGATCCCGAGCGTCTGGCCGAGCAGCGACCAGGGCGCGCGGGGCCGCAGCTGCAGCGCGTTCACCAGGGCGAGGTCCAGCTCGTCCACCGCCACCTCGGCGCCGGTCGTCTCGGCGTCGGTTGTCTCGGTGTCGGTCACCTCGGCGCCGGTCACCGTCGGCTGCCGGTGGATTCGTTCATCGAAGGGCCTCCTGGTGGCGTGATCCTGCGAAATCGCGGGCAGATCCCGCCGCGAGATCCAGAATCACGGAACAAGATCGCTCTGCACAAGTTCCCGACAAGTTCCCGCCACGCGCGGGATCGACGGAGGTGCCCGTGTCCCTGCACGACGACGCTCTCGCTCTGGCCCCGGACCTGGTCCGGCTGCGCCACGACCTGCACCGGTTCCCCGAGTTGGGCCTGGACCTCCCGCGCACCCAGGAGCGGGTGCTGCGGGCCCTGGACGGACTGCCGCTGGAGGTGAGCCAGGGCTCCGCGCTGAGTTCGGTCACCGCGGTGCTGCGCGGCGGCCGACCGGGGCCGGCGGTGCTGCTGCGCGGCGACATGGACGGCCTGCCGGTCGCCGAGAAGGCCCCGCTGCCGTTCGCCGCCGACAACGGGGCCATGCACGCCTGCGGACACGACCTGCACACCACCATGCTCGCGGGTGCCGCACACCTGCTGGCCGCACGGCGGGAGCAGCTCCACGGCGACGTGGTCTTCATGTTCCAGCCGGGCGAGGAGGGGTGGGACGGAGCCGGAGCCATGCTGGCCGAGGGCGTGCTCGACGCGGCAGGAACGCGCCCGGTCGCCGCCTACGCCCTGCACGTGTCGTCGGTCATGCGGCACGGGGAGTTCGGCTCCCGGCGCGGGCCGATCATGGCCGCTTCCACCGCGCTGAACGTGACCGTCCACGGCGTGGGCGGCCACGGCTCGGTACCGCACCGGGCCAAGGACCCCATCCCGGCGGCCTGCGAGATGGTCACCGCCCTGCAGACCATGGTGACCCGCCGCTTCGACGTGTTCGATCCGGTGGTGGTCACCGTCGGGCTGATCCAGGCCGGTACCCAGCGCAACATCATCCCCGAGACCGCCTACTTCGAGGCGACCGTGCGCACCTTCTCCGCCGAGGCGCAGTCCAGGGCCGCCGACACCACGGTGGAGCTGGTCAGGGCCATCGCGGCCGCCCACGGCCTGCGGGCCGAGGTCGAGTACCTTCCCCAGTACCCGGTGACGGTGACCGACGGGGCCGAGACCGACTTCCTGGCGGACACCGTCCGGGAGGTCTTCGGCGAGGAGCGCTTCCGGTCGATGCCGAACCCGATGACCGGATCGGAGGACTTCTCCCGGGTCCTGGACGCGGTGCCGGGATCGCTCGTGTGGCTCGGCGCCGCCCCGAAGGGCACCGACCCCGACGACCTGCCGGTCAACCACTCGCCCTACGCGGAGTTCGACGACGCGGTGCTCCCCGACGGGGCCGCGCTCTACGCCGAACTCGCCACCCGCCGCCTCGCGGCCTGAACCCGCCTGAACCCGGCCGAAACCCGTCACACGTAACACGTAACCCGTGCACCGAGGAAGGAACGATCAATCACATGACCGAACCGCGCGACGTGGTCGAGCAGCAGCTCGCCGCCTACAACAGCCACGACATCGACGCCTTCGTCGCCACCTATGCCGAGGACGTCACGATCCACCGGGCCGACGGCAGCCGGCTGCAGGGCCGGCAGGCGCTGCGTGACAGGTACGCCGGACAGTTCGCCAAGGGCCGCTGCCGGGCGGAGATCGTGGGGCGGCTCAGCGAAGGCGACTGGGTGGTCGACCACGAAGTCGCCCACGGCCTGGCCGACGAGCCGGTCCGCGTCCTGGTCGCCTACCGGGTGCGCGGAGGCCTCATAGACCGCGTCGACTTCCTGAGCTGAACAGCGCGGGCCCGTACGGTGGTCGCCGCGCGGCGCCCCGTCGGTGAACGGTCGTCAGAGGCCGGGGACGGCGTCCTTCGCGACGGTGTGCCAGTTGGTGACGATCGGCTTGTCGACCGGCGTGGTGCCGACGGCGATGCTGGCGGGGTCGGGGTCGGCGTTGCCGATGCCCACGATGACGTCGGTGAACTGGATCGCCTGGTTGGTGTTGGTGGTCTTCGTCATGATGCCCGCGTACGCGACCTTGGCGCCGCTCAGGGTGATCGGCTCGCCGGTGGACTGCTCAGCGTTGGCGGCCTCGATGCCGCGCGAGCCGAACGCGATGGTGGGGTGGGTGCCGGGGAGCGTGCAGGTGATGCCCGGCTTGGCCTTGGCCGTGATCAGGAGGTAGCCGCCGGCCTGGGATTCGGCCTTCGCGCTGAGGGCGAGGTCGTTGGCGCCGCAGGCCTGGCCGTAGCCGCTCTTGTCGGCGGCGGGGGCGGAGGGCGCGCCGGGCGACTTCGGTGTGGAGGACGACTTCGGCGCGGAGGGCGTCGTGGGCGCGTCGGCGGCCTTCGTCGGCACGGCCCCGGTGGGTGCGGCCCCAGCGGTCGCGGCCCCGGTGGGCGCGGCGGCGGTGGCCGCGGGGCTGGCGGCGGTGGAGCCCGTGGCGCTGTTGTCCGGCCCGCAGGCCGTCGCGGTGGCGGCGAGCGCCGCGACGGCGGCGGCGGTGAGGGCGAGGCGGCGCGTGCGCATGAGGTCTCCCGATGTCGTTCGGCCGGTGAGGTTCACCGGGTGTGATCACCGTAGGCGAGGGTCGTTCACAGGCAGGTGCGGGAAGTATCCCGATCCTGTCCCAGAAGCCGATGGGCCTTGTCCGCCGGACAGTTGACGGCTCACCCGGGCGGGGCCCGCGCCCTGCCCTCGCCTTGGCGGGTGCCCTCACCCCCGGCCGGCCGAACCCGGCCTGAGCGCGACGCCTGGGGAGTGACGCGTGCCGGCGGTTCCTGCGGCGGTGTCTGCCCGTTGGTCCGCCCCTGCCCACCAACCCGCTGGAACGGATCAACCGCGAGATCAAACGCCGCACCGACGTCGTCCAGGTCTTCCCCGACGACGACGCGCTCCTGCGGCTGGTCACCGCCGTGCTCTTCACCGGCAGGGCGGATTCGGCACGCAGGGCGCGGCAGACGTCGAGCCCGTCCATGACGGGCATCATCACGTCGAGGACCAGGAGGTCCGCCGGGCCGCGCCGGGCCTGCTCCAGCGCGGCCCGGCCGTCGTGGACGACGACCACGCGGTGCCCTTCCCGCTCCAGGCACAGGCGGGCCAGGTCGGCCTGCTCGGGATCGTCCTCGACGACCACGACATGTGCCTCCGGAGGCACTCCCACCGGTTCCTGACAGCCTCTCGACAAGTTCCTGACATCGACGGACCAGGGTGGTGGAACCCGCCGGGGGAGTGCCCCGGCCCAGCCTCCGAAAGGCTCCCGCGTCATGCCCTCCCGCCGCCTGGTGTCCCTCACGGCCCGCGTCATCGGGGCCGCCCTGCTGCTGTCAACCGTCCCCGCCGCCGACCGCAAGGCCGCCCCCCTGGTGGCGGCCGCCACCGTCCTCGGCGTCGCCCTGACCGCCGTCCCCGCGGGAGCGGTCGGGATCGGGGACCCGTACTTCCCCGACGACGGCAACGCCGGCTACGACGGGGCGGACCACGACGTCCGGATCGCCTACGACCCGGCGCGGCCCGACCTGTTGACGGGAGACACGACCGCCACCGCCCGGGCCCTGCGGTCGCTGGACCGCCTCTTCCCGGACCTCAAGGGCTTCCAGGTCTCCTCCGTCACCGTGAACGGCACCCCGGCGGAGTCGGCGCAGCTGCATCAGCGCCCCTGAGCTGCGGGGTCGGGACACGCGCGGAGGCGGGGAGCGTGGACGACGACTGCCCTGGACGGCTTTGTCCATCAGTCGTGAACATTTCGCAGTCGTGAACATTTCGATTCGCCCGTTCTCGTGGACAGAGCCACGCGACCAACGACGAGGAGACATCATCGTGAGACAGCTCTCACGCGCACTGGCGGCTGCCCTGGCAGCCGTAGCGCTGGCTGCGGCTGCGCCAGGGCCGGCGCACGCGCAACCGGTTACCGAGTCCATACCCGGCGCGCCGCCGGGCGCCTCCGGGGAGCGGCTGCCGGAGGGGTGGCGGGTCGAGGGCGGGGAGCTGATCTGGAGCTCGCCCGAGCCCGTGGGCATGGGCGGCGCCCTGGTCAAGTTCCGCTCGGGGGAGCGGACCCTCGGCGTCCCGAAGCCTTCCCCCGACCAACGCACCTTCCGGCTCCCCCTCGACGGGGCGAGGGTCGGACCGGTGAGCGAACTCCAGGTGGTCGCCGGTTCGCGGCGGCTGGACGCCGCAAGGGCCGACGAGGCACCTGGTCACCTGCGCTCGTCGGCCGTGGCGGCGCCCCAGGACCTGTTCCCCGCCAACCCGGTCGACCCCGGTGTCGCCGGTGCGTTCCACACCATCAGCGGCGAGTACACCCTGGAGTCGGTGAGGCTGCCGGGCTACGCCGAGCCCGTGGAGATGCGCGCCACGGTCGTCGGCCCGACGGACGCGCCGGGGAAGCGACCGCTGGCGCTCTTCCTCCACGGCCGCAATGCCACCTGCTACGAGCCCGGCAAGAACAGCGCGGGCATGGAGTGGCCGTGCAAGCCGGACAAGAAGGAGGTCCCGAGCTACCGCGGCTTTCTGTACGACCAGGAGCGCCTGGCATCCCAGGGCTATGTGACGGTTTCCATCTCCGCGAACGGTGTCAACGCGCAGGACGGCCGCGCGGCCGACTTCGGGGCGCAAGCCCGTTCGTCCCTGGTGCGCCAGCACCTCGCCCGCTGGGCGGAGTGGGGTGCGAACCCCGCGAAGGCCCCCGAGGCCGTGCGCGCGACGGAGCCCGCAGACCTCTCGAAGGTACTCCTGGTCGGCCACTCCCGGGGCGGCGAGGGCGTCAACCTGGCGGCTCTCGACAGCGTCTCCCCGCCGCCGCCCGCCGAGGACGGCTACCGGGGGCCGGTGGACTGGCGGATCCGCGGCACCGTCCTGATCGGCTCCACCAGCTTCGGCCAGAACCCCGCGCCCGACGTGCCCTCCATGGCCATCCTGCCGGGCTGCGACGGCGATGTGAGCGATCTTCAGGGCCAGATCTACCTCGACGGCACCCGGGGCATCGGCCAGGGCACGGCGCTGCACAGCGCGGTGTACATGGTCGGCGCCAACCACAACTTCTTCAACACGGAGTGGACGCCCGGCCAGGCCGAGGCCCCGGCCGCCGACGACTTCTGGGACGACAGGAACAACCCGGACCCGGTCTGCTCGCCACAGGCCGAGACCCGGCTGAGTGCCCAGCAGCAGCAGACGGCGGGCGCCACCTACATCGCCGCGGCCGCGCGGCTCTTCCTCGCGGGCGACGACCGGGTCCGCCCGCTGCTCGACGGCTCCGACCGGAGCGCGCCCTCGGCCGGCCCCGTCCGGGTGCTGACCCACGCCGTCGGCGGCAACCGCACCCCGGCGATCCGGCCCGACGACCCGCTCTCGGTGACGAACGGGCGCGTGTGCCAGCAGATCACGACGAACACCACCCAGGCCTGTAGGACGGACTCCGGTCCCGGTAGGTCGCCGCACTTCGCGTCCTGGGCGGACACCACCAGTGAGCCGGGCCGCAACGCGGTCACGGCCCGCTGGACCAAGCCGGGCACCCCGGTCCGCCTGACGCCGGAGCACTCCTTCTCACTGGCGGGCTCCGACGCGCTCGCCCTGCGGGTGATGGTGCCGCCGAACACCCGGGGCACCCGACTCGACGTCGCCCTCACCGACACCTCCGGCAAGCGGGTGAAGCTCGGCCAGGTCACCGTCGACGGCCTTCCCGGCTCCAACTCGACGGCCGCGCACTGGGCGCGTGAGGTCCGCGTCCCGCTGAAGGCCGCCGTCAGCGCCGGTGTCGACCTGAAGCAGGCGCAGTCGCTGGAGCTCATCCCGCGCAACAGCTCCGGCGAGCTCTGGCTGATGGACGCCTGGGGCTGGCGCCCCGGCACCCCGGCGGTGAGCCCCGTCGCGCTCCCGCGTGTCGACATCGGCAAGCTGACGGTCAAGAAGGGCGGCTCCGGCACCCGCACCTACAACGTGCCCGTCCAGGTCGCCGGCGAGGGCACCGGCGTGATCAAGCTCGCCGTCCGCGACCCGGAGACCCACGAGTCCACCGTCCACACCGAAACGGTGAAGGCCGGCGGCTCCGTAGGCGTGTCGATCACGGTCAAGGGCAGCACCCGCTACAACCACGACCTCCGCCACGAGGTTGCGGCCAAGGCGGTGAGCGGCACGGCGGTCGGCAGCGCCTTCGGGGGCGTGCTCGTCGAGAACGACGTCCCCATGCCCACGGTCACCGTGACCCCGGTCGCCGACTCGGTCACCAAGGGCCAGAAGCTCACCTGGAAGGTGGAGCTCTCGGAGCCCGCCGACACCACCATCGAGACGCGGTTCGACTTCCAGCCGGTGAGCGAGGGCACGGAGCTGTCCACGAAGGACGTCGACAAGGAATGGCTCTCCAAACTCGGTGAACAAGCCGACCCGGAGCGGCCCCTGTCCGCGAACAGCCCCTCCCTCTGGGCGTCCGTCCCCAAGGGCGGGACGAGCACCGAAGTGTCCGTGCCCACGCTCCCCAACGCGCTGACCGGGTCCGAGAAGTCCCTGCGGATGCAGGTGTACATCCTCAAGGAGGACCAGTGGCTGGACGGCCCCCTCCTCACGGGGAAGGTCACGGGCGCGCGCCAGGGCTGACACCCTGGATCCACGTCCCACCCTGACGGTGCCCGAGCGCACCACCCGGACCATGGCACCGGCCCCCGCCGCGGGGGCCGGTGCCATCGGCGTGAGGGGCCACGCGGGGGCCACGGAAACCTGCTTCCCCCTCGACGGCCACTGCGGCGCCCTCCGAGCGACGGGCAAGAACGGCGCCGGGACCGGACGGACAGCCGGTCCGTGCGGCAGCGGCCCTTTGCGCCGCCGATGGCCGCCACCCCCGCTGGGTGACGGCCACCGAACAGGGCTCACGCCGTGGTCACTAGTGCTGCTCCGCGCAAGTTCGTGGAGGGGTCAGGTCGCCGGGCTGTCGAGGTAGAGGCCGCAGGCGCAGTCCAGGCATTCTTCGGGGGCGCC